>JAZRJZ010000001.1:0-19735 GCA_045646085.1 Candidatus Nanosyncoccus sp.
CTCGTTCATTATCGAGCGACATCAAACCAAATTCGCCAAAAGCCACTGTGTTGCAACGTGTAGCTACCCCTTCGTTTTTGCCCTTACGCACCTTGCGATGTGGTACTTTCTTTGGTATCAATATAGCCATTTTACTTTTCCCCCTTATAAATCCAAACTTTTACGCCTACAATACCAGCAATCGTTGGTGCATGATGACAATAAAAGTCAATGTCAGCACGCAAAGTATGTAGAGGCACCGAACCGTCAATGAATTTTTCACGACGGCTCATTTCAGCACCGTTGAGGCGCCCTGCCACCTCAATACGTACACCTTTCGCACCAGCATTCATCGTAGACTGCAAAGCGGTCTTTACGGCGCGACGGAAATTCATACGCTTACCCAACTGAAAACCAATATTCTCGGCTACTAATTTTGCATTTAATTCTGGTTTCTTTACCTCTTCGACGTTAATACGAATCGGTCCAGAAACAATCTTTTCGAGCTGTTTTTTCAGCTCATTAATCCCCGAACCTTGCTTACCGATTACCGCGCCGGCCTTAGCGGTCAAAATAGTAATCGTCGTAAGGTTTGCGGAGCGTTCAATATCAACCCGCGCAATTGTCGGACGAGCTTTGTAGCGCTCCTCGATCAAATCACGGATTTTAGCGTCTTCAACCAGCCAATGACGAAAGTCAGACTTCCTGGTAAACCATTTAGAAGACCAGTCTTTGCTGATTTGAAGGCGGTAAGAGATGGGGTTAACCTTCTGACCCATATTACTTTTTCTCCTTCTTTTCTGCTTCAGCCTGTTTGGCTGGTGCAGCCTTCTTTACTTTTTCTTCGCCTGCGACCTCAACAAAAATGTTGGACGAAATAATCTCATAAGGCAATGCACGGCCCCTAGATGCTGGCTTGTAGCGACGCATCCTGGTACCATTCGTTACTACAATTCGAGCAATTCGCACGGTTTTTGGATCGATTGTCTTGCTAGAATTATTGAGCAAATTCGCATTTGCCGATTCAATTGCTTTTAATACTGCACGTGCAGCTCTGCGCTGAGTGTGCTCCAAAATTACCACCGCATCAGCTACATAACGATCTCTCACCAAGCTAGCGACGATATTGGTCTTTCTAGGCTGAGAATCGATACCTTTTTCGTATGCATGTGCAAAAAGTGTTTCTGCCATATTCTAACCTTTTCCTTTCGCCGCTGCAGCTTCGGCAGCTTTTTTACCACCATGACGGCGGAATTTACGCGTTGGAGCAAATTCACCGAGCTTATGACCAACCATATTTTCTGAAATATAAACTGGTACATGCACTCTACCATTATGAACTGCTATAGTTCTGCCTACCATTTCTGGTGAAATAGTAGAATATCTTGCCCAAGTCTTAATCACTGTGCGATCTTCAGAAGATAGCGCAGCAACTTTCTTGGCGAGTTTATAGTCCACAAACGGACCCTTTTTCAGACTCCTAGACATTATCTCCTCTTTCCTTCGTGGCGACTGCGCACGATCATTTTATTAGTTTTCTTATTGCGACGGGTACGATAACCAAGCGTAAGCTGACCCCATGGAGTACGCGGAGCTTTGCCCGAACCGTGACGACCACCATCACCACCACCGTGTGGGTGATCTGCCGCATTCATCACGACACCACGTACAGTTGGGCGAATACCCTTACGACGACGTCGACCAGCCGCGCCAATCTTTACATTCTGATGCTGCAAATTCGAAACCGTACCGATTGAAGCTTCACAGCCTACCAAAACTTTGCGTACTTCACCAGATGGCATCTTCAAAGTAGCATAGCCATTTTCTTTTGCCATCAACTGCGCCGAAGCTCCAGCTGCGCGCACCATTTGTGCGCCCTTGCCCGGAGCAAGCTCAATTGCATACACAAAAGTACCAACTGGAATGTTTTCAAGCGGCATTCGATTACTATCTTCAACCTCAATTTCATTACCAGTCTTAAAAGTCGTACCTTTTGTCATCTTGGTATCAGCGAGTACATAATAATATACGCCGTTTTGATCCTTAACTCTCGCAATTCGTGCTGAGCGGTTCGGATCGTATTCGATCTCTTCAACTGTAAAAGTCAAATCCTTTGGCAGCTTGTAGGTCATAATACGATAATGACGCTTCACGCCACCACCACGGTGTCGTACCGTGATTCGGCCTTGATTATTCTTACCGGCCTGTTGTTTTTTCGCCTTAGTTAATGACTTGAGTGGCTTCTTGGTCGTAATCTGATCGTAATCTTCGGTCGTCTTTTGACGCTGCGCCGGTGTCATTGGGCGATATGCTTTAATTGCCATTACTTCTTCTCCTTACCTGCATTCTTGTCAGCCTTGGCTGCGCTTCGACTGTTCTTCGAATCAGCCTTCTTGGCTTCCTTTGCGCTGGTTTTATTATCTTCTGGCTCGTCAAATACTTTGATTGAGTCGCCTTTTTTTAGTCTCACATAAGCAAACTTCCTATCTCGACGATGCGTAATGCCGGGATAAGCGTGCTTACCTTTCGAATATTTAGTCTTTTTACCTTTGCGAATTAATGTCTTGACATCAGTCACTGTTACATTAAATTCTTTTTCCACCATCTTAGCAATTGCTTGCTTCGAAGCAGATTTTTTCACCGGAAAAACATAAATTCGGTTAGTTTGCTCCAAGTAGCTCTTCTCAGTAGCGCGTGGCTCCAAGAGATGAAGTTCAATATTGGTTTTATCTTCTTTTACCATCTTACTTCTCCTCTCCCATTAACCATTTTTCCACTACTTTTAATGCTGCTTCAGAAAACACGATTGCATCTGCGTTCATAATGTCAAATACATTTAAATATGTAGCACGTACTAATTTAACATTTGGCAAATTATTAGTAGAGCGCAATGCTTCTGGAGTTTTCTCCGCGGCAACCGCTAACACATTCTTACCTTCAAGTTTCAATTCTTTCAAAACTTTAACAGCGTCTTTGGTTTTACCAGTAAGCTTCACTTCTTTTTCTAACACAATCACAGCTTTGTCAGCATTTTTCATTGACAATGCTTGACGTACAGCCAAAAGCTTAGCGCTTTTTGCAATCTTTTTAGTGAAGTTTTCGTTGCCAGTACGACCAAAAGCTACACCACCATGGCGCCAAATCGGGTTACGAGTAGAACCAAAACGAGCTCTACCAGTACCTTTTTGCCTCCAAGGCTTCTTGCCGCCGCCACGAACTTCACCACGCTTCAAGGTTTTGGCATGAGAACTACGAGAATTGGCTAAATATGTATCATAAGCTAATTTTACGAGTTCATGATTTTCCACCTTCAAACCGAAAATATCTTTATTCAAAGTAGCCATATTACTCCTTTCCCTCCACCGATACGATGCCCTTGCGTGGTCCAGGCACAGCACCTTTTAGACCAATCAAGTTTTTCTCTACATCGATATAAGCAACTACCAAATTTTTGACAGTCACTTGTTCGTGGCCCATTCGACCTGGCATTTTCTTGCCCTTAAAGACCTTTTGTGGATACATCGAACCAATCGAACCAACGCGACGAATGTTCCCCTTAAATCCGTGCGTATTGCGAGATTCGATAAAATTGTGACGTTTGACGGTACCTGCAAAACCTTTACCTTTGCTTGTACCAGTTACCGCGACCTTATCGCCAAGCTTAAAGCTTTCGACGGTAATTTTGTCGCCTAATTTTAGCCCTTCCGGAATTTCGTCAACTCTAAATTCCTTCAGGATTCTAGGATTTATATTTTCACCAGCCTTTTTTGTGTGGCCGGAAACCGACTTGCTCAGATTCTTACTCTGACCATAACCCACTTGCACGGCGTTATAACCATCAGTTTCGACGGTTTTAATCTGAGTCACCGTGATAGGGCCGGCTTGAAGCACTGTGACAGGAGTCACAACACCATCTTCACCGATGATCTGAGTCATACCAATTTTGGTGCCGAGAATGACTTGCATCCTAATTCCTTTCCCTTATATTTGATACTCCACGCCCCTATAAGGCGTAATTTTGTATTTTTGCCTCTGTACATCAAGCAAAATTACACTATTAAAACTAGACTTTTAGGTTGGTTTCCTGACTCAAAATCTCAGGACCTCTCCTTATGTCTAGGTATAACATGCCAATTATAGCACAGTTTTTTTCTCTTGCCAACCCCTATTTTTAAATTGAAAAAGCGCCGCCCTAAGGCAGCGCTCATTCTATTGAGCGGAGAGATAATTCAGGTATCCAATCGGATCCATGAACACCTCTTCCGTGGTCGGCTCGGGTACGTCGTCGTGCGAATCACACGAATCGGGCAAATCGCCCAAATCATCCGAATCATCTGAATCTTCCTTTGACGAAAAAGGATAAAACAGATAGTATTTCGATCCGCTCGAGGTAATGACGTATGTTAGATCGTCCTGAACCTCAACGGAGACAATCGGAGCAGAAACCCAAATCTCGCCTTCGAAACCTTTGTCGGGATTATACATGTTTCCAAACACATGCAGTCCATTCCTCGGCTTCAGGCCAATTAGGCCACCACCTTCCAAAATCTCGCCAATCACATCGGCAACGTTTCGGGTGGCGTCGCTACGCCAACGATAGCAACTTTTTGCTATTGCATTGTAGCCGTCACTGTCCGTCATGAGGTAGTTCAAAATCATCTGGCTCATATTCTTTCCTTTCCTAGAACACTCCCCCTCGACCTATCGCCGAGGAGGAGTGCAAAAACTAAACCCTAAAAACCTCATAACTGAAGTCGTCAAGGCACATCAAGGCACACCTGTAAGAAAAGTAAGTGCCAAGATCGATGTTGACCTTGTGGCCATCAGCATAGAAGACCGGCTCGTCGGCACCCGCCCAAACCGTAGAAACAGGAGTATGTCCATGCACTACAAACACATCCAGCTCACCAAGTTCCCAGGGGTCGAGAAAATGCTCACGTCCCCAAATAAAATCGACGTTGAACAAGGTCTTCAAGGGAGTCCTATGCGGAGTATACCCGGCATGACTCAAGAGAATCAAACCTTTCTCGGTCACAACCTTCTCAATCTCAGGCGCAGAATCTAACCACTCGAGAATATCAAGCGATTGACCATCATTACCCCATGCCTCAAAGGTTGACCACCCCCCACATCGATCTATCCAGTGCCTAAGAATACGTGAATTACCATTGAGGACGCCATCAACGAACATGTCATCGTGATTACCCTTGAGGTAGATCACTCGAGGATCATCAAAGAGCTCCTTCAGAATCTGGTACCCATCAGGTCCACGATCTGCAGCATCGCCCAAGCAATAAAGGCAGTCACCATCGTTAGTCCTTTCCTGAATCGCCCTCCAGGCGTTCAGGCTGCCATGAAGGTCGGAAAAGACATAGTTAGCCATGCTAACTCCTCTCTGTACCATAGGTACGGACGAAATATAAACAAGCAAACCACTTGTTGTTAACAAATACATCCTATCCCAATCAATAGAACTACCTACATTATACCACAAATACACTAAAAAGTCAATCCTATAATCCTTCTCTATTGACAATTCGCTATAATCATGCTATAATAAAACACCGTAAGCAAATGTGGGATTATGTGCAACTTAAAATACTATTCTAGTTATAACTAGAGAAAGGGGCGATTATGCCAATTGATACCACCAGCTCATTCAACCTCGAAGCGTTCAACTACTGGAAAGAAGGCGAAGATCGCTTAGAAAAATCATGGTCCGATCAAGTTACCCTGCGATGTCTAAGAATTTTCGACACTAGGATCCGCGCAATGAACAAAAGCGTTCCCCTAAAGGAAGCTTGGAATAGACGGTACAGCTTTACGCTCCATAATCTGTTCAATCTCGATCGAGATAAAGCATACATCGTTACACCATACGGCCTCTGTCTTCAAGACAAGACCGCCCTGCTCGACATGATGGCTAGCTCAGAAATTTGGTTTTATCTTATCAAAGCCTTAAATACTATGAACAACACACTCGCCATCATCAGCGAAACAAATCTGCGGATACCCAAAGACTGCTTCTTGGTCAACATCATTACATTAGAAGCGCAAGACGGCAAACGGTACCTCATATGCGAACGTCAATACGAAATCCATTCATATGGAGGCAAACACGTAAAAGGCCGTGACAGGTGGCACGACATCGATCTTAGCCGTTTCGAGCCCTAATCTCTATTTACAACTGAACAAAAAGCCCCGGCAATCTGCCGGGGTTTTTCACTGATTAGAAAATGCAAACATAAAGCGATTATCTCTGTATACCAAATGTTTAACACATAAACTTAACTATTTTCCAAAAATGCTTCTATAAACCCATCAATCTCGCCGTCTAGTACTTTATCTGGCTCTTTTGATTCGAAATCCGTCCTTGTATCCTTCACTAGTTTATAGGGTTGTAAAACATAGTTACGTATCTGCTGGCCCCAGCCCGCCGACTCACCAGCGCGTAGCTCCCCAATCGTCGCAGCATGCTGCTCTAACTGCATCTGGACCAACTTACCTCTTAGTATCTCCATCGCCTTTTCACGGTTCTGAATCTGCGAACGTTCATTCTGAATTGCTACCACTGTATTAGTCGGCAAATGCGTAATTCTTACCGCTGAATCCGTTGTATTCACTCCTTGACCACCATGACCACCAGAGCGATAAACATCTACCCTCAAATCTTTTTCGTCAATCTCTACATCAGTGTCAGCGGTAATACGAGGCAAAATTTCTACTAATGCAAAAGAGGTCTGCCTCAAATTATTCGCATTAAACGGCGACAAACGCACCAAACGATGCACGCCGTGTTCTGACTTCAGCCATCCATAAGCATTTGCTCCCGTCACCTCATATACGGCGGTCTTAATCCCCGCTTCTTCACCGGTCACCCGCTCAAGACAAGTCGCTTTAAAGCCTTTTTTCTCAAAAAACCTCAAATACATCCGTTCCAGCATGTCTGCCCAATCCATCGCTTCGGTGCCACCCGCCCCAGAAGTAATCCGAATGATCGCATCTCGAGAATCATACTTTCCCTGAAACCTGAGTGCCTTTTTAAGTTCAGCAAATTGCCGCCCCATCGCCTCAACTTGCCCGCCAATCTCCTCTTTCAAATCCTCATCTGCAATCTCCAACATTTCCTTCAAATCACTAATCTGCGTCTTTAATAATTCCCACGGCTGTACCTCGTCGCTTAGCTTGGCGAGC
Organism: Candidatus Nanosyncoccus sp.; assembly: GCA_045646085.1. Taxonomy (GTDB): domain Bacteria; phylum Patescibacteriota; class Saccharimonadia; order Saccharimonadales; family Saccharimonadaceae; genus Nanosyncoccus. The sequence continues at coordinate 7,174 of JAZRJZ010000001.1, forward strand.
TCCTGGTTTTTCTCTGTTGCTTGTTTTACGTCTTTCCAAATCTCTGGCTCTGCCACCTCTTTTTCCAAAACTGCAATTTTCGACAATTTATCAGAAATAGCCAATTTCTCATAAACCTTCAAAAAATCAATCTCAAGCTCCGTCAACCGTTTTGTGATTTCCTGCATAATCAAATTATACCATAGAAAATGGCCCCTAAGGGCCATCCTCTAGGTGAGGTACCAAGATAAGGTTCCCGAGTTAAACTCGAGTCGTGCCTTCTCCTGGCCAATTAGCACATCGAAGATATGTAACGTCACGCCACCCACAAAACGAATTTGCGTGCGAAGCAGTTCCGTTACCTCGGTTTCGCGCTCGCCTCGTCGCCGATAAGTCAGCGGTTGGCAGGGCGTCATTTCGTAACCGAAGAGGGCCATTACCTCGACCTGCTCTTTGTTGTTTTTGTTAAAGTTTTTCATAAAGACTCCTTAATGATTAATTAATAGAGTCATTTATGCGAGCCTAAGGTTATACCAGCTCATAGCAAAAAACGCAAATGACAAACGTTTGATGCCTAAAAACTTTTCTCATCGCCAGTGACCGAAGTATAGCATGAGCAACCTAATTATAACACATTTTTTAAGCAAAACCATTTAAATATTGACAAAAATAATAATCTATGTTAAAATAACAAAACAACATTGATTTATCACACTACGATATATCCGTTCTTTAGAAAGGAGTTTATGATGTCTGTTTCTGATTACAACTTCAAGGAGAAGTGCCTTGCTTATTGCAAGGCACACAAGATCAAGAAGATGGACAACGAGGAGAAAAGGTTGAAGCGCTGCATCAAAATCCCAGACGAAGGGATCAAGACCATCAACAAGCGTGGCATAGTGAGCACGATCTACCCTGTTTTTAGTGAACAGGATCGCAAGCACTTCACCCCCGAAGTCGCAGCCAAGTTGGGCCGTTATAAAGGAATCAACGATATGGTGATTTTCGTCTACCGCGACGGAGAAACCTACCTCTCCATGTGGGATAATGTCCTGACGGCCCTAAACATGGCGAACCACCAAATCGGCCACTTCTTCGACCTCCCCGACTTTAAAAGAAAGGACCTCGTCGGAGTCATACTCCCCTCGTAACTCCCAAAAAGCCACCCTTTAGGGTGGCTTTTAATTAATCATGGAATCAATCTAGACGGCGCTTTCGCCCCCTTCATCCTCTTTTTGTTCTTCCTTGACTCCTTCTAATGCTGCATCGCCAAGAGCCTTATTAATTGCGTCCTCTTCGGCCGGCGATACTTCGGTATCCGCATCATCAGATGAAAGTTCATTCCCATTTGCTTGAAATCCATTACCTTCGTAATCTGGACCATTTCCCATCTGTTTTTCACCCACATATTCTTGCGTTCCAGCTTCTTTACGAATTGCGTCCATCTCTTCCTCTGTCGGACCAGGGAGCTTAGTCACTTTGTAATCTTGCTCATCTTGGTTGCTATTTGGAAACGTTTCGCTCATAGTATTATCTCCATTTATTTTTTATATATTCATTATAATCAAAAAACCACCTTAATTCAACCTTAATTTCTACGTGATATGTTATAATATCAAAATGAATATTTGGCAAGAGCTACCAAAGCCTTTCCTCGTCCTCGCCCCTATGGAAGGCGTTACGGACATAATTTTTCGTCAAGTCATAGCACGCGCCGGCCGACCAGACTTATTTTTTACAGAATTTACCAATGTTTCTTCTTATGCCTCCGAAAAGGGTCGCGCCAACGCCTTAGAACGCCTCGAAATCGCTCCTTCTGATACTCCTATCATTGCTCAAATCTGGGGCAAAAATCCAGCACATTTTTCGGAAACTTGCAACGCACTCGAATCGCTCGGTTTTTCAGGAGTAGACCTCAATTTTGGCTGCCCCGACAAGCACGTTAACAAAACAGGTGGCGGCGCAGCTATGATCAAAACCCCTGAGCTAGCTATAGAATGTCTCAAAAATGCTCAAAAATCCACCAATTTACCAGTTTCTGTCAAAACGCGCCTGGGTTGGTCTAACCCCGAAGAATACCAGGTTTGGCTCCCGACCATATTAAATGAACATCCCTCCGCCCTCACCGTGCATCTTCGTACTAAAAAAGAAATGAGCAAAGTTCCCGCCCATTACGAGCTAATTCCCGCAATAATCAAACTACGTGACCAAATTTCCCCAGAAACCAAACTAATTGTAAACGGTGACATCAAAGACCGCGCTCACGCCCTTGAGCTTTATCAAAAATACCCCGAAGTAGATGGTTTTATGATTGGGCGTGGCGTCTTCGCTAACCCCTGTTGTTTCACTGATCACTCCCCCACTCGCACAGAATTAATGGAACTCTTGAAACTACATTTAGACTTATACGAAGCTCGTATAAAAGATTTTTCTCGGGGACGCTCCTCGCGCCCGTCTTCACGGGGCTCGTCGCTTCGTCCTCGTAGCGACTGCGAATGCCCCCGAGAAAAACTTTTACACGAGCCATCATATGAACCTCTAAAGCACTATTTCAAAATCTACATTAATAACTTTCCTGGCGCCAAAGATTTCCGCGCTAAACTCATGGAAACTCATTCTCTAGAAGAAGCCCGAAAAATCATCAAAAAGGCGTGAAAAAGGCCGCACCAAGTGCGACCTTTTCCGTAGCGTTATGGAGATTACCACGATGTGTACACATCGAGATTACCGTGGCCCCCTCCACAGTCGTACACGACAGCGGTGCCGGAACCAAACGGCACGCTAACGACCGTACCATAAGGCAGATCGTCAGAGGCAACACACAGATTTCCGTCACCATCAACAACATACCCCTCATCGCCAACATGGCGACCGGGAATGTTTAGGCCACCACCCGGCAACACTCTCTCTGGATACCAACTATAAGAATATCCGCTGGAGTCTTGATATACGCCATTGAACATAAAATCGGCGCCAGAAATCCATGCCCCATCAACGTTTGCGTTAGCGTATCCACTACCATCATAAGACGGAGCCTCATAGCTGTAACCGTCGTCGTAGCCATAGTCGGCATAGCCATAATAGACGATGTTCTCATCATAATAACCGTAGTCGGACCACTCTTCCACGCCGTCAAGTTCTTCCGTGTCCTCAATTTCAACAGCAGCTTTTTCCACCGTCACGGCCTCCTCCGGCACATAAACCGGCTCAGAAACAGCCATCATGGACGATTTCTCGCTATTTGTGGGGACGTCAACGTTACTGCTCAGGACAAGGTTGCCGAAACTCATCACCTCTGCAACGACAATGGTGAGTAGCAGCGCAATAGTGTGTTTTAGCATCGTTATTCCTTTCCTTGACGCTACTTGTTAAAACCCATCTTTTTCAAATCTACGAGCCATCTCCGATTTCGTGCACGCACAAAGAAGGGAGTAAATCTCGATGGCACGCGAATCCTTACTGGATGGTTCAACATATGCCTTAACAGCATTAGTCAAATTACCCCAGCGAATCTCTGGAGCCCAGAAAGACACGTGATCTTCGAGATATTCCGCAAACGGCTCTGGAGCTATCAAATAGATTCGACTCAGAATCTCCTCGAAGCTCCTCTCCGGACGCTTGCCAAGCAACAAGTATCTGGAACCGCTTGCAGTAGTCACCCATTGGCGACCTTCGTCGTCCTTATCCGTACTAAGAACAATCGACGTGCACCACACCGAACCAATAAGCTCGAGAGCCTTGTCGGGATTGTACATATTCCCAAACAAATGCTCACCGATAACTACGCCGTTCGTAATAGTGCCACCACCAGCGAGAATCTCGCCAATAATCTGATTAGGCTCGCTCACGCCAAGCTCTTGCCATTTCAAGCATCGCTCAGCAATGACCTGAGCCCCTTGCTCGTCGACGGAACTATAATTGTCCAGAATTTTCTTCATGAAAATCTCCTTCCTCTCTGGACAACGAATACTATTTACTCGCAAAAATGCGTTTATTAAGGGTTGCAAGACCTTCTCAAGAAATAATTCCCTAAGATAATCTACTCTCTAATTATATCACACTTCCGCCAAAATGTCAATGCTTACTTCTCTGTTACCTCAAATATGCTATAATAAAAATATGAAAATTGCATTATTAGGCTACGGCAAAGAAGGCAAATCCGCCGAAAAATACTTCAAAACCAAATTTAACGCCGAATTTGACATTTACGAAAATCTCACCCCAGAACAATTCGCCAGCAAAGATTATTCATCATATGATATAGTTCTTCGAAGCCCATCCATTCCGCCTCTTAACCTAGATAACGAATCCAGTCTCACCAAATATTTCTTCGATCATTGCCCTTGCCCTATCATTGGCGTCACCGCCACCAAAGGCAAAGGTACCACCTGTTCATTCGTCAAATCCCTCCTAGACGCCGAAAACCAAGACGCGTTTCTAGTGGGCAACATCGGCAATCCCGCCATCGATATCTTAGATGACCTCAAGCCTACCTCTATCGTCGTCTACGAAATGTCTAGCTTTCAACTTTGGGATCTCGAAAAATCTCCCCATATCGCTGTTGTCGGCCACTTGGAGCCAGATCATCTCAATGTCCACAAGGATTACGATGATTATCTTAACGCCAAAGCCAATATTTGCCGACATCAAACCGCCAAAGATTTCTGCATCTATTATCAAGATAATCCCGAATCCACCAGAATCGCCAAAGAATCCAAAGCACACAAAATCCCTTACCCATTCCCCATTCCCGAAGTTATTAGAAACGCCATCACCCTTCCCGGCGAACACAATCAAAATAACTGTATTGCCGCACTAGCCGCCGTCGCTTGTGCTTTAAATATATCACCAGATGAATATTTAAGCGAGCATCAAAGCCAAATTCTAGAAGGTCTTAAAAACTTCAAAGGCCTCCCCCATCGACTCGAATACCTTCGCGAATTGAACGGCGTCAAATACTATGATGATAACTTCTCCACCAATCCTGCCTCCACTAGAGTAGCCACAAATGCATTTCCAAACGACAATCTAGTGGTCATCATCGGTGGACGCGACAAAACCAACTACGAAGATCTTCCAGAAATACACGAAATCCTAGAATCAAAAAACATCAAAAAAATCATTCTTATGGGCGAATCTGGTCATGAACTAGCCAAAAGATACCAAGACAATCGTTTTACTTTAGTCGAATCGCTCGAAGAGGCCATCAATACTGCTAAAGAACACGCCGAAAAAATCGCATCAGAAGATTCCAAAAACCAAACTATCGTCCTAATGTCTCCTTCCGCTGCCAGTTTCGACATGTTCAAGGACGTTTACGATCGCGGTGCCCAATTCAAACTTCTAATAAGTAATTTATGAGTATTTGAGCGAACCCAGGTAATTTTTACAACGGTTACGGATGAGTATCCTGTACTGAAATGCAGGTACAAATCCGACTAATCCGTTGTAAAAATTACCATGGCGAGAGTGAAAACGAATAAATTGTTTATTAAAAGTTTAACCTGGATTCCAGCTCGTTAATCACGGCTTTTTCAACCGAAGAAACCGCTGCGAAACCACGAATTCCGCTCCCGGCAAACTCTCGTGCAAGCTCAATCATCTTAAATTTGTCAATTCCCTTAATCAAATTCGGCATGTCATCATAACGCTCTATCGATTCATTAGTAAAATAACCTTCCGCATAATAATCTGCAATTTGCCCTACTGTTTGCGCACCCATTTGGAACCGTCCCAGCGCATAAGACTTTGCTGCTTCAAAATCCTTATCCGAAATCTCGCCATTCAACGTCCTCATCAACTCCATCTGAATCAATTCAAACAAAGCTTCAGCATTCTCAATATTCACCTCGCCATCAAAATCCCAATACGAATTATGTGCATTGCTCGCAATAGACGAACCCATACCATAGACTAAGCCACGCTTCCTGGCAGTGCCAAAAATCCTCGAATTTGTCGTACCGTTTAAAATATGATTAAGACAACTCATTGCAAACACTTCATTTGGCTCCAAATGCCTTGGCGTAATCAAAGAAAAACCAAAAGTAATATTAGATGCGTCCTTTCGCCTAATCGACACTGCCTCCGAAGAATGCAAATCCGTCATCGGAATTTCAAACTTTTCACCCTCCTTCAAATTCCAAACCTCTAGCATCTTAAGAATCTTATGTTTACGACCACGAATTCGTCCCGCAATAATAAACATCATATTCTTAGCTGTATGTGTTCGACGGTAATGTTCCCTAATATCTTTCAACTTTATATTCGGGATCGTCTCTCTTCTAGCAGCCAAATCCAAAATCTCTTCCCCTACTGCCTGCTGCACTCTCGGCCAAAGTAACCTATAATAATCATTCATGTAACCAGTCAATTCACTTCTTACATTAGACTTCTCTGACTTTAATTCCTCTTCATTAAACCGCGGCTCCGTAATCGAAACTCGCTGCAAATCCATAATTCGCTCCCACTCAAAATCCGCACATTCCGTCTCATAACACACTGAAATATCCGAAGTCCAGGCATTATGATAAGCGCCATTTTTAGTAAATTCCGCTTCAAAAGCCTGTTCGTCTTTAAATTTTGCATTCGCACCAAAAGCTAAATGCTCCACAAGGTGAGGTATTTCATAAACATGTTTATCCTTGGCATACAGCATTCCTGCACGAAACTGAATTCGCGTCGCCATCACGCTAGCGCCAGGGATATCTATGAGAAGCCCCCTAGCCCCGTTCTTTAAAGTTACCTCCTCTACCGCATGTTTCATAGCTAATACTATTTACGACCTTTTTTGCGAGCCTGTTTCTTCTTTTTAGCTGCAGATTTTCGAGAATTAGTCTTTTTTGTCGCAGATTTCGCTGTTGTAGTACGTTTCGGTACCCCAGCACCCGATGTCTTTTTCTTAAATTCATCATCCAAATTCTTCTCGCCGGCCGAAATCTCATTCACGCCTCGCTCAGTTTGACCCTCTGCCATCTTCGTAAGCTCAGACTCATATTCTTCACCATCCATCGCGTTATCAGCTGCCGCCATCGCTGGCGTAATTGAAAGCAAAATTTTCAATACTTCTTCACGCAAATTCCTCTGCAAACCATCAAATAACTTTTGTGATTCTGAACGGTACTCCACCAACGGATCACGTTGACCTACCGAACGCCAATGAATCCCCTCGCGTAGATGCTGCATATTTTCAAGGTGCTGCATCCACAAAGTATCCAAAACCTTGAGATACACTTCGCGCTCTACTTTGCGCATTGTCTCAGAACCGAATTCCTCCTCTTTTTTGCGATAAGCCTCTTCCACCGCTTCCAGCGCACACTTTTCACGCTCTTTTTCTTTGCGCTTAATCCCAATTCCGTGAATCAAATCATCATCAAAGTCAAATACTGCTTTAAACTCCTCATCAAAATTCTTGTTCACGCGTGACGAAAACTCTGTCAACATTTTGACTTCCTCACGCATCAAACGCTGAATTTCTGGATAAATATCATCGCCTTCCAAAATCCGACGACGAATCATATAAACAACTTTACGATGACGGTTAATCACGTTATCATACTGTACCACATTCTTTCGTGAATCAAAGTTAAATCCTTCGATACGTTTTTGCGCGGCCTCCAAAGTTTTAGAAATCGAACGCGTTTGAATCGGCATATCATCATCTACGCCGAGTCTAGACATCAAAGTTTTAACCCTATCACCCTGGAAAATTCGCATCAAATCATCTTCACAGCTTACGAAGAATTGCGTCGTACCAGGATCACCCTGACGACCACCACGACCACGTAGCTGATTATCAACACGTCTAGAATCGTGTCGTTCAGAGCCAATCACTACCAAACCGCCTAATTCTGCCACACCTTCACCGAGCTTAATATCCGTACCACGTCCTGCCATGTTAGTAGCAAGCGTAATTGCGCCTTTTTCACCAGCTTTAGCAATAATTGCTGCTTCACGCTCATTATTCTTCGCATTCAAAAGCTCATACGGCAAGCCAAACTGATCCAAATACCGAGCAATTTCTTCGTTGTTCGCAATCGAACCAGAACCAATCAATACTGGCTGACCACGATCGTGATACTTCTTAATTTCTTCAGCAATCGCTTTAAGTTTTGCGGCTTTAGTTTTGTAAATCAAGTCATCCTTATCGACACGAGCAATTGGCTTATTGGGCGGAATCTGAATCACATCCAAAGCATAAATCTGCTGGAATTCTTCTGCTTCCGTAAAGGCCGTACCAGTCATACCAGATAATTTCTTATATAAACGGAAGAAATTCTGGAACGAAATCGTCGCAAGCGTCATTGACTCCTGCTTCACAACCACGCCCTCTTTAGCTTCAATTGCCTGGTGCAAACCTTCATTATAACGGCGTCCTTGCATCAAACGACCAGTATGCTCGTCGACAATAATCACTTCACCAGAATTAGTCACTACATAATCTTTATCGCGCTTAAAGATAATCTCTGCTCGAATCGCCTGCTCAAGATGATAAACCAAACGCGTATTCTTAGTAGAATACAAAGTATCCACACCAAGAATCTTTTGCACTTTTTCAATCCCTTTATCTGTCAAAGTCACTGCACGACGTTTTTCTTCAAATACATAATCTTCTGGCGTCAATCTCGCCGCCACTTTTGCAAATTGATAATAAGATTCCGGATTATCACCCGCCGGCGCTGAAATAATTAAAGGTGTTCTAGCTTCGTCAATCAAGATTGAATCCACCTCATCTACGATTGCAAAATTCAATTCTCTTTGACGCAAATATTGCACTTCACTAGTCATATTATCGCGCAAATAATCAAAGCCAAATTCATTATTAGTACCATAAGTAATATCTGCCGCATAGGCCTCTTTACGTGTACAAGGCTTCAAATGTCTAAACCTCTCATCTTCATGCTCATCGTTCTCATACTCTTTATCATAGATAAACGATGCTTCATTAATAATTACACCTACCGAAAGTCCGAGAAAATCATAAATCGGACCATTCCAGCCCGCATCACGCTGCGCCAAGTAATCGTTTACTGTCACAATATGCACACCACGACCAGTCAAACCATTAAGATAAGCCGGCAACATCGCCACCAAAGTCTTACCTTCGCCGGTCTTCATTTCAGCTACAGTTCCTTCGTGAAGCACCATACCACCAATAAGCTGCACGTCATAAGGTCGGAGTCCCGATACGCGCTTCGAAGCCTCTCTCGCCACCGCAAAAGCATCCGGCAATATTTCATTCAGAATCTTCGTATCATCTACTGGCGGGCGCCTTTTGCCAGACTTATTAATTCCTTCTTCTGCTTTTGCGACTTTCAAGGCTTTCTGAATTCTCTCCTTAAACAACACCGACTGATGCGCCAATTCCTCATCGCTCATCTTCTCGTATTTTGGCTCAAGCTTATTAATCGCTTGTGCTCTTTTCCAGAGTCGTCGCAAAATCTTTTTCTGCGCATCGCCAAACACCCCTTGCAAGAACTTCGTTAACGCAGTCCTATCAGCCAACTTATCAGTCGGTTTCTTTTCCTTTTTTACGCGTGGTTTTTTTGCGACCACTTTCTTAGCCTTCTCAGTCTTTTTCACATAGCCTCCAAAACAGAATTATTTCCCCCTATTTTACCATACTATTTCCTCTTAATAAAGAGGTTTCGCCAGTTTCTCTTCTGGCGATGCGGTTGCGCCTCCAATTTGTATCGGCGAATTTGCCCAGTCAATTTCGCTTCGACGAGATCCACCCCCGCAAACACATTTGTACATTCATCTTTAGCCGCAATCACCTTACCACCAGGAATATCCATCGCTGCCGAAATCTCATATTTTTCACCTTTGCTCTTACCAATCTCGGTCACAATCACCTTCGTCACTACATCCTTTTTTGAACTTCTCGGCAAATATTTGTCTAGTTTTCCAATTCTCTTCTCAACATATTTTTTAAACGACTCGTCAATTTTGTATCCGTTACCGGAAATTTCGATCTTCTCGATCATTTTTATATCTCCTCTTGATTATTTAAATATGTTTTTAATACTTCTGGAACTTTCAACTTACCGTCTTTTGTTGCATAGTTTTCCATCACCGCTACCATCGTCCGCGCTAATGACACCGCTGTCCCATTCAAAGTATGCAAGACTTCCACCGTACCATCTTCACGGCGCACACGAATATTCAAATTCCTAGCCTGAAAATCTGTACAGTTACTACAACTAGTAAGCTCACGATAAGTCTGATCCACTGGCGACCAATATTCAATATCGTACTTTTTTGCCGCCGGCGCACCAAGATCACCTGCCGCAATGTTAATTACCCGATATGGAATTTTGAGCTCCTGCCAGATTTCTTCTTCAACTTCACGAATCATCTCATGCATCTCTTTCGATTTCTCTGGCAAACAAAAGATATACATTTCCAATTTATTAAACTGATGCACTCGAAATAGCCCTCTCGTATGCTTGCCTGCCGAGCCCGCTTCTTTTCTAAAACAAGCCGAAAGTCCCGCATACATCAAAGGCAAATCTTTTTCATCAATAATTTCATCCATATGATAGCCAGTCAACGCAATTTCCGCTGTTGCAATCAACGCAAGATCTTCGCCCTCAATAAAATATTCATCAGACTGGTCCGAGGTTCGCGGATTAAAACCGGTACCCTCTAATACTTTAGACGACACCAAATCTGGCACCGTTATAAAAGTAAATCCTTTTTCCAACACTTTCTTGATGCCAAACTGAATTAAAGCGTTTTCTAGCAAAGCTAGCTCATTCTTAATATAATAAAACTTCGCCCCCGCCACCTTGGCACCACGCTCAAAATCGACCCAATCACGACTCACGGCATAATCCAAATGATCTACACCATCTTGTTTTTTATCGCCCCAAGCTTTTATTTCAACCGAATCCTCTTCGCCACCTAGCGGCACATCATCAAAAATAATATTCGGCACTGATTTCAGCGCGTCCGTAAACTCCGACTCCACCTCTGTTAACTTAGTCTCCAAACCAGCTAGCTCGTCTTTTACTCTTTTACCCTCATCAATCAACGATTGCTCTGGTTTCCCACCCTTCATTTTGGCTGCAATTTCATTACGTTGACGTCGAAGTTCTTCAACTTTTACAAGCTCTTTTTTGCGTTTATCATCAAGCGCTATGACGTGTTTAATATCGATTTGATAGCCTTTTTCTTTCGCAGATTTCTCCACCAAATCCGCATTTTCTCTGATAAATTTAATGTCTAACATATCAAATATATTATACCATAATTTGATACAATTGATATTTCGTTTTTTTCACTTCCAAGACAAAAATTTCACCATAATCATTCCCACGCACTCTGTTCATACGTCACGCAACGAACGGACATACCAAAGTATTTATAACTATAGTTCGTCCCCGGATAAACGCTGGTGCTCTGAAAGAGAAGATTGTAAGCATAATTCGGACTATTGGCCGAAGCCGACCAATAATAACCATCACTGCCCCTAGAACCAATAAGACTGCTAGAAATATAACCGGCATAAAGAAAATTATTTGGATAACTTCTAACGAGTTTACTAACGGCCGCACCTTCAGTTGTGCCAGTATAATACGGAATAGCAGAACTACTATAGTTGGCTGGATTAACCCTATCATTTAATGCATACACAATTAGGATCCAAAATCCGTTCCCTCCATCATTTTCCATCCTTGCTTTATTCCCACCAAATTGGAGGCTCCAGTCGGCAGGACAAAGCGAAGTACTAGCCGATTCGGAAACGGAGTAATTGTTCATTTCCTCAGTATTCGCCATCGCAGCAGACCAAGTGTAATAATTACCGTAAGAATAGATATTATTGTTAGCACTCGTCGGGTTTGTGGCTCTAGAACTAGTGTTTTGGTTGTTATAACGCGGCATACGATATCCTGGAAGCCCAAGAGTGCCTATATCAATACTGGCCGTACCAGATTGTGTGCCACTATAATATAAACTATTAGCAGAAGTAGAGCCATTCGCCCATGGAGCTTCTGCATTAGCTAGCCCAGAAAAGTTACCGTAAGTAGTGGAAGTGCCATAGCCTTGAGCTTGGCCTCCAGTAGAATTATCATTATTAGTACTTTCTAATCTTAAGTTTTCTATCATCCAACAAATGTCATCAGCAAGTTTTGCTACAGCATAGGTCTGATTGTCTCGTTGATCGGTTAAGGCAGTGACGTCGCCTTGGGTTAGGTTGTTGCATCCAGTCCAACCCTGGAGGCTTCCTTGTGACTTCACCCAAACAGCATATAATGAAAGGCCATTAGACATATTGCTAGGAGTAGTAATAGTTTCATTAGGACCATAAATATGAGCATCAGGGTTAGATGAACTACCTCCGTTTATCGCGTCATAATCATAAGCATCACTCCAACCAGCGAAGCCATAGCCTTCTTTAGAGAAGTTAGAAGCAATCAGAGTGGTTTCTGTGTTGGCATTGGCTGTTTGTTGTCCCATAGTACCTTCATAGATACCATTAGCATTTGGCCAGTAGCAGATTCTGTTTGCAGTGCCACAGTTCTTTGGTTCATTAGGTGTAGCAGTAGCAGGATGCACCATAGTATACTTCACAATACCACTA
>JAZRJZ010000002.1:0-24332 GCA_045646085.1 Candidatus Nanosyncoccus sp.
TAATCTAGAGCCAGGTAATTCTGATGAAAGTAATATTATTATGGTAACTACTACTTCTAATAATGCCACAGGATATGTCCTGACTGCTTCTGTAGGTAATAGTACCAAGAATACTACTAATCTAGTCAATGGCTCTAATAACTTTGCAAGTATTGCTACTAATGCTAGCCAATCCTCACTTACTACGGATAATACATGGGGATATTCTATTTCTACTGATGATGGCAGTTCTTGGTCTAATTACTCAGGCCTCCCTATCTTTTCATCCACTACCTGGAAAGAAATAGCTAGTACTAATGCTAATGGTACTACCAGCATCCTATTCAAGATTGGTGCCAAAGCTTCTTCCTCCCAAGCTTCTGGTGATTATACTAATGTGATTAATTTTACGGCAGTGACAAACTATATGCCGGTTGATCTAGAGACTGCCTTTGAAGACGCTGGCAAAACTAAATACAACGGTTACTATAAAATGCAGGATATGACTTCTAGTATCTGCTCAAACGTAGAAGCAGTAGAAAGTAAACTCCGAGTAATAGATACTCGCGACGACGAGGTCTACTTAATTACAAAACTAAACGACGGCAAATGCTGGATGCTAGACAATCTCCGCTTAGACCCTACCAGTGTTATCTTGTCTGACCTTCAGAGTAAAACCAATGCATCTAATGCTACTCTCGGCTACCTCAAAAACGGTGGTGGTTCCACTTCAGATAAATATGCCACTGCAGGCGTAACTAACTGGACCTCTAGCTATAGCTATTCTGCTCCACTTATTTATGCAACAGACAAGAATAACACAACTACTTCATACGGTGCAGGTAGCGGTAAAATAGGTGTCTATTATAACTACTGTGCCGCTAGTGCAGGCTCTTATTGCTATGGTAATGGCACTTCTGCTGGCACCTCCTCTGGCAACGCCACCGAAGACCTTTGTCCTGCCGGTTGGAGGATGCCGGGTGGTGGTTACACTATAAACCTCACTACCGTTCCACCCACTGGTGAATTCCGTAATCTCGAAGTCGCCTATTCTAGTAATAATTCTAGTTTCCGAACTGCTTACTCTGCGTCTCTCTCGGGCTACTACTATCATCCGGCCCCTATCGATCAGGGTCAAAGCGGTGGCTGGTGGTCTTCTACACGAAGCGATAATAGTATTATGGGTATTCTCCATGTGCGCACTGATGCCGTCAGCTCTACGAGTGGCAACGATCGTAATAAAGGCCAGTCATTGAGGTGTGTAGCTCAGTAGCCGCTTAAACTGTATCTGAATAATAATCTGAAAAGACTTTTTATTTAATCTTTCTTTTTTCAGTCAATACAAATTTTTTTTGGGGTTGCAGTTTTGGATCTAGCGTGATATATAAGACCAAGAAAGGATAGAATGAATAATAAGGCTTTTTTCTTTTATGATTTGGAGACGTCGGGGCTGAGGGCGAGAGAAGATCGGATTATGCAATTTGCGGGGCAGAGGACGACACTGGATTTAGAGCCAATTGGCGAGCCAGTAAATGTTTTGGTAAAAATGACCGATGATGCTTTGCCGAGTCCGGCGGCAATTAATGTGACAAAGATTACACCGCAAGATACGCTTAGGGATGGGATTAGTGAGGCGGAGTTTTGCAAATATGTAACGGAGGAGATTTTTGCGCCGAATACGATAGCGGTGGGTTATAATACGGTGCGATTCGACGATGAATTCATGCGGGCGATTCTGTGGCGGAATTTTTATGATGCGTATGAGTGGGAATGGAGGGATGGACGAAGCCGGTGGGATATTCTGGACGTAGTAAGACTAACGCGGGCATTAAGACCGGAAGGAATTGAGTGGCCATTTACGGAAGACGGAAGGGCGACGAATCGACTAGAATTAATTACAAAATTAAACGGCGTTTCGCACGAACACGCGCACGATGCGCTAAGTGATGTTTTTGCGACGATTGCGGTGGCGAAATTAATACGCGATAAACAGCCAAAGCTATTTGACTATTTATTGAAAATGCGCGACAAAAATGAGATCAAGAAACTAGTGAATTTAGAGAATAAGCAGCCGTTTGTATATGCTTCGGGTCGGTATGCGTCGGAGTTCAATAAAACTACCGTGGCGTTTCCGCTGACGAGCGGGAGGAATGGAAATGTTTTGGTTTATGATTTACGTTATGATCTTAATGAGGTTCTGAAATCAGAAAACTATTATCCTGTCGTGAAAGAGCTGTGCTTTAACAAGTGTCCGGCGGTGGCGCCGATTTCGGTGTTAGATGTGGAAGATGGTTGGGATAAAATTAAGCTCAATCGTGAGATAGTGGATAAGAATTTGGAAATACTACTGGGGCATCCGGAATTTGCAGAGAAAGTGCGTGAAGCATATGAAAATAGGCCAGAATTTCCAAAAGCAATTGAGCCCGAGGCGGCGCTTTACGATGGCTTTTTGAATGATAATGATAGAGTAAAAACTGCGGCGGTACGAAATGCGGGACTGGCGAAGTTGGCGGATTTTCATCCTGATTTTTCTGATGAAAGATTACCTGAATTGCTTTTGCATTATAAAGGGAGAAACTATCCAGAGTCCTTGTCGGAGGATGAGATGAAAAAATGGCAGGCTTATCGTTTGGTGCGTTTGGAACGACAAGCGCCGAAGTTTTTGGCTGAGCTAGAACAAGTCCAAGATGATTTTATCAAAGAAGAGCTATTATTATATATGCAGTCTTTAACTTAGATTGCGCTTATGCTATAATACGATTATGGATAATAATAAGATTATGATAGTTGGGACGGGGAATGTTGGCGCAAGTATTGCTTTTGCGTTGATGAATCAACGGACCATGGTAAACGAAGTTATTTTAACTGATATTATTGCAAAGGACGCGGTGGGTGAGGCGATGGATCTTCGGGATGCATTGGCAGTGGCGCCGAGCTATGTGAAAATATCAAACGGTACTTATAAAGATGCTAAGGATTGCGATGTGGTAGTAATTACGGCCGGCGCTGCGCAAAAACCAGGTGAGACGAGGATGGAACTTCTCAATAAAAACGTGAATATTTTGCAAGGCATGATAGAGCAAATTATGGCAAGCGGGTTTGATGGGATTTTCTTAGTGGTGACGAATCCAATGGATGTTTTGACGTATTTCACGATGAAATTTTCGGGTTTACCAGCAGAAAGAGTGATTGGTTCGGGCACCGTGTTGGACTCTGCGAGACTAAGAACACGAATTGCGGGCTATTTAAACGTTAACCCAAAATCAGTTCATGCTTATCAAATTGGTGAACATGGTGATACGGAGCTTTCGGTTTGGTCGCTTGCGGACGTAGGTGGGCAAAAAGTCGAAGAAATGTTGCCAAAATCGGTCCAAAAAGATATCTCGGAATTCGTCAAGAACGAAGCTTATGACATTATTGAGAAAAAAGGCGCGACATATTATGGAATTGCGACCTGTGTAGTACAAATTTTGAACTGTATTTTGAATGACGAAATGAGGGTTTTGTCGGTGTCGTCTTATGATTCATTTTCTGGTGTATGTTTTGGTTTCCCTTCGGTCGTAGGAAGAGCTGGAGTGATACGGAGATTAGATATGAAGATTTCCGAGAAGGAAAACATAGATTTACAGAAGTCAATAAATGCGTTAAAAAAGGCTATAAAATCTGTTAAAATATAAGTATGAAGAGGGCGGTTTGTAATTATATCATACTTCTTATGTTTTGTCAAGTATGTGTAGGACTTTTTGTGTTTTCTCCGGTATTTGCGGGAGTAAATGATTTTAGTTTTAGCGATTTTACAGGTGATTATTATTTGTCTAAAGATGAGAGTGGTATATCTCATCTAAAAGTCGTTGAAAGTGTGACAGCGGAATTTCCTGATTTTAATCAGAACAAAGGGATTTGTCGGCAAATACCATTTACAAATCAAAATGGTGCTAATTTGACTTTGCCGAGACTTACTCGGGATAATTTGACTTTGACTCGAAATGGCGAGATTGAGCCTATTTATAGTATTGATAAAGAATCGAATTATTATAATGTTTGTACGGGTGACGATAATTATGTGCTTGGTTCACAGACGTACGTATTTGGTTATGCGTATGAAAAAGTTGTGACGGAGTTTACGGATAATGGGAGAGCATATCAGGAATTATATTGGGATACGAATGGAAATGGGGCTTCGCAGACATTTGATTCTGTGACGGCCAGATTGCATTTTGAAAATCCTGAAGTATTTACGGGTGAAAGTTGGTGTTATGTAGGAAGATATGGTGAGAGTGGGCGTGCGCGATGTAGTATTACTGCAATTGATGATGGCGTGATGTTCGAAGCAAAAGATTTGCGAAGTTTTGAGGGTCTGACTTTTGATGTGGAATTAAAACCGGATAGTTTTGTGATTCCGTTGCCAGAAAAAAACTATACTTATGTATGGATAGCGTTGGCTGCGTTGGTGATAAGTTTGATAATAATTGGATTTTATTTGAAGAAATATTTGAAGGTTCGAGAGAAAGCTAAATATTACGAAGGAATATTTGTGGCGCCACAATATCAGCCACACAAAGATTATAGTTTGCCTGAGATGGCGGAAATATATTTGGGAAAGAAGAAGGATATGAAGGTGGCGATGCTTCTTGAAATGGTAGTAAAAAGACAGATTGAGTTGAAAAAGGGGGAAGGCAAAAAATGGAGTATCATTGTAAAATCTGATGTGCCAAAAGAATACATGGATTTGTTGAAAATATTAAATGGTGGTTTGAAGCCAAAAGTCGGTGACGAGATTGAAATAAAAAGACGTTCGGCTACCAGTCAGATGATTTCGATTAAAAATTCGATGAACAAGACGATATTGGCGAATTTAGAGGCTCATAACCTTGTAGAAGCTAAATATAATATTGGCAGTAGCGTGATGCGAGGAGTTGGGAGCATAATTACGACGTTGATACTTGGAGTGCCGATGGTGATGATGATTGGGCTATTTGTGATGTCATTTTTGATTGAATTTTTCAATCTCGAAGCGACATATGGGCAAGAAATGGTGTTTTATCCGAATTTTTATGGGAGCATGCTAGTTTTGATTGTGATATCGGTAGTGATTTGCGCGATACTGTCAAATGCTACGCAAAAGTATGCTGGGCATACTAACAAAGGTTTGGAGGCGGCTAGATATATGGATGGGTTGAGGATGTATATTGAAATGGCGGAAGCGGACAGGTTGAAGTTTTTGCAAGGAGTGAAGACGGCAGATACTTCGGCGGAGGGGATTGTGAAATTGTATGAAAAACTTTTGCCATATGCTGCGGTGTTTGGTTTGGAGGAAAGCTGGATGAATGAAATGAAGGAATATTGCGAGGTGTCGGAAATTGAAGAGCCAGATTATTTACTAAATGGTATCATTGTTTCGGATTTGATGAGAAGCGTTCGAGCCGCAAGCTCATATGCCAATACTGCTACGACGATGTCTAGCTCTGGTGGCGGTTCGTCGTCTGGCTTTTCTGGCGGTGGAGGCGGTGGTTTTTCCGGCGGAGGCGGTGGAGGCGGTGGTTTCTCTGGTCGCTAATTATTAGATAATTCCTTTGATTATTTTGTGAAGTGTGATAATATGGTAGCATAAGCATAATTATAATTAATTTTGAGGAATAAAAGATGGATCCAATCAACAACCCAACGCCAACACCTAATCCGACACCGGCACCAGAGCCAGGTCCGGCGCCTGTGACGCCTCCTGCGCCGGATGCACCAGCTACGCCGCCGGCTGCTACTCCTCCTGTTACTCCTGCACCAGAACCAGGTCCTGCTCCTGCTCCTGCGACACCTCCTGCGCCGGGTGCGCCAGCCGCTCCGGTAAATCCAATCATCAATCCTGGTGGTGGTGGGGCTCCAGCATTTGATAGTTCCGCTTTTCAGGCAGAAAGCGTTGGTATGGCTTCTACAGAGCCAATTATGATGCCTGAGCCAGCAAAAGAACCGGATCCAATTGAAGAAGAACTAAAGGCTCCTATGAAGGCTGCGGCTCCTGCTCCTGGCTCGATTGGCTCTGCAGTTTCAGGTCCTGCTGGTGCGGCGCCAGAAATTACAGGCGTGAATCCATTTGCAGAAGAAAAACAGACTCCAAATGTTTCTTTCACGGATCCTGCTATGCAACCTGATGGTGTAGCGACCGGTGGCGCAGCTCCAACTCCAAAAAAGAAAACTAGTCGTACTACTTTGATTGCTTTGATTGTTGTTGCGGCGATGGTCGTGATTGCGCTTGCTGCTGTTTTGATGATGCAAATGATGGGCGGAAATGGAAGCTCGACACCATCTTCTACGCCGGCTACTCCTACTGTGCTTGAGCAAGAGAGCACTAGTACAAATTCGAATTCTGGTACCAGTACAAATAGTTCGTCTACAAATACTACTGAATCTACTACCACAGAGAGTACTACAAGTAATGGTACTAGTAGTACAGAAAGCACAACCACCAACACTACTGAGGGTACTGTAAATGGTAGTACTACTAACGGTACAAATGGGACTACGACAGAAAGTAGCTCTTCTACTACGACTAAAGAGTCGACTTCTACAGTTGAATCACATTAGTAATTATTGTATAATAGTTACATGACGAAGAGATATATTACTACGGCGATACCGTACATGAACGGTAGTCCTCATATTGGTCATGCAATGGATTATTGTTTGGCGGATGTATGTGCGAGATATTACAAATTATGCGGCGACGAGGTCAGGCTTCAGGCCGGGACAGATGAGCATGGTAGTAAAATATGGCAAAAGGCTAAGGAAACAGGAGTCTCTGCGCAAGATTTTGTTGATGAGAATGTAGCGACGTACCAGGATTTTATAAAAAAGCTTGGCGTAGAATATACAGATTTTGTCAGAACGACTGATGCAGAACATGAAAAACGTTGTCAGGAAATTTGGAAAAAACTTGAAAAACATATTTATAAGTCGAAATATGAGGGTTGGTATTGTACGGGCTGTGAGAGGTTTATTACTGATAAGGAATACACAGAAAATGACGGTATTTGCCCTGATCACCAGAGTCCTTACGAAAAATTAGAAGAAGAGAACTATTATTTTAGGATTTCAGATTTTAAAAATCAGATTAGAGATGCTATTTCTAAAGATGAATTGGTGATTTTGCCGGCGTTTAGGAAAAAAGAAATACTAAAACTTTTGGATGAATCTCCTGATGTTTCAATTTCACGTCCTGTTTCGCAGTTGACCTGGGGTGTACGTGTGCCGGGCGACGAATCGCAGACGATGTATGTTTGGATTGATGCACTGTCAAATTATTTGACGGTCTTGGGATATCCAGACCAGGATGTTTCTGAATGGTGGCCGGCGACGGCGCAATTCGTGGGGAAGGATATTCTGCGATTTCATGCAATTATTTGGCCGGCGATGCTAATTGGTTTGGGCTTACAACTTCCTAAGACGATTATTTCGCACGGTATGATTTTGGCCAATGGTCAAAAGATGTCTAAAACGATTGGTAATGTTGTGAACCCGGTTGAAGTGATTGAGAAACATGGTCTTGATGCGTTTAGATATTATTTCTTGAGACACGTAGATACTTTTGCAGATTCGGATTTTACGTGGGAAAAATTTGAAGACGCATATAATAATGAACTGGCCAATGATTTAGGTAATTTGGTGCAACGTTTAGCTACGCTAGCCGCAAAGAACAAATTTGAGTTGCTACGCAAAAAAGACGGCAAAATGCACAAAGAATATCAAGAGCTGATGGATAAATATGAATTTTCGAAGGCGTTCGATTTGGTATGGGAAATTGTACAGGGTATTAATAAGAAAATCGATGAAGAAAAGCCTTGGATGTTGGCAAAAAATCAAGAGACCGAGAAGCTTGAGAAATGTTTACATCGTTTGATTTCGGAACTTTTGGACGCGAATTATATGTTAAGACCATTTTTGCCAGAAACGTCGGAAAAGATTTTGAAGATATTTACTGATGGTATAATCGAACCACCAAAGATTCCGTTATTTCCTAAGGCTTAAAAAATAACTCCCGTAGGGGAGTTATTTTATTAAATTTGATTTTATTCTTCGCCGGACAACTTAGAAGTGAAATCGGAAAGATAAAATCCGATAACGCCACCAATCATTGGGAAGAGGGCATAGGCAGAAAGAGCCTGGCAAATGCCGCCCATGATTTCGCCAAAGCTTTCGCCAGCGGTTGGGAAGATTTGTAGCATGGTAGCAACAGCTGGGTTGAAGATGAAGTTGTTGTTTGCACTGAGGAATGCAGCCGAAACAACATAGCCGACTACTACTGCAAGTGCCATACCACCGGCGACAACTGCGCCAAAGGTAAATACGCTGCGTTTGTATTTGAGAGCACGTGCAAAGAAGAAAGCAATAATAGCTGCGCCAAGTAGTTCTATCAAGACGATTGGCCAAAAACCGCCTTCGGAAATAGCAGCCATAGTTGGGATATCGTAAGCGGTCTCGCCACCTGCTAGATGGAAGCCGTTGAAGATGAGCCAACCGAGCCAGGCACCGATGATTTCAGCGATGATGTACATGATGCCTCGAATTACTGACATGCGGCGGGATGCCATCATGCCGACGGTAACTAATGGGTTGAGGCAGGCGCCCGAAATGGCATAAATTGCAACTAGTACTGCAACAATTGCAAACGAATAGGTTGCAACGTTTGCGATACCCATAAGCGATAGTGAGAATAGTAGCAATGCTAGAAGCATGGTACCAATAATCTCTCCGAGTAATGCACCGTAGAATTTGTGGTTCTTGAAGACGGTGAGAATACCTTCTTTTTCTTCGTACTTTTTAGCGAAAAATCCACTAAGGCAAGATTTCTTTCCTGCTTTGTTTTTCTCCACCTTGTTGGTTTTGACGGCCTCGAGTTCTGTCTTGCTGGCAGTTTTCGTGGCTTTGGATTTGGTCGAGGTAGTTTTTTTGCTCGACGCTTTCGACTTTTTAGTCGCCATTTTATTCCTCCTTAAATGTTATTAAGTATATTATATCATATTATTGTGTTATAATGAAAAAGTTATCAACTTATTTAGGAATATTGTATGGGTATAATGGTAAATAAAAATAATTTAGAGAATAATGAATTGACGCGTAGAATCAATGAAGATTTGAGAAACAAGATGGATACTAGTCTAGAAATGGGCGACGAAGAAGATCCGGATTTTGTGGAAGACAGTGAATATACAAAAGATTTAAAGACCACAAGTAAATTTGGTTGGGTGTGGATTGTGTTGATTTTCCTTGCGATTGTGGCTTTGATTATAATTGTTTTTTCGTAAAAGTTAGCATAAGTGTTATAATATATATAATATGGATAATGATGCCAACAATAGCGATAGAGCGCGTGAAATCGAAAGTGGATTTCGAGATATTTCGCCAAATATTAGTGGAAATCAAAGTAATCATGACGTCGAGAGTGATAATTCTGAGCCTGTAAAAAAAGAAGGAGCGGCAAAAAAAGCATTGAATGCCGCTGAGTCTGCGGCTAGTCTTGTGGCGACTAGAGGGAGGAAAGGCTCAGCGGGAGCTTCTAAAACGGGTGGTGGTTTGTTTTCTGGCAGCGGCAAGCAGGCGCAGCCGCAAGCAAAGAAGGGCGGTAAGGGTTTTGGTAAAATTGCGATTGCTTTGCCCGGAATCGCGATTATAGGAATCGGCGTTTTGATAATTGGAGTTATAGGCACACCTATGCTTCTTCTTGGTGGCATTGATATGAATTTGCAGGATTCGTTAGGATTTTTGGATACGGTGGCTTTGCTTGAGAAACAGGGAGAATATGTCACGGCGGAGCAACTAGCTAATGGCGAAGTGCCAGATGGATATGCTAAAGATTTGGTAGCTCATGGTATCGAAGTGGGGCAAGTCACTTTGGGCGGAGATTTTGTACAGACAAATATATTTATTGCTGATCTGGGCCAACCGAAAGAAGTTGCGGGGATAGGCGAATATTATAATAACGTAACTGGTGCATTATCAGTAAGGTTTAATAATGAAGTAATTAGCGCAGATAATTTTGTAGCTGTTGTGGAATCGAATCCAATAATGTATGCGGCATATTCTGAAGCCGCAGATATTTCTGCTCGATATTATTATAGTGATGACGTTACGAAAGTATTTAGAGAAGAAATGAATGTGTCGCGAAATAATTTCGCGAGTTGGAAAGATACAGGAAATTCTTTAGAAAATCAAAAGCAGTTAAGCGATATAGTGGCTAAGGCAATAAACAAAAAGACGGATGTAGGTGTAGCTGGATACTTGAATGGTGATGACGGAAGCGAGGCAGCGGAGGCGAAAGTTTCTGGTGATGCAGGCGGTATCGTCTCGAATGTTTCTAGTAGTATTACTGGTGATAACGCCACAAAAAAAGCTGCGCAACTACTAAATACAGCAGTCTCTTCATCGGAGCCGTATAAGGCTGCTAGTGCATTTGTTGTAATTGAGGACGGTATTCAAAAAACACGTATTCAGGATAATGGTCCGGCAAATGAAATTATGAATATGCTCAATGAAAAAACCGAGGTGACTTATCAAGATGTGGCGACGGGTGAATATAAGACAACTAAGCAGTCGATTTTGGAAACCCAAAATTTTGCTGCTACTGTAGGCGGAGGTGGTTATTCAGATGGAGAAGCGACGAATTTTTCTCGTGATCGAATATTGCTTACCACCAACACTGCGGATGGTGCAATTATAGAAGATACTTCTGTGGCTTCGGAGGGACAAAAATCTTCAAAAAGCATACTCGAGATTGGATGGGGAGCATCGGCTGATCCAGAAACAATCGGAAAGGCTGAAAATGCTGTTTCGTTAGCGATTACAAAAGATAACTCTGAACTCCTTACAAGTGTTGTGGGCGGGAATCGCATTCCCGAGGGAGGGTCTTTCCTCTCAAATACAATTAATCAAAGAGTTTTAGGTTCTGTGCCGTCGGATGCCGAGACGGTAGCTAATTATCATCGCGAGGTCGACGAAATAATAGCCAGAAAGGCAGAGGCGGATAGAGCGACTCGTAGTCCATTCGATTTTACATCGCCAAATACTTTTCTAGGGAGCATAATTAATAATGGTATAAAAAGCGCGGTAAAAAATCAGGCTGTAGTTTCGAATAAAACTTCAATTACGTCTACTATAGGAACAATTGCTGATCTAACTGGTCGTTCTGCCAAAAATATGTTTGGGCAAGCGTTGGCGGACGGTAATGACGGACGTTTTACGTTGACCTCTGGAAACTGTCCTACTTCAAAGCTTATTTCGAACGTTGAATGTGACTTATATGGCACAAGTCATACAACGAACCCGACTGACTATATGGCTATGACAAGGAATGATTGGATAAATTCGGGTATCGGACTTGATAGTTCTGGAAAAGTAGAAAATGGTACTGGTCTGGCTGAGTTTAGCGTAGTCGGGCAAGACCGTCCGGTAACCGTTGGCGTAAGAAGTGCAGACATGTGCGAAGAATATAAAAAGATACATGGCATCGGCGATAGTATCGGTAGTTTGTTGGCCAAGTTTTTGAATATTTATGAGTCTTGTAGCGATGTGGACGAGAGCGTTGCGAACGGGACTAAATATACACTTAGCGATAAAAATGGTGATAAAGATACGGTCGAGAAGTATTCGGCCTTCGTGTTATACGACACGGTTTCTTCATTGTTAGCAGAAAAACAAAGTAGCGTTTCTTTGTTTAAAGAACAATATTATGCTGCTCATCCAAAAGATGAGTCTCCTGTAGGAAGGTTGTCACGAGTTTCTGGCCTTACTAAAGAAGAAGCACATATTGCTTTGGACTATCAATCATATCTCATTGCTTTAGCGAACTACGACCCGGTGGCGCGATATGCTTTCGGAAAACCACTGGTTGAAATTGAGAAAAAGTTAGATTTTAGTGCTGATGCGAAGAAAGCTAATGACGGCGTGATGCTACTTGGGATTGCTTATAGAGACGAGAGAAACCGAAGTTTTGCAGTGTAGTGTGCTATAATATACATCAGATATGGACGAGATAGCGAAATTAAAACAAGAGTTAAAGCAGATTAATGCTGATGCAGTAAATATTAGAAATATGCCAGCAGAAAAACGGGCTGATTTTGGTAAAGAAATCAACCGACGAAGACAAGAGGTTTTGGCCAGGATTACAGAGTTAGAAAAAGCCGCTCTTGATGCGACGGTTTCGCCGATTGACGTGACGGCATGGTCCGGAATAAACGAAGCGATGCCAGATTTTTATTCTACAGAACTTGGTTCGAAACATCCTTTAATGAGCGAAATCGATCGTGTAGTAGAAATATACCAAATGATGGGATTTGATGTTTTGGAATCTCGCCAATTAGATGATGAATATCATATGTTTGATTCTTTGAATTTTGCAAAAGAGCATCCAGCAAGAGACGGTTATGATACTTTTCGTACAGAAGAAAATTTTATTCCTCCGGCTCATACATCTACAATGCAAAACCGCGCCCTAAAAGCCTACAAAAAGAATTTGGATGAGGGAAAAGCGATTGCGGTGGTGGTACCAGGACGAGTTTATAGAAATGAGGACGTAGATGCCACGCACGAGCACACCTTTTATCAATGTGAAGGTGTTTATGTGTCTCGTGATTGTACGATGGGCGATATGCTAGGAATTTTGCGTGAGTTTTTTGAAAAGTACTATGAGCAAAAACTAAATATTAGAACTCAGCCTGGTTATTTTCCTTTTACGGAGCCTTCACTAGAATTTATGATTGAAAAACCAAAGTCATTAGGTGGCAAGAAGGGTGATTATTTGGAAATGTTGGGTTGTGGCATGATTCATCCGAATGTTTTGAAAATGGCTGGGATTGATGCCGAGAAATATCATGGTTTTGCTTGGGGTGGCGGAATAGATAGACTGGTGATGTTGAGGTATGGGCTAGACGATGTGAGACATTTTGAATCAGGAAATCTTAACTTTTTGAGGGAGTTTTAAAATGAGAATTAGCTTGAATTGGTTAAAAAAATATGTAAAGATTCCTGAAGAAGTTTCTGACGAAGAACTTGTGCGTTTGATTGGTGCGAGGTTGGTTGAAGTTGAAGGAATAATCGATGAGACTCATAAATATGACAATATATATATAGTACGTGTAGAGTCGTGTGAAAAGATACCTGAAACGCATTTGACATTATGTCAAATAAATGTGGGTAAGACAGAACTGATACAAGTAGTCTGTGGTGCACCTAATGTGCGCGAAGGGATGTTGGCGGTTTGGATTGCTCCTGGAGCAGTTGTGCCTGCTTCAGTAAAAGAAGATGCTCCATTCGTGATTGGTAAGCGCAAAATGCAGGGTTATGAGTCTAGCGGTATGTTAGCTGGTGCAGATGAATTAGACTTCGGAGATGATCATAGTGGGATAGTAGAAATAGATCCAGATTTAGCGAAACCTGGTGATTCGTTGGCAGATGTGTTTGATTTGAAAGATTTAATTCTTGAAATTGAAAATAAGTCATTGACGCATCGTCCGGATACTTTTGGAATAATAGGTTTTGCTAGGGAAATAGCCGGCATCTTGGGTGAAAAATTTGACGAGAAGCATTTGACCTCGGAGCTTCACCTAAGTGGACGTTTTGCTGGTTCGTCGTCAGGAGCTAGCGCTAATTCTCGTCTTGCTAGATTGAGAGCTCCTTTACGCCAAAACTCTGGCGTTGATCTTTCAATTAAAATTTCCTCTCCTGATATTTGTCCACGTTATACTGCGCTTGTTCTGGAGAAACATGGTGAATTAAACAAAAGGTATTTGACTTATGAAGATACGCTTTTATGTAAGTCCGGTATGAAGCCAATTAGCCCAATTGTGGATGCGACTAATTATTTGATGTTGGTTACGGGCCAACCATTACATGCGTTTGATTATGACAAATTTATTACAGTTGGCGATAGTAATAAACCCGAAATCCACGTTAGATTGGCCCGTGCGGACGAAAAGTTGGTTTTGCTTGATGATACTGAAGTTGAACTCACGGAAAATGATATCGTGATTTGTTCTGGAGAAACGCCGGTGGCGCTAGCCGGTGCAATGGGCGGCAAGTCTACTATGATTGATGAGAATACTCGAAATGTTATCCTCGAGTCGGCTACTTTTAGTTTGTATAATTTGCGTAAGACTCAAATGGCGCACGGGATTTTTTCGGAAGCAATTACGAGATTTACTAAAGGTCAACCGCCATATCAGACTTTGATGGTGGCTGAGTGTTGTGCCAAGATGTTAGAGGAAGGCTTTAGAGTGTCAGAGGTAGCAGATGAATATCCTCGTTCAAGACAAGATATTGTTGTAAAAATTACAACAGATGAAATAAATGGACTGTTGGGAACGAAGTATAGCGACGATTTGATTGTGAGGACTTTAGAGAATGTTGGTTTTGAGATTAAAAAGAGAAATAGTAATCTTGAGATTGTTGTACCGGCCTGGAGGATGGACATCCATATCAAAGAGGATATTATTGAGGAAGTAGGCAGATTGCTCGGTTTTGATAATATCGAAGCAACATTGCCAAATCATGCTACCGCGAATAAGAACACTTGTTTTGAGATCAAAAAACAATTACGTGATTTGATGATGCGTTTGGGCGCAAACGAAGTTTTGACTTATAGCTTTGTGAGTGAAAAACTTTTAGATAAGGTTGGTCAGGATAAGAAGAATTCATACAAAATTATTAATTCGATTAGTCCTGAGCTTCAATTGGTGAGACAGTCGATTGTGCCAAGTTTGTTAGATAAAACTTATTTAAATGAAAAACTACCAGTGAATAAGTTTGCGATTTTTGAGATGAACAAAGTCTATCGAAAACAGTGGGGGCTAGACACTGAAGGTGTTCCGGTAGAAAAAAATGTTTTGGGATTCGTGATTGCGGAGCGCAAATATAATGACAAGACGGCGTTTTATCAAGCTAAAAAATACGTAGCGAAGATTTTTGATGAGCTACAGATTAAAGTTGAATTTTTGCCAATGAAATCAAATACAGCCGAATCGAAGCCTTTTGAGCCAAAGCGTTCTGCTGATATCTTTGCGGACGGAGAGCTAATTGGCGTAGTGGGTGAATTTAGAAATTCAGTACGAAATGATTTTAAGTTAGCAGATTATTTGGCTGGTTTTGAAATAGATTTGGATTTGGCTCTCGAAAAACAGCAAAAACATAAGCAAATTGACTTTATGAAAAAGGAGGCTAGAGACTTGACAGTTGTTGCTGATTTGTCTTATGGTGAGGTCGTGAAGAAAATTCAGAGCGTGTTGGATAAATATGGTATTGAAGCTGAGATTACGCCGGTTTCAGTTTATCAAGCAGATAATTCAAATGAAAAACACATTTCAGTACATTTAGAGTTTGACAGGTTTAATGAAGAAATAATGTCAGAATTAGAACAAATATAATTTGTAAATAATTTGTGCTTATGTTAAAATATAGTCATGATACTGTTTGACTCGGTAACAAAAAAATATCCTGGTGATACAGAGCCAGCGCTTGACGATGTATCACTACATATTGAGCCAAATGAATTTGTATTTTTGGTTGGTAAATCTGGGGCTGGTAAGTCGACATTGATGAAGATGATTACAAAAGAAGAGGCTCCGGATTCTGGCAAAATAATTATTGGTGGCATTGATTTAGATTATGTAAAAAAGCGTCATATCCCTGGTTATCGTAGAAGGCTTGGCGTGGTTTTCCAAGATTTTAAGTTGTTACCAAGGCGTACGGTTTATGAAAATGTGGCTTTTGCACTTGAGATTGCGGGAATGAGCGGCAAAGAGATTCGTCGCACAGTGCCAAAGGTGTTAGAGTTGGTAGACTTATCTGATCAGGCAAAAAAATTCCCGAATCAATTGTCAGGTGGTCAGCAACAAAGAGTCTCGATTGCGCGTTCTGTGGCAAGACAGCCTAAAATCTTAATTGCTGATGAGCCGACGGCAAATTTGGATAAGTTGACAACTGAGGAAATTATTCAATTACTTAAGAAGATTAATGATTTTGGTACGACGATTTTGGTGACGACACATAATGAAAACATTGTTAATACCTTGCAGAAACGTGTGGTGACATTAAAGCATGGTAAAATTGTGGATGACCAAAAGAACAATGGCGTATATAAGCTTGACGAAGCGCCAGCGCCTAAGATACCGTCGCGTAAGGTCCAAACTCCTGGTCACGCTTTGAAACCTAAAAGGAGAATTATTCAATGACGGAAAAGATAAAAAAAGTCGAAAAGGAACAAAAGCTAAAAAAATCATCGAAAAAGAGTTTAAAGACGATGCAAAAGAATCGCAGTCGTCATTTGATGCGCGAAAAAGCCCGGGTTGTAAAATACGGGACGAAGAGCTTTGGACGTAATATTTGGCTTTCGACGGCAGCGACGGTCGTAATGGCAATTACGTTGATTATATTGTTTGTGACGGTGGTGGCGAGTGTGATTTTAACAAATACAGCCGAAATGATGAAAGACAAGATTGATATAACGATTTATTTTAAGCCAAATACTACTCAAGAGGTCCTGGATCAATTGACGGCGACGATTAGTGAGGATAAAAACATCAAGTCGGTTGAGACATCTACTTCGAAGCAGGAATACGAGAAGTTTCTTGAGGAAAATGCAAATAGTGATGAGATTTTGAACATCATGGATGAAGATATGACCAAGATGATGATTGGCAAAATGCAGGCGACCATGAGGATAAAAGTTTATGATGTAGATAATTTGGATAGTATAAAGGCGATAGTAGAAGAAAATAGCTTGTTTAAGGATTATACCGATAAAGAAAAGGCGCCAACATATGATGTTAATAGGGCAGAGATTGCGACAATTACGTCTTGGGCGAGAATAGCGCGTACGGGTGGCATTATACTCGCGGCGGTTTTCCTGGTGATTTCGATTTTGATTATCTTTAGTACGATTAGAATGGCGATTTTCTCACGTCGAGAAGAAATTTATATGATGCAACTAGTGGGCGCAGATAAAGGATTTATTCGTGGGCCGTTTTTGGTCGAAGCGGAGATCTGCGGAGTGATTGCTGGTGTAGTAGCGGCGACGGTTTCCTATTTCGGATTTAAACTATTGGCGCCAAAACTATCTGGATATGGGATCGATATCAGTCAAATTGTGAACATTTTAGAGTCGAATAAGCTAATATTGGTATTCTTGGCATTTATATTGATGGGAATGCTAATCGGTCGTATTTCGGCGCATCTTGCAGTATCAAAATACTTGCATAAAGCATAGTACTTATGTTATGATAGAATTATGAAAACTCAAAACAAAAATCGGATAATTGTACTGGTGGCTTTGTTTGTGTTGGTTGCTACGCCGATTATAAGTATTTTTGTTAATTCTAATCAAGTAGAAGGTATTTCAAAAGCTTGTCAAAATTCCGCAGCTTGTCGTGAGGCGGTAGCAAAAGAGCAAGAGGCGAATAAGAATGCGGCTGCGGCGGCAAGTTCGGCAAACAGATTCCAGGCGAAGGTAAACGAATTATCGGCCGAGATTGCCACTAAAGAGGCTGAGATTGCCGAAACTGAAGCCGAGGTTGAAGTATTGAAAGATAAAATCGCCGAGACAGAAGCAAAACTCCAAGAAGAGCAAGAAGCTTTGGCGGAGCTTTTGGTAAATATGCATTTTGAATCTGATGCAGAGCCGATTAGAATTTTGGCGGGTTCGACTTCGATTTCTGATTTGGCCGAAAAGGCTGCGCGTGAAGAAGTGGTAAAAGGTCAAATCAGTGCATCTGCAATAACGATTAAGCAGACTAAGGACGAGCTCGAAAATGCAAAAGTTGAAGTAGAAGATTTGTTGGCTCAGCAGCAAGAGGCGAAGAAATCATTAATGGAGAAGAGAAGTGAACAAGAAAACCTAGTTGCGAAGTATGAAAACGATGCCGAAGCCTATGCAGAAGAGGCTCGTGCAGCGGTATTGGCGCAGAGGGCGGCTGAGAAGGCTGAGCAAGAAGCGCACCCGGAACTGTATCATGGTAGCGCTTATTCTGGTGCAAATACTTATCCTTGGCAAGGGAATTGCCCGGCTCAGCAGGATGAATTTATTACTTATTGGGAAGACGCTTGGGGATGGCACAAAATCGGTGGATATGTTTGTGAATGCGTGAGTTATGCGGGCTGGAAAGCTTATGAAGCTTATGGCGTAGCGGCGGCTTGGGGTAATGCTTATTCCTGGGATGATGGCGCAAGGGCAGCTGGTTATAGAGTGGATAAGAGCCCGGCTGCAGGTACGATTGGACAGGTAGATGGTTATCCATATGGACATGTATTCTGGGTGGAAAGTGTAAACTCGGACGGTTCAATTAATGTGACGGAATACAATAATTCTTATGCGACTTATCTATATTCTGGCGTGTCGCGATTTGGTGATTTTGGTGCACGTACTATTCCTGCAGGTGAGGTTTGGCAATATAATTATATTCATTTACAATAATTCTTGTGCTATAATAGAGTAATGAGTGAGAAAAAAGAGTGGAGTGAAAAAAAGACAAGCCTAGGCAATGCGATTATTATTTCGGTCGTGATGTTGGTGGCTGGAATATTTATCGGTTCGAATTACAAAAGTTGGTTTTCTGGATTTGGGCCGTATTTAGGTTTTGGCAATCAAGGTTCAGATGTTGATTGGTCTTCATTGAACGAAGTTTATAATAAGTTATCTAGTACATATAACGGTGATATTTCTGAAAGTAAATTGCTTGAAGGCGCTAAAAAAGGTATGACAGAAGCCCTTGGCGATGTATATACGGTATATATGGATTCAGAAGAAACCTCTGATTTTTACAATGATTTACATGGTAACGTTGGAGCCGGAATTGGTGTCGAGATGGGACTCCGAGATGGCTATGTGAGAGTACTTAGAACTTTACCGGATAATCCAGCTAGAGAGGCGGGTATTCTTGCGGGCGATATTTTGTATAAGGTTGATGGCGAAGAAGTTTATGATCTTTCGACAGAAGAGATTTCAAAGAAAGTGCGAGGTGATTTAGGCACAGAGGTTACAGTGACAGTCGTGCGTGATGGTAAAGAAAAATCTTTCACCATGAAACGTGAAACTATTAATAATGTTTCGGCATACGTTGAATATGATGATAAAACGGCGATTGTGACTGTGACGAGATTCGATAATGATACGGGCACAATGGTACAGGGCTTTGCAAAGGATTTTGAAAGAAAAGGCGTAAACAAAGTAATATTAGATTTGCGCGGAAACGGTGGCGGATATGTCGAGGCGGCAAAAGATTTGCTTAGCCTCTGGATTGATAATGATGTGGTTTTGGTGCAAAAGTCAAAACATTATGAAGATTCAACGGCGAAATCTAGTGTCGGAAAGGCGATTCTGAAGGATATGAAAACTGTGGTGCTCGTGAACGGTTCTTCGGCGTCAGCATCTGAGATCGTAGCAGGAGCTTTGCAAGACTATGGTAAAGCAACGGTCGTAGGAGAAAAAACCTTTGGCAAAGGCGTCGTGCAGCAATTATTCGATTTATCTGGCGGAACGGTATTAAAGGTTACTACGGCAGAATGGTATACACCAAAAGAACGCTCAATTAATGGTGAAGGTATTAAACCTGATGTTGAGGTGGAGCGCACCTATGAAGATATTAATGCGATGCGCGATCCACAAATGGACAAGGCTAAGGACTTATGAAAATCGTTATAGCTTCTGCAGTGTACTACCCGATGATAAACGGAGTGGCGACTTTTTCGCACAATCTTGCGGCTGGATTAGTCAAACGTGGACACGAAGTATTGGTGCTTTGTCCTTCGCAAACTGGGAAGAATTATGTTGAGAATCAAGAAGGCGTAACTGTAAACTATCTTAGATCCATTAATACTAGAGTATATCCAGACCAAATAAATGATGTGCCTCCAAAAAAGAAGCTGTTTGGTGTCGAATTCCCACATCTTTTTTACAAAAAGGGTTTTAAGGTTTCTGTTTTCCCGATGGTCGAAATAAAAAAAGCTTTGGATGAGTTTAAACCGGATGTGGTTCATATACAAGTATCTGACCCGATTGGTCTTTCGGTGGTATCTTATGCCAGAAAACATAATATTCCCGTAGTGACGACGGAGCATAATCAGCCAGAAGTGATTACGGAGCCATTGAAAATGCCAAAGGCAGTAAAGAAACCGGTCGACGCGATGTTGTCGGCTTATTTCCGTAACCGTCAGAACAAGAGTGATTTTGTAACGATGCCCACTGAGCAGGCGATTCGATACTTGTTGTCGAAACGTGAAATAGGGGTACCAATTGCTGCTGTTTCGAATGGTGTAGATTTGTCGAATTTCAAACCAGGCAAGGCTAAAGCGGAGATTTATAAAAAATACAATATTCCAAAAGACAGGCCGATTGTTTTGTATGTTGGTCGTGTGGATCCGGAAAAACAGGTGGGGACTGTGTTAGAAGCGTTTAACCAAGCGCGTGCCAAAGTTCCGAAAGCATTCCTAGTGGTGGTAGGTGATGGAGTGGATAGAGTAAGGCTGGAAACAGTAGCGAAAAAAATGGGCGTAAAAGATAATGTGAAGTTTTTGGGTCGAATTATGCCACCGGATTTGTTTGAGTTATATCGAGTGGGGTGGGTTTTCGCAACGGCTTCGGAGATAGAGACTCAGGGAATTGTTTTAATCGAGGCTGCGGCCACTGGCTTGCCGTTGATTGCAGTAAATAAGGGCGCAGTAGCCGAAGTGTGTATTACTGATAAAAATGGCTATTTGTGTCAGCCGAAAAATGTTGAGGAAATTGCTGACGCGATGGTAAAAATACTGTCGGATGAAAAGTTACGCGAGAAGTTTTCACGTAATTCGATTAAAATTGCGGATGAACATGATTTTGAAAAAACATTGGATAAGTTTATAAACATCTACCATAGAGTTTGTAGTAAAAATATGGTATAATATGGCTCATGGATAGATATGAGCCTCTAAAAATAGAAGCAAAATGGCAAAAAAACTGGGAAAAATCAAAGCCTTATAAGGCGGAGATAAAAGAGGGTGTGCCGAAAATGTACATTGCGGAAATGTTCCCTTATCCATCCGGGGCGGGACTTCATGTGGGGCATGTAAGGAATTTCACAATTGTAGATGTTTTGACTAGGTTTTATGAACAGCAGCGACTTAACGTGATGCGGCCATTTGGTTATGACACTTTTGGGCTTCCGGCAGAGAACTATGCAATCAAGACCGGCACGGCGCCGCAAGAGGTGACAAAGACTAATATTTCGAATTTTCGTAAGCAAGCAAAGAGATTGGGCTATGCGATTGATTGGGATAGAGAGATTAATACTTCGGACCCAGAGTATTATAAATGGACGCAATGGTGTTTTTTGCAGCTATTTAAGAAGGGTTTGGCATATCAGAAAGAATCATATCAATGGTGGTGCCCAGTGGATCAGACGGTGCTTGCTAATGAGCAGGTAGAAAATGGTTGCTGCTGGCGCTGTGGACATGAAGTTGAAAAGAAAAAGATGAAGCAGTGGTTCTTCAAGATTACAGAGTATGCGGATGAGTTGTTAGATGAGATTGATGCGCTGGATTGGCCGGATAAGATTAAGACGATGCAGAAAAATTGGATTGGTCGTTCAACTGGCGCGGAGATTGATTTTGAAGTGGTAGATTCGAGCAAGAAGATTCGGGTTTTTACGACGCGCCCGGATACAATTTTTGGGGCGACCTTTATGGTGGTGGCGCCAGAATACGTGGATTTGGACTATATTGTTTCAGATGATGCGCGAGACGCAGTGACGGCGTACAAAGATGCGGCTTTGAAGAAATCTGAGATCGAACGTCAAGAGAATAAGGAAAAGACTGGTGTATTTACGGGGGCTTATGCGATTAATCCAGCCACGAAAGAGAAAATTCCGATTTGGGTGGCGGATTATGTTTTGGCGGGATATGGTACGGGCGCGATTATGGCAGTGCCAGCGATGGATGAACGGGATAAGGAGTTCGCAGAAAAATTTGATTTGCCGATTATAGAGACGGAGCTATGCGATTTTGAGCAATTTGGTACGCCGAAAACGACTTATCGGATGCGCGATTGGTTGATTAGCCGTCAAAGATATTGGGGTTGCCCGATTCCGATTGCTTACGATAAGGAGGGCAATCCGCACGCGATTCCAGAAGAGCAACTCCCAGTGATGTTGCCAGAGATTGATGATTATAAACCGGATGAATCTGGTCGTTCGGCGTTGGCTAAGGCAAAGGATTGGCTCAAAGTCGAGATTCCGGTGAAAGATCCGAAAACCGGTAAGACTCATATGGAGGAAATGACCAGAGAAACCGATACGCTAGATGGTTATGCTTGTTCCTCTTGGTATTTGTGGCGTTATGTTTCGCCAAAAGATAAGAAGTATGCCTGGGAGCCGGAAGCGATAAAGTATTGGGCGCCGACGGATATATATGTGGGAGCAGATCACGCGGTAGCGCATCTCTTGTATATTCGTTTTTGGTGTAAATTCTTTGCAGATCAGGGATATTTACCGTTTCGTGAGCCGATTAAAAAATTGATTTATCATGGTTATATTAACGCACCAGATGGTAAGAAAATGTCAAAGTCAAAGGGCAATGTGATTGATCCGTTGGATGTAATAAATGATGGTTATGGTGCGGATACTTTGCGTACATATGAAATGTTTATTGGCCCAGTTGAATTAGATGCGGCTTGGGATCCGCGTAGCGTGGGTGGTGTTTATAGGTTTCTTAATCGTTGTTATTCTTTGATGACAACATTGCAACTCTCTTCTTCGGGCACGCTTAAGGGCGCTCGCCCAAGCTTACGGTCCTCAGAAGAGGTTGCTAATGTTGTTATAAGAAATAGAACTATCAAAAAAGTAACTGAGGATATCTATAAGTGCAATTTTAATACTGCTGTGGCGGCGTTGATGGAATATGTAAATGAGCTATACAGGTCTGGTGTTTCTGAAGAAGACTTGAGGGTACTCGCTAAGCTTTTGAAGCCGTTCGCGCCACATCTTGCGAGTGAGATGTTGGAAAAATTAGATACTGATGACGAGTGGCCAAAGTGGGACGAGAAATACTTGGTTTCTGATACCGTTGAGGTAGTAATACAGGTGAATGGTAAGTTGAGGGCTAAATTAACTGTAGACTTAGAAGATTTGGATGATGAGGCAAAAATTACAGAAATGGCACTAAACGATAAAAAGATTCAGAAGCTAGTAAAAGACGGAGTGAAAAAGACGATTTTTGTAAAACGCGCGAAGCTTTTGAATATTGTAGTATGAAATTGATATTGGTAATTCATAATATTCGGTCTTGTTATAATGTAGGAGCAATTCTTCGTACGGCCGAAGGGCTGGGTGTTGATAAAGTAGTTTTGTCTGGGTATACGCCAAGAGTGCACGATGCTAAGTTATTACCACATCTGCGCGATAAATTGGATCATGAAATACACAAGACGGCACTAGGTGCGGAAGATATGCTAGACATTTATGCATCGGATGATATTTTTTCTGAATTAAAAAAATACCAAAAACAGGGTTGGCAAATTGTGGGGTTGGAAAATAACATTGAAAAATCGAATATAGTAGGATTGAATGATGGGAAGCTACGCGAAAAGTTATCAGATATGATTGTATTAGTTTTGGGTGAAGAAGTAAATGGTATAGATAATTCACTATATGATATAATTGACCTGTTTTTGGAAATACCGATGAAAGGGAAAAAAGAATCGTTTAATGTTTCGGTGGCAGCGGGGATTGCGATGTATGGTATAATGAGTTTATGATAAAAGTTTATACGACACCAACTTGTGCTTATTGCCATGCATTAATGGATTGGTTGGATTCAAAGGGAATCGAGTATCAAGAAATAGATGCAACGAAGGAGTCAGATATTAATGCGGTACCAGTGACGGAAATAAATGGTGAGAGAATTGTGGGTTTCGATCGTCCAGCAATAAAAAAGGCCTTGAAAAATCTTTAGTGCTTGTGTTATAATAAAAACAAGCTTGGAGGAATTGAGGTGAAATTGAAGTCGCGAAAGCTTGATGTAAGGATGATGGCTTCTTTTTCATTTTTTTTAACTTTATTGACGGTTTTTGCTGGTCTTTGTCTTACTCCGATTAACGTCTCCGCCGAAGAAACACTCCAAGATAACGTCAACATCTCCGTCCCAGTCTCTTGTAATCTCAATAGCAGTGTAGATACAGCCCACACCGCAATAGTAAATGCTGGTACTGCTGACTCAGATATTGGTACTACTAACTTTACAGTCTTCTGTAATGATGCTAGTGGCTTTGCACTCTATGCTATAGGCTACACTAATGAAGACCACGGTGATAATACATTAGTAGGACAAACTACTAGTAACATCATTAACAC
>JAZRJZ010000003.1:0-21874 GCA_045646085.1 Candidatus Nanosyncoccus sp.
CGCGGTTTGGCACCTCGATGTCGGCTCATCACATCCTGGAGGGGGAGCACCTTCCAAGGGTCCGGCTGTTCGCCGGTTAAAGTGGTACGCGAGCTGGGTTCAGAACGTCGTGAGACAGTTCGGTTTATATCCGGCATGATCGTTAGGAATCTTGAGGAGATCTGTCTCTAGTACGAGAGGACCGAGATGGACGAACCTCTAGTGTGCCGGTTGTGGTCACCTACTGCATCGCCGGGTAGCTATGTTCGGAAGAGATAAGCGCTGAAAGCATATTAAGCGCGAAGCCCACTCCAAGATAAGGATTCCCTAGGAGACTCCAGAAAGAAGATCTGGTTGATAGGCTATAAGTGGAAGCACGGTAACGTGTGGAGCTGAGTAGTACTAATAGGTCCATCGCCTTTTTATGTTCTAGGTTTTCGACGTGACTAGTCGCGACGGAAACCTAGGAGACTTAGCTAGCAACCGATGTTTGATTTTTCAAATATCGTGCGTCATTAAAATCTTTATTTGGTATCTAATGGACATCAATCAAGACGGGGGCTTAGATTGGTGCCCATAGCGCCAGGGAAATACCTGTTACCATTCCGAACACAGAAGTCAAGCCTGGTAGCGCCGATTATACTGCAACAGCGGGAAACTAGGAAGGTGCCAAATTATCAAAAAACCAGCCGTAAGGCTGGCTTTTTGATTGATAAAACGACGAAGACTATGCTGTTAGCCAAGTCGTGACTTTGATTATTTGTTGGTTGTTTCTTCGCCAACTTCCTCGATAGCAGAAAGAAGCGAATCTTCAACGTTTTGCTTCTTTTTCTTTGGAGTGGATTTTTGAAGGGCGATGTCAATGTCGTAGCCGGTGAGCTTGGAGGCTAAGCGGACGTTTTGACCTTGTTTGCCGATGGCGATTGATTGTTGGTCTTCGGAGACATGAACTTTGGCTTTCTTGCCGTCGATATCAACTCTGGTGATTTCGGCAGGGCTCAAAGCTTCACGAATATACTCAGACGCATTGTCGCTCCAGGTAACGATATCGATTTTTTCCTTTTCGCCGATTTCGTTCATAACGGCTCCGATACGAATGCCGCGACCGCCTACAAAAGTTCCGACCGGATCAACGCCAGGGACGGTGGACATGACAGCGATTTTGGTGCGACGACCAGCTTCTCTAGCGATACCTTTGATTTCGACAGTTTTGTTTTCGAGTTCGGGAACTTCCTGTTGGAAGAGGCATTCGATAAACTCTGGGCAACCACGAGATAAAATCAATTGTGCGCCGCGATCGCCGCGCTCGATGTTTTTGATGTAGACTTTAATACGAGAACCAACGGTGTAGTATTCGCCTTCGATTTGCTCGGAGCGAGGCATAATACCATTAGCGCGACCGAGGTCGATGCGGACAAGTCTGGATTCGACGCGAGAAACGGTGCCAGTAACGACGGTACCGATTTTGTCTTCGAAGGCAGTAAGTACGGCATCGTTTTCGGCTTCACGGAGACGTTGAATCACAACTTGTTTGGCGGTTTGAGCAGCTACGCGACCAAAACTTTTGACTTGGAATTTTTCTTCGACGACGTCACCAACTTTAGCGTCTTTACCTGCTTCGCTGGCTGGAATTTCGGTGGAAGGGTTGTAGGCGAGACCATCTTCGATTACTTCGCGAGCTACAAAAACATCGGCTTCGCCAGTTTTGGTATTGAGCATGGCGCGGACATTCATGTCACGATCGCCGTTATCTTTGCGCCAAGCGGCAGCGATTGCTTGTTCAACTACGTTTAACACTGTATCTCTTGGTAAACCTTTTTCTTCGGCAATAATGTCTACCATGGTGGACATTTGTTTGAGATCTAAATTTTCCATAACACTCCTTTATATTAAAACAACCGGCCTTGATGGTCGGTTAAATCTGTATATGTTAATTATATCACGACGGTTTAAAAATGTAAACATTTTTGTTTTAAAATGGTGCCCGAGACAGGGGTTGAACCTGCACGATATTGCTATCACTAGCACCTGAAGCTAGCGCGTCTGCCAATTCCGCCACTCGGGCCTGTACAAAAATTATGACATACTTCTTCTCTAAAAGCAAGAGTTTATAAAAAGCATAAAAACTGTTATAATAAAAAAATAGATTTGGAGAAAATATGATTACTGTTAATTTCAGCCCAACAATAGACACCGAAAAAACCGAAAACATTTTGAAAGAGATTGCCCGGGATAAAATGGGCGGTTGGTTGGAATTGCCGCGCAGAGTAGACATGAAGGAATTCGTGCGCATCAAGGAGGCCACTAAAAAAATCAACGAGGAAAGCGAATATTTGGTTTGTATCGGAATTGGTGGCTCGTATTTGGGGCATCGGGCGATAATTGAGGCTTTGCGACCAAAGTCTGAGACTAAGATTATTTATGCCGGAAACTCGCTTTCGAAGCGTGAGCTTGATAGGGCGTTAGAAAAAGTTGGGGATCATGATTTTTCAATTAATATTATTTCGAAATCTGGTGGGACTTTGGAGCCAGCGATTGCCTTCAATGCCTTTAAGAGGAAAATAATAGAGAAATATGGTGAGGAGGAAGGTCTTAGTAGGATTTATGCGACTACCGACGCTAAAGAGGGGCTTCTTCATGATGAGGCGATTGCGGCGGGCTATACGCGTTTTGTGGTGCCAGACGGTGTCGGAGGTAGATACTCTGTGCTTTCTGCAGTGGGGCTTCTACCAATGGCGGTTGCTGGTGTAGACATTGATAAATTGCTCGAAGGGGCTTCAGATGCGGTAGAGACAGCGGTAGAATCCGCTACGAAATATGCCTGGATGCGTTATAGCTTAGGTAAGAAGGGTTTTGATACAGAAGTTTTTGCAACTTTTGAACCTGCAACGTCGTTTTTTAATGAATGGTTGAAGCAGTTATTTGGTGAATCAGAAGGCAAAAACAAGCAGGGAATTTTCCCTTCGATTTTGACGTATTCGACAGATTTACATTCGATGGGGCAGTTTATACAAGATGGACGTAGGAATATATTTGAAACTATTGTAGATTATCCGACCGATGAATTAAATGCAAAAGCGGTGGCTGCGGTGAGAGTAGCGCATTTTAATGGTGGGATTCCGGTGCTAAACATTGGGGTGCCTAGTTATGATGAAATCGGATTTGGTGAATTGATTTATTTCTTTGAGCTGGCTTGTGCAATATCGGCAAAGCTGTTCGGTGTAAATCCGTTCGATCAACCGGGCGTTGAAGCATATAAAACAGAGCTAAAAAGAATAATGGAGGGTGAATGAAAAAAAGGGTGGTGCTAGCGTTAGGTGGTAACGCTTTGCAAAAAAATGGTGAAGCAACAGCAGAGGCACAGAAGGCTGTTGCGGTAGAAGTAGGGGAAGCAGTAGCAAGCTTGGCAGATAAATATGAAATAATCGTAGCACACGGTAATGGTCCGCAAGTAGGGAATATCTTGATCCATGAAGAGACTTCGGCGACGGAAGGAGCGCCAGCGATGCCGTTAGAGACGGCGGTGGCGATGAGTCAAGGACAAATTGGTTATTGGCTTACCCAGGCGATAAATAATGCTTTTCTAAAAAAAGGCCGAAACTCTAAGGTGGTGACGGTAGTATCTCAGGTTGTAGTAGACAAATCCGATGCGGCATTTAAGAATCCAACAAAACCAATCGGGCAATTCTATTCAGAAAAGGAAGCTAAGCAATTAGCGCGTGAAAAGGGATGGACTGTAAAAGAGGATGCAGGACGAGGATGGCGTAGGGTGGTGGCTTCACCAAAGCCAATAGATATTGTAGAAAAAAAGGCTATCAAAGAGTTAGTATCTGATGGCGTGATTGTGATCGCAGCGGGTGGCGGTGGAATACCGGTTTATCGTACACGAGTTTTGAAACGTTTAAAAGGAGTTGACGCAGTAATTGATAAGGATTATGCGGCAGAGAAATTAGCAGAACTGGTAAAAGCGGATATTTTTGTGTCAGTGACAGCCGTACCGAATGTATTTATTAATTTTGGTACATCAGAACAGCAGGCGATTGGTGAGATATCGGCGGCTGAAATTACGAGAATGAAAAAATATGGATATTTTAAAGCCGGTTCGATGTTGCCAAAAGTTGAGGCAGCGGCAAAATTTGCTAATAAAGGTGGAATTGGGATTATTACTGATATAGATAGTATAAAGATGGCTTTAAATGGTAAAGCTGGAACGATTGTGAAAAAATAGCATTTTTGTATTTAATGCTTGTGCTTTTTTGAAAAAAGGACTATAATAAAAACATTAAAAGAGGGTAAAAAATGGATTTTTATGGGCGTGATTTTCTTAGAATACTAGATTTTAGCGAAGATGAATTGCATCAGATGCTGACAGCGGCGATAAAGTTTAAAGAATACAGACGAACAGGTAGATCTCATAAAGT
The DNA here is from genome assembly GCA_045646085.1 of Candidatus Nanosyncoccus sp. Classification (GTDB taxonomy): domain Bacteria; phylum Patescibacteriota; class Saccharimonadia; order Saccharimonadales; family Saccharimonadaceae; genus Nanosyncoccus. The sequence goes on from JAZRJZ010000003.1 coordinate 4,401, forward strand.
TTTTCCAAATAAAAACATTGCGATTTTGTTTGAGAAAACATCGACGCGGACGAGGTGTTCGTTCGAGGTGGCTGGATATGATTTGGGTATGGGAGTGACATTCCTAGATCCAAGTGGCTCGCAGATGGGACACAAAGAATCGATTGCGGATACCGCAAGAGTTTTGTCACGTATTTATGATGGGATTGAATATCGTGGTTTTGATCAGAAAATCGTAGATGACTTAGCAAAGTATGCTGATGTTCCGGTATGGAATGGTCTTACAGATGAATGTCACCCAACGCAGGCGTTAGGTGATTTTATGACTATACAAGAACATTTTGGCGAATTAAAGGGCTTAACTTTGGCATTTGTGGGTGATACGCGAAATAATGTAGCAAACTCTTTGATGGCGATGAGTGCCAAGATGGGTGTCAATTTCATTGCTTGTGGGCCAAATCATTTGCGCCCCTCGGATGACATCGTCAATAAGTGCCAGCCAATCGCTGAAAAGAATGGTTCGACGATTACGATTACATCTGATATTGCCGAGTTGAATGGTAGAGCGGATGTGATTTATACGGATGTGTGGCTATCTTTAGGCGAGCCACAGGAAAAGTGGGGTGAGAGGATTGAACTTTTGAAGCCGTATCAAGTGAACGCTGAAATGATTGCGAAAGCAAAAGAATCAACGATATTCTTGCATTGTTTGCCGTCGTTCCATGATTTGAATACTTCGATTGCGCGAGACGTAAATGAGAAATTTGGTGTTGCAGAAATGGAAGTGACGGACGAAGTATTTAATTCGAAACAATCATTGGTATTTGAGCAAGCGGAAAATCGCATGCATACAATAAAAGCAGTAATGTTCTTAACATTATATAAAAAGGAGGAAAAATAATGAGGAACTCGATTTCAAATTTTAGCGAAATCGCGCCATTAAAAAAAGTTTTAATGCATCGTCCTGGTGATGAGTTTTTGAATTTAACACCAAACACTCTGGAAAGATTATTGTTTGATGATATTCCTTATCTAAAAACAGCGCAAGAAGAACATGATGCTTATGCAAATGCTTTGCGAGCAGAGGGAATTGAAGTTGTTTATATCACGGACTTGGTAGCGGAGGCGATTGAAGCTGGTGGTCGCACAGTACGTAAAAAGTTTTTGGAGCAGTTTATTGCGGAAGCCGGTGTAACTTCGCCAAAAGTAGCGAAACATGTTTTTGATTTCTTGAATTCGATTAAAGATACGCGTGATATGGTAAAGAAATGTATTGCTGGTGTAGATATTTCTGAACTCAAGAAGCTAGGTTCGGTGTCTGGTTTTTATGCGACGCGTGATACTGGTCGTATGGTGATTGACCCGATTCCTAATATTCTATTCCAACGTGATCCGATGGCGACAGTAGGCCATGGTGCGACTCTTCATAGAATGTGGTCGGTGACTAGGACGAGAGAGTCTATTATGGCAGAATACGTTTTTAAGTATCATCCGTTTTATGAAAAGACAAAATTATATTATGACCGTACGGAGCCATATTGTATTGAGGGTGGCGACATCCAGGTTCTTTCGAAAGAGGTGGTAGCGATTGGTATTTCGCAACGTACTGAGCCAGATGCAATTGCAAGTTTTGCAAAAGATTTGTTTAAGGACAAGAATAATTCGTTTAAGTATGTACTTGCAATTGATATTCCGGATGAAAGAAGCTTTATGCATCTTGATACGGTGATGACGCAGGTCGATGTGGATAAATTTGCAGTGCAAGATGCGATTATGGATATATCGACAATTTATGAAATTACGCCAGGAAGAGGAGGTGAACTTGATATTGTTGAGATTCGTCAAAGTCTAAACAAAGTTTTGGAGAAATATCTACATATTCCGCATATTGAGCTGATTAAATGCGGAAATGGTCGTAGGATTGACGCTGAACGCGAGCAATGGAGCGATGGGGTTAATCTTTTGTGCATTCGTCCGGGTGTTGTTGTAGCTTATGATCGAAACTTTGTAACGAACCAAGCTTTGAAGAAGCATGGGATTAAAGTGATTGAAATTCCAAGTTCGGAGTTGTCGCGCGGACGCGGCGGTTCGCACTGTATGACGATGGCATTAGTCAGAGAGGAGGCATAGCGTAGGAAGACATATTTCTGGGGGTATAATATTAAACTTAAAAGGATAAGAAATGTTTAGGAAGAAAAATCGTAGTAAGAAACGTAGTCGAGCGATGCTTTCGGCATACTCGATTATTATGATTTTGATTATCCTCCTGGGTATTTTGTCACACGTTTTGCCTCATGCGCAATATGCTGTGATCCCGCCAGAAGTCGAAGGTGTACCGAGCGTAGAAATCGGTCCTGGCGAATGGGAGGGTGAAGCACCAGCTGGTGGTCCTGAAGAATTGAATGCTGAAGCTACTGCGAGTCCAGAAGCTCAGCCGGAGCAAGAAGGAGTATTAGCTGAACCAGAATCTACGGAGGCAACAGAAGTTGAAGCCGTAGAAGCTACCGAGACTGAATCCACTGAAGCTGTTGAAGCTGAAACTATCGGCGCGGAAGCTGCTGTAGTTGCTACGGCCGAGGAAGAAAGCACGGAAGCGGTTGAAACCTACGAAACACTTGAGGCCTGTGAAGAAGTTTACGGTGAAGGTGCTTGTGGTATTGTAGACGGTTCTGGTGTAGAAGGTGCAGCTCTTTATCAAATATTAATGGCGCCAATTCTAGGCTTTGCTGATGCGATTGATGTTTGTATTTTCATCATGATGCTTGGTGGTTTGCTAGCAGTTGTTGCTAGGACCAAAGCTTTGGAAACTGGTATTAAACTATTGGTACAGAAGTTACATGGAAAAGAATATATCTTGATTCTACTTCTCATGTTTATTTTCTCAATTCTTGGTACTACTTATGGGTTCCTTGAAGAGAGTGTTGGTTTCTATGTACTAATTGCGGCAACCATGTTTGCGGCTGGACTTGATCCGTTGGTAGGTGTAGCAACAATCCTACTTGGTGCGGGTTCTGGTGTGCTTGGTTCCACGATTAACCCGTTTGCTACTGGGGTAGCAATTTCAGCAATGAAGGATGCGGGGATTGAATTCAATCAGGGTACGGTAATATTGATTGCTACAGTATTGTGGCTTACTACTCTTGCGATTTCGGCATTCTTTGTAATTAGGTATGCAAAGAAGGTTCAACGCGATAAGGGTTCGACTTTCTTGAGCCTGCGCGAACAAGCTGCAGCAGAAAAAGCCTATGGTAAATTCTTGAAGTCGCATGACGACGAGGCGAAACTATCTGGCAAACAAATCGCGACTTTGATTTTGTTTGGCATTACCTTCCTCGTGATGATTGTTGGGTTCATTCCATGGGGTGAATTTGGCATCACCTTCTTTGATTCGTGGACGGGCTGGTTGACTGGTTCGACACTGGGTAACTGGTGGTTCTACGAAGCAGCATTGTGGTTCTTGATTTGTGCAATCATCATTGCAATCATCAACCGTCAAGGTGAGCACGGATTCGTGGACGCGTTTGTAGATGGCGCTGATGATATGATTGGTGTTATCTTGGTGATTGCGGTTGCTCGTGGTGCATCTGTCTTGATGGGTGAGACTGCGATTGATAACTTCATCATCTTTAACGCTTCTAATTTCTTGGCAACACTCCCAGAAATGTTGTTTGTACCTTTGAACTACGGCTTGCACGTAATACTATCAATCTTGGTACCGTCGTCGTCTGGCCTTGCTACTCTTTCGACGCCAATTATTGCGCCGGTGGCAGCCAATCTTGGCTACAGCACCAACGTAGCTGCTATGACGATTGTAGCGGCAAATGGTTTGGTCAACTTGATTACACCAACTTGTGGTGCGATCATGGGAGGCCTTGCCCTTGCAAAGGTTGATTACTCGACATGGTTTAAGTGGGGAATTCGAGTAGTTGGCGTGATTGCGGTCGTGAACATTATTGTACTTTGTCTGTTCTCGATATAGTCGAGGTAACAAAAAATACCTTTTAGGACCGGAGTCGCGCCCGCCCGTCGTTACGGGGGGCGCGCTCCTCGCGTTCTCGGTCGTAACCTCCGAAGCGTCCTAAAAAGGTATTTTTTTGTTATTTCGTGGTATAATATGGTTATGGATAAACTACAGTATGATGGGCCTGTAGTGCTCGCAATTATGGATGGAGTGGGGCTGGCGGTTGATGCGCCGGGGAATGCTGTTTCTAGAGCAAGGACTCCATTTCTTGGAATGGCTTCGCAAAATTATTTGCACGTGTCGTTAGATGCTTCTGGTGAGGCGGTGGGGCTTTTGCCTGGTCAAATGGGGAATTCCGAAGTGGGACACAACACGATGGGCTCAGGTACAATTTATAAACAGGGTATTGCGCATATTGAAGAAGCCTTTAATAGCGGTGAGGTTTTTGGTTCTGATGCTTGGAAAGGCGCGATAACGAGAGTTTTAAACGAAAAGAATGTATCGCTTGAAAAGTCTGATGATCCATGGCATGAAATAGATGTTGACCAGCGGACTCTGCATTTCGCTGGGATTTTTTCTGATGGTGGGGTACATAGTCATATTTCTCATCTTGAACAGATGGTGGAACAGGCTTACAAAGAGGGCGTGAGGCGAATGCGAATTCATGCGATTTTTGATGGGCGAGATGTGCCGCCGCAATCTGAGCCGAAATTTATTCAGAGATTTGAGGCGTTTGTGAAGCGTTTTGCTGGGGCTGATATTAGAATTGCTTCTGGTGGTGGCAGGATGACTACGGTGGCAGATCGATATGAGAATGATTGGTCGGTGGTAGCTCGAGGATGGGATATGATGGTGAATGGTGAAGCGAATTATTATTTCCATTCGGCTGAGGAAGGAGTTATGACGCTTCGGCGAATTGATCCAAACGTGCAAGATCAATACTTACCGGCTTTTGTAGTGGTGGATGACGAAGAAAAGCCAATAGGAAAAATAGAAAAAGGGGACGCGTTGATTTATTTTGATTTCCGGGCAGATCGGGCGATTGAGATTGCGCAGGCGTTTACTTATTGGGACTTTCCGTATTTTAATCGTGGTGATTATCGGCCAGACGATGTGTATTTTGTGGGGATGACAGAGTATAATTCTGACACACATGTGCCTGAGCATCGTTTGGTAGAGCCAATTTATATTAGTGAGACATTGAATCGATTTTTGGGTGAACGGGGAATATCGGAATTGGCGGTTTCGGAGACGGTGAAATTTGGTCATATTACTTATTATTTTAATGGCAATAGTTATGAAAAGGCGTCAGGTGAGGAACATATTCAGATAGATTCTTATACGGAACCATTCGAGACGCGACCGTGGATGAGAACGGCGGAAATTACGGACGCAGTGATTGACAATATGGATAAGTATCGTTTTGTGCGATTAAATTATCCTGGCGGCGATATGGTAGGGCACACGGCGGATTTTGAGGCGACAGTAGTAGCGATGGAAGCAATTGATTTGTCGCTTGCACGGATTGCGAAAAAAGTAGATGAAATGGGTGGAGTTTTGGTGGTTGTGGCAGATCATGGTAATGCGGAAGAATTGTTAGATAAAAACGGTGTCAAGAAGACTTCGCACACGACTAATCGGGTGCCGTTGATTATTTATGACAATACTTTGAATCGAAAGAGATACCAATTGAATCAAGTTGAAAACCCGGGACTTAAGAATTTGGCGTCAACGCTGGCGGTTTTGCTTGGGCAAAATGACTACCCCAAATCATGGGAAGAGCCTTTGATTTCTGTGTTATAATGAATCTATTATGATTACGAAAGCTATTATCCCGGTGGCCGGTTGGGGGACAAGACGGTTGCCGATTACGAAAATTATAGAAAAATCAATGCTACCTGTAGGGAACCGACCATTAGTAGATTATTCGGTGCAAGAATTGATAAAGGCGGGTGTAAAAGATATTTATATGGTGATATCGAATGTGGAGCCGTGCCAGGTGCGGGAATTTTATAAGGACAACTTGGCTCTAAATCAATATTTGATGGAACGAGGCAAAGAAGATAGGTTGAAACTTGCTAAAACTTTACCAGATGATGTGACAATTCATTATACGGTGCAAGATCCGGCAGGAAAATATGGTACTGCGGTGCCGATTGCGATGGTAGTAGAGGAGTACAAAATTGACGAGCCGGTCTTAGTGTTTATGGGCGATGATTTCATTTGGAATCCTGGTGGCGAATCGGCGGCGGAAGCTTTGATAAAGGTAGCCGGCGATAATGAATCGGCGATTCTTGGCGTAGAAATTGAAAAAGACAAAGTAGAAAAATACGGTGTATTGTCGGCAAAAGATGGCAAATTAGTAGGTGTGATAGAAAAACCAAAACCAGAAGAAGCGCCTTCGAATTTGATTAATGTCTCTAAATACATTATGGCGCCGGATTTATTGGAAAGAATCGTGAAATATGTAAATGAACATGATTTTGGGCCAAAAGACCAAGAATATATGGTGACGGATCCGATTGATGAATATATCAAAGATGGCGGTGTGATGAGGGTAGCACCAACAACTGGCGAATATTTGGATGGTGGTTCGGTAGAAGGTTGGTTACACGCAAATAATGTCGTGTGTAATAAGGGATGACACCTTAAAATCTTTTATCCCATCTCACGCGCCATGCGTTCGAGTTTGCGGAAATTGATTTTGTCGGCGTCGGTTTGAGGAAATTCGTCAAGAAAGATGATTTTGCGGGGAATTTCGGAAGGTTTTAGAGTAATACGATCACGACCGATGTTGAATGTTTCGCCGGCGGTTTTTAGAATGGCGCGACGGGTTTCGTTGTTTTTGGGAATACCTTCTTTTAGAATGATGAAGGCGTAAGCGGCGGATTCGTATTTTTTGTCTGGACCTTTGACGATACAGCAAGATTTGATTAGATCTGAACGCATAACGGCGGCGCGAACATATTCGTAGTAGACTTTGGCGGGAACGTTATTGATAAAGAAGCGTGAGCGACCAACGAGGGTAACGAAGCCGGAGGGGCTAACTGAAGCGAAATCGCCAGTTAAGAGGTAGCGTCTGCCTTTAATGGTCATAAATTTTTCTTCATTGAGTTCGGGACGATTGTAGTAGCTTTTTAGCATATGGCTACCGTTGACGCAAATCATGCCGACGCGACTAAAGTTTAGTTCTTCGCCGGTTTCGGGATTAATAATCATGACGTGGACGCCGTCGGGAATTTTGCCGACAGTGCCAGGGTGATAGGTTTGTCCGACGGAAGTGGAGATGAGGCCGAGTACTTCGGCGAGGCCATAGCCGTTGCAAAGGACTGCATGAGTAGCGCCGTGTTCATTTAAAAGTTTGATGGCGCGATCGGCAACGTCGGGGTCTAATCTTTCCCCGCCGGAGGCGAACATTTTGATTTGGTCAAGATTGACATCTGGAGAAAGGTATTTTTCTAATAGCTCGATGAGGGCAGGTACGGCAAAGACTGTGTTAGGATTTTTGCTCATATAGTAGTCGAAATTCGAAGAGTTGATGTCGGGGGTGAGGATGACCTCGCCACCACCGAGAATGGGCGACATAGTTGAGACCCAGAAGCCGTAAGGGTAGTTGAATTTTACAAATTGCATCCAAGTGTGGATGTTTTTGTCCCACATTTTGACTTTGGCAGCGGTTTTGTTGAAGATGGCGCCGGACACTAGGGCTTTGTTGGTGAATTCTAGAGGTTTCGGCCCGGAAGTGGAGCCTGAGGTAAAGGTGATGAGAGCGACCTTGTTAGCACTGAAGGTGTTTCTCGGTACGTGGCCTTTGTGTTTTTCGGCGAGCTTTACGATATTGGTTTTGCCGACCTCTGCTCCTTCTAGAGTGGAGGAACCATCAAAATTAATGATATGCTTGATGGTCTTGGCTTCTTTTTTGAGGGTTTTGATGCGGTTTTCGGTTTTTTCGTGAACTACGAGGACAGTGGAGTTAAATTCTTCGATATATTGCAAGAGAGTGTTTTTGGGTGTGGTTTCATCAAAGTAAGAAATCGCGGCGCCGATTTTGTTGGCGGCGAGAAAAAGGATGATGTTTTCGTAAACAGGGCGACCAGAAGCGACGGTGATGATGTCACCAGATTTGACGCCGAGCTCTAAGAGGGCTTTTGCGAAGATTTTGCGATCTTTTTTCATCTCGCGGCGCGTAAAATTAAGGTCTTTTTGATTGACGGCAATGTCGTCATTGTGCCTGAAACACGACAAGGTGAACAAGGCGGAAATACTGATGGGCGGAACAGCTGGATCCTTCTTTTGTCCCTGGATTTTTAACATAATACCTCTCTTTTAGATAATTATAATTATAGCATAATTTAAATAAAAAATACCCCGAGATTGGATAATCTCGGGGTAGTTTGGTTGTAGAGCCTAGATGGGCGTACTTTCGACGATTGGCCATTGTCCACGGAAGGGGAACCAAAAGCTGTATTTGCGAAGCTTTTGGGTGTCGGAATCGTCGAGCCTGACAGCTTCAAACAAAGGTGCTTTGTTGGTTTGTTGCCAAATCATTTCGGCAAAGTCCAGAATAACGCTGGTGGCTTGCAGCTCATCGATGCAAAGGGCAAAGCTGCCGTCTGTGTCGATGGGGACCAACCAAGCACCGGTTTGGGTAAGCAGGAGGTCGTGAATGGGGTAATCGTTTTTCCATTCAATGGGTTTTTCTATGCTTGAGCCGTCGTAGCCGGAGATGAACAGGCTGACGACTTGTTGGTTGTCGTGAGGGCGATGACTAATTCGATTGGAGTCTTCTACCCATTCGCCGAACCTGTACGTGGCCCTACCGTCGATTTCGATTGGGCATATTGCTAGGTTTAGCTGGTATTTTTCGCCGATATTCATAAAAACTCCTTCCTGAGCTATATCGGGGAGGCTCTACAACTTGGTAAGTTGCAAAGCAAGGATTTACTTATCTAGTAATTATACCACACTTTAGTAAATAAGTCAACTGTACATTCTTTTTTGCTTATGCTAAAATAGGGGTAAATAGATTAATTAATAATTAGGAAGGAGTTTTATGGGACCAGAACAAGATGTTTCAAGTCCACAAGCTGCTGCGCCAGCGCCAGCACCTGAACAAAACATGATGACGCAGGGAGTTAGCGCAAAAAAAGGTAAGGGTGCTTTGTATGGTATGGTACTCTTGGGGATTTTAGCGGTAGGCGGAATTGGTTTCGGTGTTTGGACGATGATGGATAGTAATTCTCAGAAGGAAGCTTTGAACTCACAAATTAGTTCTTTGAAGAAACAAAATAGTGAATTATCGGATCAAATAGCGTCTTTACAGGGTGAAATTGATAACTATAAACAATCGCAGACACAGACAGATACTGTTGTTTGGAGCGCTGATAACACTGAGGTAGTTGATGGTGTGTTTTATATCAAAAATGCTCAAGGTGACAGGCTAGCTCAGAGTACGGTCACTAACATCACTAGCATTACTTCTTGTGAATATCAGGAAGCAAATTCCGCTTTGCGATGTGTGGTGGTTGCCGCAAATGGTGAAGGTTGGTTCCAATACGACACGGTCAAAGGCGAATTGACCTCTAGCTTTGACGCTGAATAAAGCAGTCTAAAAATAGTAAATTAGCACTCTTGACTGAAGAGTGCTAATTTGCTACAATAGAGGTATGCAAGCAGAATTTAGTGAAATTATGAACAAATTGTCGGAAAATGCACGTTTTGCGCTGCAAAAAGCCGATTTTTATAGCAAGCGTTATAATAACGGATACATGGGGACTGAACATCTGCTACTTGGTATTCTTTCGATGGATAGTTCTACTGGTGCGAGATTGATACGCGAACAGGGAGCCACGATTGAGGAGGTTGAGAAGGCCCTTAATAAGGTGGCGGTGGAAGTGCCGGGTTCGGATATGGCGATGATGTCTCTTAGTGAGGCGGTGATTTTGACGCTTCGGATGGCGCAGAATTTTGTGAAGGAACAGGGCCTGGGTGTGATTGGAACGGAGCATATTTTGTATGCGCTGCTTAGTCAGCCGAATTCGCGGGCTTCGTTGATTTTGGTAGGATTAAAAGTAGATAATGAGAAGATTTTGAACGAGATTGAGGCGCTAGTTGAGGAACAGACGAAGGACGAAAAGTTGAAAGCCGAAAAAGCGAAATATCTCAAAAAAACGCCGCTGAAATTTTTGAATCGTTATGGTAAAGATTTGACGGAAGAAGCGCGAGCGGGTAATTTGGATACCGTGATTGGGCGTGAAAGCGAAATTGAAAGAGTAGTAACGGTGCTGTCGCGTCGAACGAAGTCGAATCCAGTACTAATTGGTGAAGCGGGCGTAGGTAAAACTGCGATTGTAGAGGGTCTCGCGACACGAATTGCAAAAAATGAAGTGCCAGGGAATTTGATTGGTAAGCATATTTATCAAGTGGATCTTAGCTCGGTGGTGGCAGGAACGAAATTCCGTGGTGAATTTGAGGAACGAATTAAGGGAATTATTGATGAAGCGACGGGTGACGATTCGATTCTATTGTTTATTGATGAGATTCATCTGCTGTGTGGAGCGGGATCTAGCGAAGGCTCGATGGATGCGGCGAACATTTTGAAGCCGGCATTAGCGCGCAATACGATTAACCTGATTGGTGCGACGACTTTGGATGAATATCGTAAGACGATTGAAAAAGATAAGGCGCTCTCTAGGCGTTTTCAGACGGTGATGGTGGAAGAGCCATCGGCGACGGTGACGCTTAGGATTTTGAAGGGAATTAAGAGTCATTACGAGAAACATCATGGCGTGGTAATTCCGGATACGATTTTGGAAACGGCAATTACGATGAGTCAACGCTACATCAATGATCGTTTTATGCCGGATAAGGTGATTGATATTATTGACGAGGCGTCGGCGATTTGTAAAGTTGCGGCGGATAAAAAAGGTGGTGGCAAGTATAAGAAGATGAAAATTGAAAAGTCGAGCTTGGAGGACAAGATTGCTGAGGCGGCCGAAAAGGAAGATTACGAAAAAGCGGCTGGGTACAAGACGGAGCTGGCGAAATTGGAACAGGAAATTAAAAAACTTGAAAAAGCCGGCGTGAAAGAAACTGAAAATCCGAAACTTTCTGAGGAGCATTTGGCGACAGCGGTGTCTCTTAAAACTGGTATTCCGGTGTCAAAAGTGCATGGTTCGGAAATGAAAATGTTGATGAATCTTGAAGATGAGTTAAAGAAATCGATCATCGGACAAGATGAGGCGATCAAGGCGGTATCAAAGGCGATTCGTAGGGGTCGTTCGGGAATTGCCGACGCGCGGCGTCCGATTGGTTCGTTCCTATTTATGGGTCCGACAGGTGTGGGCAAGACCGAACTGGCGCGGGTAATTGCGCGAGAGGTGTTTGGTGGCGAGAACGCGTTGGTCAAAATTGATATGAGCGAATTTGGTGAAAAGCATAATGTGTCGCGCCTGGTTGGTGCGCCGGCTGGTTATATTGGCTACGATGATGGTGGAAAGTTAACCGAGGCAGTGCGACGTAAGCCATATTCAGTGATTTTGTTTGACGAAATTGAGAAGGCGCATCCAGACGTGTTTAATTTGCTTTTGCAGATTTTGGAAGATGGGGTGCTCACGGATGGTCAGGGTAACAAAATTAAATTTAATAATACGATTGTGATTTTGACATCCAATCTTGGTTCGGCGGATATGTATCGCGAGTCGGAGCTCGGTTTCACGGCGAAAACCGCGAAGGATAAAAAGGCTCTCGAAGAAGAGTATGAGGAGAATAAATCTTATGCAATGAAGGCCCTTAAGAAAGTGATGCGACCAGAGCTGATTAATCGTTTGGATAATATTCTCGTGTTCCATGCTTTGACTAGAAAAAATGTAGAGAAGATTTTTGACAATTTGATTGATGAATTAAGGAAGCGTTTAGCGACGAAGGGAGTGGGATTAAAAATTGATGACAAGGCTAAAGATTATTTAATTCGCGAAGGGTATGATCCGAAGAACGGCGCAAGGCCGCTGAGGCGGAAGATTGAGGACGAAGTAGAATCGTTGATTTCGGAACAAATCATTGCGGGTGAACTCAATAAAGGCGACATTCCGACTTTGAAATTAGTAGGAAAGAAACTTAAATTAGTAAAGGAGTAAAAATGGCAAAGAATTATTTAGTACCGACGGTGGTGGAAGAAACGAATAAGGGGGAACGCGCATATGATATTTATTCGAGGCTTCTCAATGATCGGATTGTGTTCCTTGGCGAGGACGTGAATCCGCATACAGCGAATCTCGTGATTGCGCAGCTTTTGTATCTTGCACACGAAGACCCAAAGAAGCCGATTAAGTTGTATATTAATTCGCCTGGTGGATCGGTGTATGATGGTCTTGCGATTATTGATACGATGAATTACATCGAGCCGGATGTGGAAACGATTGGGATTGGTTTGCAGGCTTCGATGGGGGCGATGCTGTTGTCTTCTGGCGCAAAGGGTAAAAGGTATTGCTTGCCGAACAGTAGGATTATGATTCATCAACCGTCGTCTGGGACCGAGGGTAAAATTACAGATCAGGAAATTATGTTACGCGAAGGCGTGTTCTTGAAAAAGCGCTTGGCGGAGATTTTTGCGAAGAATACTGGGAAGGACTTGAAGAAGGTTGAGGAGGACATGGACCGTGATAATTGGATGAGTGCAGAAGAAGCGAAAAAATACGGAATTATTGACGAAATCATTAAATAAAAACTTGTGGAGAACTAGGGTAAAATACTTGTGTTTTTCCCTTAAATAAGCTACAATTATTTTGGAGTGTAGAGTTTTTGGGAGACAAACAAAAGATAACACATTAAAAACAGAGGTGTAATACAAAGCTAATGTTCAAATTTTTGTTAAACAAAAATGGTGTTGTTGACGCATTCCTTTTTGCGTCCCATTTTGTTTTCACCTTGGTTTTGTTAGTCCTAATTTCTGCATTATCTTCTATAGTATCTTCACTGCTTTTCACTTCTGATACTTATGCCTATACTGCCTCTCTTTCTACTTCTGGTACAGTTACAGCTAATGTAACTCCTAATACAGAAAGCAATAAGACTATTAGTATTAATGAAGATTTAGTTAATGTCATTACAGACTGTAAAGCTGGTTATAATCTCACCATCTCCTCATCAGTCACTGACAGAAATCTATATAAAGATGGTAATAGTAGCAATAATACTTCCGGACAATACTTCACTCCAGTAGATGGTACTTCCCAACTAAATAACACTACTAACCAATATGGCTATTCACTTACAGCTAATACAGAATCAGGAGTCTTTACTCCACTTCCTCTTCCTTCTGCTCCTACTTTCATTAAGACTCCATCACAAACTGCCAGCCAAACTGACATTGACGACGATATCTCGGTCTACTATGGTGTATCTACTGCTAATACTATGAACCCAGGACTATACAAAATGCCTAATAATGGTTATATCCTTTATAGACTAACATTAGATGATAGCTGTAGATCTTACACAGTCTCCTTCAATGCTAATGGCGGTACTGGTACTATGACTAACCAGGACGTTACTGTAGACCAAGCTACTAACCTAAAAGGTAATTCCTTCACTGCTCCTACTATGGGTCAATCCTACCAGAATGCTAATGGTACTACCATCTCAGCTACAGCAGGCAAGATGTGGGCCTTCTGGGGCTGGAACACCGAAGTAGATGGTACTGGCGATTGGTATAAAGACCGTGAGTCCGTCACTAATCTTGCTAATGATGGTGATACCATTACTCTCTACGCCCAATGGAAACAAGCTACATTGGCTGATCTTACTACATCTACACCAGGACAAAACAAGACTATTGATCACAATACTATGCAAGATATGTCTGCAGAGACTTGTTGGAACTCAGATAAATTCATCGCTATTGGTACTCCATATGGACAAGCTACATTAATAGACACAAGAGACGGCAATACCAGAACCTATACTGTGGCAAAACTTCCAGATGGCTACTGTTGGATGACTCAAAACCTTAACTTAGGCACTTCTACTCCTATCACTCTTACTTCAAACGACACAGACCTAGAAGAAGGTACCACCTTTACTTTACCTGCTTCTGATCCAACAGATTTTACTACTGGAACTGGTAGCGCCAACATCAACAAAGCCACTGTTTTAAACGACATGACAATACCAGATTATACTGTAAATGGCACTACTTACTCCGGCAAAGTCACTGGCTATTATTCTTATGCTGCTGCTACAGCCAACACCTCTACTTATAGCACTTCTTCTGGTACTGCAACCTTTTCTAATTCTATCTGCCCTAAGAACTGGGATCTTCCTACTAATACTCAATACTATAATCTAAGAACTAAAGGTAGTATAGCAACCTATAACAATACAACCGCAAGCTATGAGGGTAAAAACGCTGGCAACGAACCATACTACTTCATTTATGGTGGTTATCGTAAAGCTGCTGGTGATACGGTTAATACGACCTACTTCAATAATCCAACTTCCTATGGTTACCTGTGGACAGCAAATAATAGTAGTGCTACTTATGGTCGTGGTACATATGTAAATTCTAGTGGTTTATATAATAGTTCTACGGCAAACACCTATTATAAGTATTACGGATTAGGTATAAGATGCGTATCCAATATGGATGAAGTTCTATCTAAGATTACTTTTGTGAACACAAACACTGGCGAAACGCAAACTCAAGTAATAGGTTTGATTGGAGAAAGCAATACGATAACATTGCAACAACACCCTACTACCTGGACTAAAACTGACTATACTCTTGCTGGTTGGGACACCAATAGTGCAGGGACTAATGTAGTTTATACCAGAGGACAATCCGTCACTTTCTCTAATGACATAACTCTATACACTGTCTGGAAACCAGCTTATACGCTAGTCTATGATGGTAATGGTGCCGATGCGGGTGTAATGACCAACGTAAAACACACTAATGTTTACGAAAATGATGTCTTTGACCTCTTTGCTAGTAACTACAGTAAAACCAATTACGGCTTTGCCGGTTGGTCCTTTGATCCTAATGCACAGCCAGGCGGAGCAAGCAGAATCTACGGGCCAAATGAAGCCATCACTGCTCCAGCTGGAACCCCAGGAGAAACCAAGACGCTTTATGCTGTATGGGTTCAATCAGCTGGTAACCTCCAAGATTGGCAAGGTTGTTCTAGTATGAGTATAGGAGATGTTACAGCGCTTAAAGATACACGAGACAACCAAGTCTATACCGTAGGAAAACTAGCAGATGAAAACTGTTGGATGATGGAAAACTTAAGGCTAGATACCGCATACTCAAGTGATAGTACTAAATCTCAAGGCTTTGGCGGAGCATTTGTGGGTCTGGCCGATTCAGAAACTGCTAACTTCTCTAATTCCACCACTGCTAATACCCTAAACGGTAATACACTTTATAGCACTACTAATATTACTGGTAATAACCAAGGCTATAGATTCCCACGTTATAACAATGCTAACACTAGCGCTAGGTCTACGAGCCCTAGCGCTACCGACAACCGTGCCAATACTACTTCTACACACGGCACTAATCTTCCTGCCGCCACTTATTCTTATGGCAATTATTATACTTGGGCTGCGGCTAAGGCCAATACAGAAAATTTTGCTAGCTCTACTATTTCAGACGCTGCTAATACTTCTATTTGCCCATCGGGATGGAAATTACCATATGGTAATAGTTCTGGCAATGGTAATACTAGTGGAGGGCTTTATTATCTAGGCGACATTCTTGGGGCCAACACAGACAATGAGACAAGTTCACAAATATGGCGAAGTTATCCTAATAACTTTATTTACTCTGGTTATTATAGCGGCTCTTCGGTTAGTACTCGTGGTGAACGTGGTTATTATTGGACGTCTACTACTGGGATTAATGGCTCAGGTACTGCTTATAATTTACTCCTTTTGTCTTCTACACTTCAATCATACTCCTCAAGTAATTCTAAGTATAATGGGTTTCCAACAAGATGCATTGCTGCACGCGGCTTAGAAATAAAATTAATGCTTAATGACGGGACTGATAGAGTGGGTGGTCGTGTTTATGGAGAGGCTAACTCCACAATAATTTTACCGACTGGCTTAACTCGCGATGGTTATGGGTTTAACGGTTGGAATACAGCAGCAAATGGTGGCGGAACTAACTATACTGATTCTTATACTTTAGAATCTACAGGAATAACTCTCTATGCCCAATGGACGCCAACTTATACCATATCATTTGATGCTAATGAATCTAGTGTGGGTGGTACTCCTGGCTCTGCTACTGGCACAATGACTAATCAGGCTGTCGCCAGAGACATTGTTGCCGCCATTAAAACTAATAACTTTGCCCTGACTGGTTATGTCTTTCGTGGTTGGAACACTAAAGCTGATGGTACTGGCACACTATATAGTGATGGACAAAAGGTTACCAATCTCACTTCTGCTCACAATACTATTACTCTTTATGCGGTCTGGAGCGACGGAGCCTATCTAGACACCGGGCAAAATGTAAACCAAAAACTCAAACGTCTAGCTGGCAATAGTTCAGCTACTTATAATACTGTCGATACTACCATCACCACTATTGCTCGTTCTAATACTCTGCCAAGTGGTTTTACCGCCTCTACTGACAATACTATCTCGCATAGTTCTTCGCCACATCCAATCTATGCTTGGTACGATTCGGCTAATACCACCATCTACTATTATTCTGAAGCTACTGATATTCTCATGAACAAAACCTCAGGTAATTTCTTCTACCAAATGAAAGCCTTATCCAATCTATCTACCATTTCCACTTGGGATACGATTAAAGTGACAGATATGAATGTCATGTTCTATAATACCGGTTACGACGTCACATCTTCTTTTATCCTAGATCTCTCCTCTTGGAGCACTTCTAGTGTGACGAGTATGGGTAGTATGTTCAGCCATGCCGGCTACAACTCGTCTTCCTTTATTTTAAACCTCTCTTCTTGGAATACTTCTAGCGTGACGGATATGGGCGGTATGTTCACCTACGCCGGTTACAATGCTACCACCTGGTCTGTCGGGGACCTTTCCGGCTGGAATACTTCTAGCGCGAAAAACATGCAATATATGTTCAACTATGCCGGCCGCAGCGCCACCACCTGGTCTATTGGCGACCTCTCCTCCTGGGACACTTCTAGTGTGACAAGTATGTATGAAATGTTCTCTAATGCCGGCCGCAACGCCACCTCCTGGTCTGTCGGTGACCTCTCCAGTTGGAACACTTCAAGTGTAACAAGTATGCAAAGTATGTTCTCCTATGCCGGCTACAGCGCATCCTCTTTCATCCTAAATCTCTCCTCCTGGAACACTTCTAGTGTGACAAATATGTCTTACATGTTCTCCTATGCCGGCTACAGCGCCACCACCTGGTCTATTGGCAACCTCTCCAGTTGGAACACTTCCAGCGTGACAGATATGCAAAGCATGTTCTCCCATGCCGGCTACAGCGCCACCACCTGGTCTATTGGCAACCTCTCCAGTTGGAACACTTCCA
>JAZRJZ010000004.1:0-26126 GCA_045646085.1 Candidatus Nanosyncoccus sp.
GACTGAGAATCCTTCAGCATCATTACATACTACTTTAAATGTAGTTTGTCCTATATCTGATTTATTAGTGCCTGCTGGAATTGAAGCAGAATGAGGGGTATCTGTGGTTGATCCACTATTCATTGTACAAGCTTCAAGCACCCTTACTGTAGCATTCACAGAAGTAGAGGCAGAGACTTCTGCGGCAGAAGCTATTGGGTGAGAGAGGCTGATGATGGAGAGTATCGTGAGAGAAATCAAGAGGAGACAAAAAACTACGCACAAGGTGCTATTATCAACCCTCTTTAATAAAAAACCTCCCATTTAAGTTTATTTTAACATAAACACTAATACTAATACAAGATTTTTTTCATAATACTTTTAACTTTTACAATATCTTCCGGGCGGTTGTGGAGTCCAAGTGAGAATCTAATTAAAGGCGGCATACCCAGAACATGATCAAGATAATAATGGGCACAGAAGTAACCAGTACGCGCCATAATTCCCTCACGGCTTAGAGCATTCCCAAGCAGATGTGAATCAAGCGCATCAACATAAAAAGAGATAGTCGGGTTTGGCTCCTGATTCACTAGATGAACTTTCTCCGATTCGCTTAAGAAATTAAACAATTCAATAGTGTTATTATCTAAGTTTTTCCAAGCTGATTTTGGCAGTTTATTTAGCCAATCAAGAGCAGCTCCAAGTCCGACAATCTCGCCCCAAGCCTGCAAGCCCGATTCGAATCTCGTATAACGGTGTTCCTTCCCTTCTGCAGACAGTATATAAGAATCCTTATCAACATCATCTACCATTCCACCGCCGAGAAATCCTGGAGTCAAATATTCCATCAGTTCGTCGCGCCATACGATTACACCAAGTGATGGTGCGTACAATTTGTGTGCCGAAAAACAAATTGCATCAACCTCTACACCGCGTAAAGTATCGGCAGAATGCGCCATTGCTTGCGCCGCATCGATAATAATGATTCCATTAGCTTTGTGTACTGCCTTCACTATTTCTTTGATGTTCAATAGTTTTCTTCCGTCAAAATTCGAAGCGCAATTTATGACAACGACTGCATTTTTAAAATCATAATCAGAAACATTGATCGAACCGTCGTCATTCCGCTTCATCACCTCGCGCGGCAATCCAGTACGTTCGCTAAACGCCATCGTACCAAGGAACGGAGAATTGTGCTCGATTTCACTCGTCATTACTTTTTTGAACTTACGTTCGTCAAGCTGATTTAAAATCAAATTAATACCATAGGTCGTATTAAGCGTAAAAGAAACAGTATATTTACGCGAACCTAGCTTTAAAAACTTCAAGACTTTCTCACGCGTAGCGTCAACTTTTTCGTCGGTCTCTATACCCCACTTGTATTTTACGCGCTCACCACAAGAATTGTGTTCAGTATAATACTTATTAATTGCATCAATCACTGGCCTCGGCCGTAGGCTCTGACAAGCCGAATCCAGATAAACTTCCCCCTCACCTAAATAATCAAAATCGTTCATATATTATATTATACATCAAAAAAACTGGAATTATACTTTTCGGGGACGGGTCGCCCGCGCCCGTCGTTACGGGGCTCGCGCCCTCATCCTCGGTCGTGACCTCCGGAAGCCCCTCAAAGTATCAATTCCAGTTTTTTAAAAATACAATTAGCTAACAATTTTAATTAAGCGAGCTCGACAGTAGCACCAGCTTCTTCGAGAGCTTTCTTCATTGCTTCAGCTTCGTCTTTAGCGACCTTTTCCTTAACAGTAGCAGGCGCGCCATCTACGATAGCTTTTGCTTCACCGAGGCCAAGACCAGTGGCCTCTTTAACAGCCTTGATTACGGCGATCTTCTGAGCGCCAGCGTCTTTCAAGACGACGTCGTATTCAGATTTGCCTTCATCGGCGGCAGCTTCGCCACCGGCGGCAGGACCAGCAGCCACAGCCACAGCGGCAGCAGCCGGCTCAATGCCATATTCGTCCTTAAGGACATTTTTTAATTCATTTACTTCAAGAACAGTCAATTTGACTAGCTCTTCAGCTAATTTCTTAATATCAGTAGCCATGATTTATTCCTTTCTAGTTATAATCGATTGCTAATTTGCATGTGCTTCAAGACCAGAGACGATTCCAGACAAGCCTCCAGAAAGGCCAGAAATAGAATCCGTAACTGGTGAAAGAAGCTGTGCCACTACCTGAGCAATAAGTTCGTTCTTGGTAGGCATAGCAGCTAGAGTTTTTACTTCGTCTTCTGACAAAGTATTGCCAAGGTCAGAAAAACCACCGACAAGGCTGAGTGCGTTATGTTTTTTGGCGAATTCAGCCAACACCTTTGCAGGCGCAACCTCATCTTCGTCCGAAATAGCATAAAGCAATTGGCCAGTCAGGCCGGTAGTATCGGTGTCTTTATAGACCGCAATTTGGCCCATTGCGACACGTACTAAACGGTTCTTCACGACCTTGATTTTGACTCCAGCTTCGCGAGCGGCTTTTCTGAGCTCTTGGAGCTCAGCTACGGTCAAACCTTGGTATTTGGCGTAAACCGTAGATTTTGCGCTAGTTAGAAGCTCGGTCAAATCAGCAACCAATGTGTTCTTTTTATCCTTTGAAATTGCCATAAAAAGTTCCTTTGGTTATTGTTAATAGGGTGTTAGCTAATTGTTAAATAGCGTCACCAAATAAAATTATAAGAAATTCCTCGGCGACATAATTAAGGATTACTCCCGTCGCTGTCTTTGGTAACTCCCCCAATTATATCACACTTAATTCAAAAAATCAATCAATTCGCCTAGTCGTAGTAAATTGAATAATACAACCAACGGCAGCGAGACCAAGCATAATTGGCCAGTATAATCCGCTTCCTAAATCTAGAGCTGGGACAAGGTTGCCGATCGCTAGGGTGAGCACATGCGCACCCAAAACAGCTGTCGCTACGATAATAGCAGGTTTCATTAAAGTAACTGCAGCACCCGCCGCAATTACGCCAATAATTGCCGCTACTGCCAAAACTTGCATATCCGTACCAAAATTCTGGATTGCCACCATCATTACCAGTACAAAACAAATCCCACCGACACAGAGTTTCTCAACTGAAAAGCCCATCAAAGCAAGCAAAAGACCTCCCGCAATTGGTAAAAGTATCTGATATAAATTATCTCCTGCAATTTGTGGAACCAAATCATTGATAGTCGGCATAAGAGTAAGTACCAAATTATAGCCCAGCAAAAACCAAACAATAAAGAATGCAACTTTTTTAATCCGGTAACCAAATAAAAGCACCAAAAGTCCCAGAATAATCATTACGACTACTTCTGGAATACCAAATTGGCTTATGAATTCATTCATAAGCCAATTATAACACAATTATTTAATTGTAAACATTTTCGACAGCAATCGATGGCCCCATCGTGGTGGCTAGATAAACAGATTTTACGTAGGAACCCTTAAGCGAAGCAGGCTTTTGAGCCTTTAAGCTATCAAAGAAAGCATTAGCGTTCTGGAGTAATTTATCTGCACCGAAGGATAATTTACCAACGCTGATGTGTACAATAGCCTGCTTGTCTACACGGTACTCAACTTTACCAGCCTTCGATTCTTTGACGGCTTTTTCTACGTCAGCAGTCACAGTGCCAGCTTTAGGATTTGGCATCAAACCTTTTGGACCAAGTAATCTTGCGTATTTACCGAGCTTTGGCATAAATTGTGGGGTAGAAATCAAAACGTCAAAGTCGATCGTGCCTTTGTCGAGTCTCTTCAGGAATTCTTCGTCCTCGGCAATGTCGGCGCCAGCAGCTTTGGCGGCTTTGCAAACATCAAGAGGCGCAAACACAGCAACGCGTACAGTCTTGCCATTTCCATTTGGAAGCACAATGGTAGTACGAATATTTTGATCGGCTTGACGTGGATCTACGCCAAGACGGGCATGGATTTCAAGTGAAGCATCAAATTTGGCAGGACTAGACTTAATTGCAAGCTCAATTGCATCTTTTAGGGTATAATTCTTGCCTTTTTCGACCAACTTAGCAGCTTCTTGGTATTTTTTACCACGACGCTCAATACGAGGACGAGTAATAGGAGTAGCGCCTTTTGGTTTCTCAACACTCTCGGCGGCTTTGCGCTCGAGCTTGCGAGCTTGACGCTCTTCCTCGGCTTTTACTTCCTCGACGTGTTTTTTGGATTTTTTGCCAGACTTTGCATAAGTTTCTGGCTCTTTAGTTGTTGTTTCCTCGGTTGCAGTGTCTTCAGCTAAAGCCTCTTCGGCTTTTACTTCCTCAGCTACAACTTCTTTAGTATCTTTGACCTCTTCTTCGGCCATAATATCCTTTCTGTGGTACAAACGGGTATCGCCCTCCCAACCTTAATTAATCCGCATCATTATATCAAAAAATAATAAAAAAAGCAAGGAAAAGGGAGGCAAATATGCCTCCCCATAGTTATTCCGCAACTCTCGCCGTTCTCCGAGGCCTACCTTTGCAACGAATTGCACTCGGGTCGTCACCGAACTCGCAGCGGTTTTTACCCTTATGGGTAATGCGCCAGCGAATGTCATAATTCCAGCAAACAACGGTATTGAAGCTATAATTATATTTGACGTAACGCTCAATTAGGCTGATCAAGCGGTTGAGCTTTCGATTGGAAAGCTGTTCGAGGAAGTGCCTGGCCCGACTCTTATCCTCAATCTCGAGGAATTTAAGCTCAGGAACTTTCTCGGAGGTCGGGAAGCCAGACAAGACGTCTCGCTTCAATCGTTTTCCGCCGATATCAAGCGCCTTCTTCTGCGCGCAGAGAGTTTCATACTCACCAAGGGCATTACGAAAGTCCTCCCCGTAGTTGACCCACAGCTTCAATGCCGTCTTGATCAATCCGGACTGCGTCTCGTTGTGTGATTGTTGTTGCGTGTAAGGTGCAGTCATTTTAACTCCTTCTAACGAAAAGCTGACCCTATCTACTAATTATATCACACTTATGAATATCTGTCAATGTAGAGGTAACGAGCATCAAAAAAGCCCCGTAGGGCTATTTTTGAAACAAACTAATCCTCGACTTCGACGCCCATCGAACGCGCTGTACCAGCTACAATCTTGATTGCACCTTCAATATCGATAGCGTTTAATTGATCCATCTTTTTCTCGGCAATTTCTTGGAGTTGAGCTTTGGTGATTTTGCCAACCTTGTCAGTATTTGGCTTACCAGAGCCCTTTTGAATCTTGATTGCCTCTCTAATCAAATCATCAACTGGTTGACCAAGGCATTTCCAGTCAAAAGTACGATCATCGAATACACGAATATGTACGATTACGTCTTTGCCCATCAAATCTTTAGTAGCGTCGTTAAATGGGTTGATGAAATCCATCATGTTAAGTCCCCACTGACCAAGCGTAGAACCGACTGGAGGACCAGCCGTTGCCCTTCCTGCAGGAATTCGTAATTTCAAATTTCCGATAACTTTCTTTTCTGCCATAAAAAACCTTTCTAGTGCGTAACTTTATTATTATATCACAATTGCTTAACTTGTAAAGCGTCAAGCTCGACAGGTGTTTCGCGACCAAACATTGATACCATTACCTTGAGCTTGCCCTTAGCGGCATCAATCTCGGAAATAGAGCCATCAAAGCCTTTAAATGGACCATCAGTAATCGAAACCACTTCGCCAACTTCATATTTAACTGAGAACTTCGGATCTTCAACGCCCATGCGCTTCTTAATCTTAGTAATTTCTTTTTCAGAAACTGGAGTTGGTTGCGTGCCAGTCCCAATAAACCCAGTTACGCCTGGGGTATTGCGGATAATATACCATGTTTCATCAGATAGCTTCATATCAACAAGCACATACCCCTGCAAAATTTTACGGTCAACAATTTTACGCTTGCCGTTTTTGATTTCGATTTGTTTCTCTTTCGGTACAATCGCTTCAAAAATTTTGTCAGCCATCTCGACCGTACCAGTCCTTTGGTTGATAGAATCAGCTACTTTATCCTCGTAACCACTATAAGTAGAAATCGCATACCATGCTCTTGTATCATCATATCGGTTTACTGCCATAATAATTCCTTTCCTTATTTACCTAAAATTAAATTAAATAACCACGAGAAAAACATATCGAGTAAAAAGATTAAGACCATAAAAATTGCCGTATAAACTACCATACCAAGCAACATTTTCCAGGTGGTTTTGCGATTCGGCCATCGTACTTGACGGATTTCGTGCCACGAACCGCGAATATAATTAAATAACGCCACAAAAGGTCTAAACAAAATGAAAACTTTTTTCTTTGGCTTTTCGTCAGAACTGATATTTTTTGCGGCTTTTCGAATTTCTTTTTGCTTGTTTTTAGCAGATTTTTTGTCTTCTACGACAACTTTCTTACGAGTAATTGTCGGCTCAGAGGATTTTTCCTCCTTTTTAGGAGAATCACTCGCTTTGATTCTAGTAATTTTAGCCATTTTACTCCTTTAATTATTGATGGTCTCTTGATATCAAAAAAGTCTGATACCAGACTTGTCAAGATTATACTACTTCGGGAACAAATAGTCAAGATAATCTTTCATCATGCGAGCGCCAGAAATGACTGGCAAGTATTCTGCAAGTTGTTTTTTGATGGTAAATTCAAGATCAAAATCATTATCCCAAATCATCATCGACTCCTCCATGCGCTGGTAAAGCATATCAAGCTCAGCGGACTCATCAGCACCCGAAACATTTAAATAAGAATCAGTAGAGCCATCCGCCACACCGCCATCGTGAGTAGAGATCAATAGACCGAAGTTGGCTATATCCTTCATCCATGAAGTCCCGCAAGCCTCCAACCCAACAATAGGCACATTAATAGCTACATTGGAACCACAAGACAAACCATATGCCAGCTCTTCGTCGTAATCCGGTAAATAATGTACGTGAGTTTTTAGATAATCATCTTTCTCGATTGCATGCAAAAGCGCTTTAAGCTTTTCGGACATTTTGTGGTCACCCTCATGCACACGACCAGCCAAAACATAATGTGCGTTATGTGATTCGAGAATATTGCGAAGTCGAACAGTATCATAAAATGGCAAAGTCGGTCGTTTGTAATCTACAAATCGACGCTTAAAATCAAAAATCATTTCATTTTGAGCAAATTTGAGTATATTACCGTTATGATCGGGATGCTTTTTGAGAATTTTATTTAAAACTTCCCTACCTTCGTTTTTTAATTCACGAATGCGGTTAGCGGTCAAAAAATCTAAGTTCTCTGCAAAATTAGCTGTGGGATATTCAATATTATCCAAAATTTCATTGTCTTTATAAAACGACATTATTCCAGGTAAGACCCAAGTTTCCATATCGATCCCGTTTGTGACAGCCTTGAATTTAACTTTGTTTCCAGCCAGGTCTCGATAGTTTGCCACGCGGGCATGTAATTTCGAAACACCACTTCTAAGCTCAGCAATTTCTATTGTCACCGAAGAAAGTTTAATATGGTCATTTGCGAATTTATCCTTGAGCCATTTTTTAACGGCAAGAGATTTAAGGTTCGGGAAAACGTATTTTTCGAATTGCGCAAAAGAAAATTCCGCTTCTGCCGCTTGTACGAGGGTATGATTTGTGTACAAAGTATGTTTACGCGTATAAACAACAGCTTCATAAAAATCCATACCGTTCGAAGCGAGCTCATCAAGTCTCGCTAGCGCCGCGAAAAAGGTAGCCACTTCATTTAGCTGAATAATGGCGGGTTTTAACCCAATCAGCTTCAAGGCAAAATAACCACCAAAACCTAATGCAACTTCTTGATAGAGCCGATGATCCGAGCCACTCGTTCCAGAGTATAATTCACCGAAATTCGGCTCAGTCACAGCCACGATACGCGTAGATTTAAAGCGTTTTTCTATTACATCGAGCCAAGCCAAACCATTATTACATTTGATAGCGACTTTATCTATATATTTAAAACCATATTTTTTGTAATCTACGTCAACGTGCTTGTCATGGGTATTTCCGTCTTTTATAGATTGATGAGTCTCCGAAGGATAAAATGGAGTGATGAGAGTAAAAGGAATCCCCATGCGTTCGGCGACGCGTCTAGTATCAGCTGCCAAAACACCAAGTCCGCCACCACCACGAATGCCGTTTTGCTTATCATATAATTCTATTGTCCAATAAGTATAAGGTCTTTCAGGAGAGATCGACTTTGTCAAATGCTCTCGCTCAACAGCTTCATAGAAAATATCTACATCTTCAATATTCTCTAGTGGATGATAAAAATACTGCCCATCATCATTCATGCTTATGATTATATCACATTAATACCAAAAATTCTTCGGCAATTCGTCAGCCAGTCGTTGATGAAACTCGTAATCGAAACCTTCGAGACGGTCCGGGTTTTTTGTTTTGAAATATTTTTCACGGATGTATTTCGCAGTCATGATTTTGCCAGGAATGAGGCGGTATTTTTTGCGAAAATTCAGTCCACGACTGTAATTTTTGGGTGGCAAAACCGCCATCGGCAAAAAATCACACTTCATTTCTGGATCAGCATATAACCTCAAGGCCAAAACCGACATCGTTGGAATAATTTGTTCTTTTTTCTCGTAAACATCTTCATTTTTAAAAACAGTGGCCTGCCGAGTTGCAGATGGTGCAACAAAAATCACACCGCCATTTTTCATTGCTTCAGTAGATAAATCGGTATAAATGTTGCGAAAATCCCGTTTCAGGCGCTTCCCTGCCTCGTATTTTCTTGAACCTTCCTTCAAATTCATTTTGCGCCAAGTAGAGGGGGTGATTGTGGGCGTAATCACGATGCCAAGTCGTTTAATTCGATCAAAATTTGGCGCCAAAGCTTCATACCAAGGTAAGTTTACCGGAAAATACATCGGCTTCTCGCCCATAATATCGATTTTCATGGTAAGAATGCGTGCAATTTCGCCTAATGAAGGGTGATTAAAACCAATTACTAGACCATTCTTCTGGTCTTTGGGCATACCTTTGTACGAACCCGGAGTGATTTTCGACAAAACCTTGACCAGCTTTTTTCTAGCTGCCCTGTTATGTTTCTCGGGATTATTCTTGGGGCCAGTAGAGCCAAAAAAATAATTAATCGCAGTATTGCACGCCTTACCGACAGGTACCATTTCTCTGCGCAACTTTCCCGCCCCGAGACTCTCTAATAAAGAATAATGGTGATGCTGGATTTTATCGATAATTTCTTCAGCTGAAAGATTCTCAAGCTCATTAACCGAAAACGTTTTCTTAGTCACCATAATAAAACAATTATATCATAAATTACTACATCATACGAAGTCATAGACGATCACAGAGTTGACATATTTAATAAGTCGTATTATAATATATACTCGTTGGTATCGGCCAAGCGTCCTATCTTAAGGAGGGCAGGAATATGAGTAAGTACGATAATCCTGGAAGAGTAGACGTAGAAAGGGCAGCCGAAAGCATCGTCGACAATGGCGGAGGTATGTCGTCCAGTTGGAAGGGCGACCACACTCATAATACCGCTTATTCGAAAGACGAAGATTGGCACCTTTCCTGGGATGAGTATCCCGACGGTAGCATTAAGAACGTCCACACAGACAAGGACGGCAGAAGCTACACACAGTACGGCAACTAAACATTAAAACCGCAAGATATCAACAAAGGGCGCTTCGGCGCCCTATTTTTATTGTAGTAAAAATATAAACTATGCTATAATGCAAAAAAGGAGGAAGCATAAATGAAAGAGCTTTTTAAAAGGACAACGATGTCCATAATAATTTCATCAATTGCCGCTTTCATCATTGGGTTGATAATGGTGATTGCGCCAGGCATATCCTTGCAAACTATCGGGATAATAATTGGTATATATATAATAATCCATGGTATTGTACTAATTACTTTAGATTTCATGGCGCATAATATTTATATTCCGTTTTACGGAATTATCTCTGGTATCTTATCAATCGTGGTAGGCCTTATCCTAATTACAATGCCAAATATACTATCTACGGTATTCGTCATTGCGCTAGGAATTTGGATTATATTATCGAGCGTTAATATTATCAGTATTGCAATCACGGTTAGGGGAGCTGTATCAAACTGGTATCTATGGCTACTACTTGGGATCATTGACCTAATTTGTGGCATTATCATATTGTTCAATCCATTTGCCTCGGCAATTTCAGTCGCGGTACTTGCTGGAATTATTATTATGATTCATTCCGTAATCACTATCGTTGATATGGTTATGATTAGAAAAGACGCCAAGGAAATCGCGAAAGCAATTGAAACCACGATTAAAGAAGCAAAATAATCGATTTAAAATACCCCTTCAATTGGAGGGGTATTTTTTTCACCAATTTATTTATAAACATATTTCGCTTTTTTGTGCATGCTCGCTAGAGCATGGCTGGGGATGAGGGATTCGATTCGAAGAACGAATCCCGCTTTCTGTGCATGCTCACTAGAGCATGGCTGGGGATGAGGGATTCGATTCGAGCGAAGCGAGAACGACATCCTCGCTTTTTTAAGTTTTTGTGCATGCTCACTAGAGCATGGCTGGGGATGAGGGATTCGAACCCCCGAATGGTGGGACCAGAACCCACTGCCTTACCACTTGGCGAATCCCCAGTGCACCATATATTATATCACAAGTTTATTCACTTCTCAATGCTTCAACCGGGTCTTTTTTCGATGCTGAACGTGCCGGAATCAGCCCACCTATCAATGTCAAAACAATCGACAAGAAGATTAAGAATAATGCCATTTTAGGATCAAGCGTTGCAGATAATGGAATATCTCCCGTAAAATGATGCAAAACAAGATTAATTATTGGAATTAAAAGATAAGAAATAGTCACACCAAATAGACCAGACAAAAACCCAATAATCACAGTTTCGGCATTGAAAATCGAAGAAATATTGTGTTTACTAGCGCCGATTGCACGCAAAATACCAATTTCTTTCGTTCTTTCATATACCGAAATATAAGTGATAACGCCAATCATTATCGAAGACACAATCAAAGAAATCGAAACAAATGCAATCAAAACATACGATACAGCATCTACTATGGTTTTAACGGACGACATTAAGATTCCGGTAGCGTCATTATATTCAATTACTTTGTCATCATTGTTCAAAGAACCCATTAATTCATTATAACTATCCAAGAATTCTACAAAATGAGTTTTGCCGTCAAAACTTGTAAAATAAAACGACATTTGGGTAGGCTCGTCGAGTTTTTGGTATCCAAGCTGGGCCAGATTCGAACTAAATGTTGACTCAGTTTTATTAAACATCGCCGAAACTACACGCGCAAGTTCATCCTCAGAGAAGTTTAATTTAAAGGCAGACAGTAATGCGTTTTGGTCAATATTAAAGGCGTTGGCGAAACTACTCGACAAATAACTAGTTAGGTTCCCAACTTTAGTCAAAATATTTTTTTGCATCGTTATCTCGGTAATAGCAATAGCGAATTTATCAAAAACAACAGCCACTTCGGTTTTTTCCAAATAATCATCAAGAGTTATAGTTGGGTCCTGGCTAGTGGCAGCAATATAGCCACCCAAAAGTCCGCTAAATGCTTGTCGTAGTTGTTCGTCGGGCAACATGTATTTATTGGTTAAATCACTTAAATCATAGTTCGCCATAAAATCTTTTAGATATTCTTCCATCTTAGTCGGATCAAACTCGCCAGCCATAATTTTTTCATGAATATATTTCAAGAAATCAGAGACTATAGATTTAAACTTGTCAGTAAGCTCATTTTTGACCGGCGAAATATCCGCAGTAATATCATTGGAAATAGAATTAATATATTCACTAGTTTTCGCCGCAATCGCATTTTGGTCGATAGTAACATTAAATGCCTTCTCTAGAGCCGCATTATCTACAGAAACTAAGTCAGAAAATTCAAAGTTAAACTCATTTTTCTTCTCGCCAAATTTTGTATTAGAGAAAATATCAATTGTCGGATTATCTAATTGCTTTTTAGTAATCTCAGATTTTTCGGACTCGTTGATGACGTGCTCCACTAAGCTCGGTAAGTAGATTACGCCATTCCCCGCCGCCATCATGCCAGATTTCGCTGTTACGATGCCGACAACTTTTAATCTTTCAGATTTTTCATTATAAACACCCCTCATATAGTCTTCGTCTTCACTCATATCCTCGTAGACGCTATATTTGTCATTATATTTATATATATCCGCAGGATGAATTAAACGAAGATCGACACCCATCAACTCGTCGTAAGTCAGCTCCAGAGGCTCATTGTTAATTTCTACTCTCTCGCCGCTCATGATTCCTTTCACAACGTTAGCAAGTTCATTCGTGTCATGAAAACCAAGCGAGTACGTCAATAAGTCTGGAATATGGTTTTTGTCATTTAAGAAAATAACCAACTCGTTATATTTTTCAGGCAAACGACCAGCCACAACGTCCATGTCATTAGTAAGGTTTTCCGAGTCATACTGGATATAAACTGAAGAAAATGGAGAATAGGAAGTCAGAATTGAGTTATCGCCCACGAGTGAAGTAAATAAATTGCTTGGGTTCAGCTTTGCTACTCTATTTGTAGCGTCTTCAGTATAAACCAAAGGCTTGACACTATATTCATACTCAATCAATCTCAAATCATCCTTAACCTCGTCATAATGATTGTCTAGATAATTGCGAAAACTCTTAAGGTCGTTAGAAGTGACATTTCCGAGCATCGAAGTAATAACCTGATTTTCTTTCACCTTGTTTTCGAGCCCTTCGCTAGATTGTTCACCACTTATACTTAAAAGTAGTCCGGTAATATCAGTCGATTCTCGAAGAAGCGTCAAGGGATAAGAAGTCAAAGTATCCCTTTCAATTGAATCAATGTAATTTTGAAAACCAGTCGAAACCGCAGAAATAAGCGCAATACCAATAATACCAATGGAACCAGCAAGTGCCACTAGAATTGTGCGTGCCTTCTTAGTCAGTAGGTTCTTCAATGACAACGACAATGCCGTCACAAACGACATCTTGGTTTTCTTGCTCTTTTTCTCGGCGATAGCCAAATCTAAGTCTGTTTTGATTTTTCCGTCATAAGGATCCGAATCCGAAGTAATCTTGCCGTCCTTTAATGTTATTATTCTTGTGGCATATTCATCGGCAAGTTCTGGGTTATGCGTCACCATGATGACGAGTTTTTTATCGGCAATTTTTTTCAATAAATTCATAATTTGGACACTAGTCTCCGAGTCGAGAGCTCCAGTTGGCTCGTCCGCCAAAAGAATATCCGGATCGTTCACCAAAGCTCGCGCAATCGCTACCCTTTGCATTTGCCCACCAGAAAGCTGATTGGGCCTTTTGTCGATATGTTCAGCCAGCCCCACTTCTTTTAAGACTTTTTTTGCTCGGCGAATCGATTCGCGCTTAGAAATGCCAGACAAAGTCAAAGCCAGACGCACATTTTGCAGAACCGTTTGATGCGGAATCAAATTATAATTTTGAAATACAAAGCCAATTCTATGGTTACGATAAGAATCCCAGTCTTTATCTCGATATTTTTTCGTTGATTTTTCATTAATTGCCAGATCGCCAGAAGTATATTTATCCAAACCACCAATAATATTAAGCAGTGTTGTCTTACCAGAACCAGAAGGCCCCAAAATCGCCACGAATTCACTTTCACGGAAGTTCGTACTAATCTTATCCAGCGCCTTATGCTTCAAGCCACCAGTCTGATATATTTTTGAAATATTCTGAATTTCTAGCATTTAAAATAAAACCCAACACTTACTTTTCCATAATTATACATTATTTTTTAAGAATAAAATAGGCTTGACTAAATCTAAAATAATTTGTAAAATGTTATGACGCATTGAAGGTGGGGATATAAAAACATATTTCCAATAAATATAAAAGAAAGGATTTTTGTGAAGACAAATAAGGCACTTGGCACGGAAAAAATTAGTAGGTTAATTAGGAAGTTCTCTGTTCCTTGTATTTTTTCGTTGCTAATTAGTGCACTTTACAACATTGTCGACCAAATCTTTATCGGCAACTCCAGCGTAGGTTATCTTGGCAATGCGGCAACATCTGTAGTCTTCCCTATCACGATTATTTCTTTTGCGTTTGCGTGGTGTTTTGGTGACGGCGCTGTAGCCCTAATGAGCATTCACCAAGGCCAAAAAGACGAAAAAAGTATCAGCAAAATAATTGGCAACTCAATCACAGCAATTATCCTCGCCAGTATAATATATATATTAATATGCGCAGTGTTTATGGAGCCGTTGCTTCGAGTATTTGGCGCCTCAGACGCTTCACTTCCTCTAGCCAAAGCATATTTTAATATTATTCTTTATGCCTCTACGGCTTCAATGCTTACAGGGGCCTTAACCAGTGTGATTCGCGCGGACGGCAAGCCGGCTTTCTCAATGATAGTCAATGCCACGGGAGCTGTTGTGAATATCATCCTAGACCCTATTTTCATCTTTGTGCTCGATTGGGGTATCGAAGGCGCCGCTGTCGCAACTGTCATCGCGCAGTTAATCTCATTCGTTTTAGGGATGTACTACATCATTTTTAAATCTCGTACCTTCAAGTTAAAACTAGATAATCTCAAACTAAATTTCAAAATCTTCTGGCATTTTACAAAGCTGGGGCTTTCGACTTTTATTACCCAAATGTCGACCGTTATTATGGTTCTAGTTATGAATCTAATGCTTGTAAAATACGGCACAAATTCGATTTACGGGCCAGACATCCCTATTGCCACTATGGGTATCACGACCAAGGTTACTTCAATCGTTACAAATATCGTAATAGGACTTATTGTTGGAGCGCAACCAATTTTTGGCTATAACTACGGCGCAGGCAATTACGATCGGGTCAAAAAGACACTAAGCACTATTCTTAAAATTACGGTAATAATTGCCGTCGTCTCAACAGTTATTTTCCAATGTTTCCCAGACGCAATCATCGGTATTTTTGGAGTTGGTGACGAACTATATATGGAGTTTGCGCGTAAGCTTTTCCATATTTTCCTACTTCTAATCGGCTTTAGCTTTATTACCAAAGTAATCGCAATCTTTTTCCAAGCTGTAGGTGAACCAAAGAAAGCCACAGTCTTAGCATTAATTCGCGACTTCTTATGCCTAATTCCACTATTCTTTGTTTTGCCACTATTCTACGGTATCGACGGTATTCTCTATGCTGCGCCAGTTGCCGACATCGTAAGTATTACGTTGGCGTCAATACTCGGAATCAGATTCTATCGCAACCTTGGCGAAAACCAAGTCAATCAAAAAAATACATTATCGAATATTATTGCCAAATCCAAACCAGGTGTTATCATCACAATCGCTCGCGAACATGGTTCAGCCGGTAAAGAAATTGGGCGATTGGTCGCCAAAGAGCTAGGCATACCGTTTTATTACAAAGAAATGCTTGCAGTAGCAGCCATTAAATCTGGTCTATCAGAAAAATACCTAGATGAGATTAATAATCGCAACGAAGAAGGCGCCATGCGCGAGCTCTATCTTGGATCCGCTCCAGCGGAATACGCGATTAAGGCTCAACGCGATGCAATTCTCGAAATTGCCAAACATGGTTCGTGTGTTATCATCGGTCGCGCCGCGGATTATGTCCTAAGGAACAACAAAAACGTCCTACGTATTTTCGTTTCAGCCCCAGAAGAATACAAAATTAAAAAGCTCGGCGAAATGTACGGTGATGATCCAAAAACCGCAATTAAATCAATTAAAAAATCCAATCGCAACCGCGCCTCATATTACAATACGGTCTCGGGCCTCGAATGGGGCAAACGTGAAAATTACGATCTTTCTATCGATAGCTCGATTGGAAATGAAGCTACCGCAAGAATCATCATCGAATACGCCAAAAGTCATGACCAAAAATCATAATGTTATGTTTTTAAATCTTAATGTTATGAATTTTTAAGGTAAAATTCAGTTTTCGTTTTATAATATAAGATATGAATCCCAAAAAAGACGAGAAAAAATTTAATCGCGTTGAGAAAAAATACTTAATTACCGCAGAGCAAAAAGCTCACATGCTAAAAGCCATCAATCAAAATATGAAAAAAGATGACTATTTTATTTCGGAAGTATTTAATATTTATTTCGATACCGATAATTTCGATCTAATTATCCAATCTATTGAACAACCCAGATTCAAGCACAAACTTCGCGCGCGCTCGTATGGTGGTTACGATAAGGTTTTCTTCGAAATCAAAACCAAAATGCGTGGCAAAGATTATAATATTGGATACAAGAGACGCGTGCGCATCACCAAGAGAGACTACAATAAGCTTGTTAAAAATCATACTAAAATGATTGATTATATGCCTAAAAACGCCGATACGCCATCCGATTATCAAGTGGCTCGCGAAGTAGATTATCTTATCGAGCATTACAATCTAAAACCTATGATTCTCGTATTTTACGTCCGCGAAAGCTACCAAGGAAACGACAAATTACGTATCACATTTGACGAAAACTTAAAATATCGCACCAACAAAATCGCATTCAGAAAGCTAAAAAGCGATAAAAACTTCTTTAATGACGAAAAAAATATTATAATGGAAATCAAAGCACACGGTTTTTTGCCGTTGTGGCTTGTTCGTAAACTATCAGAAGAAAAAATCTTCCCCGAGCAATTTTCTAAAGTAGGCAAAATATACGAAAAAGCAAGAAAGGAGCAAAATGTTTAATAGTATATTTGATACAAGTGCAACCGGGCTCAGTTTTGAGAACGCCTTAATCTGTGCCGGTGTAGCACTAGTTCTCGGTATCGTTGTAGCCTTCACACACATGAAGACGTCAAGCACCACCAAAGGATTTCTTATCACTCTAGCCACTCTACCATTATTAGTAATGGCAGTAATGATTATGATCAACGGCAACCTAGGTACTTCCATCGCAATTCTTGGCGCATTTTCCCTCATCCGTTTTCGTTCAATTCAGGGCAACGCCAAAGAACTTCTCAGTATTTTCTTTGTAATGATGATTGGCTTAGCACTAGGCATGGGGCATGTACTATTCTCAATCGTAATCACCGCAATCGCAGTCGTAGCAATTTTCTTCTTCTCTTTTACTTCTTTTCTCGAGCCAAATTCAGAACGACGCTCGCTCAAAGTAGTAATACCAGAGGATTTAGATTATGACGAAGTATTTGATGAGATTTTCGCTAAATACACCAAAAAACATAATCTAGTCAAAATGAAAACCATGAATATGGGCAGTTTGTATAAGCTTACATACGACGTAACGCTAAAAAAGGGTGTCAAAGAAAAAGAATTTTTAGACGAAATTCGAGTCAAGAATTGCAATCTCAAAGTCTTATTGTCGCAACCTAATTTTGAAGAGGAAATATAAATGGTTGATGCCAGAAAACGCAGTATCTGGCCGTGGCTAATATTCCTCATAATCTTATGTGGAGTAGTAGTGCTAGCTATTATTATGAACAAAGATGCCACCAAAGAAACCGCCGAAAAAATCACCAGCGGAATAAATATCGATAATGGCGACCAAAAAATCAATTGGGATCGCTATCCGACATATGATATCGAACTCACGGAAAGTCTAGAAATCACCGAGCCCGGCACTTATCATTTGACCGGCGAACTGAACGACGGGATGGTAAGTCTAAACATTAAGAACACGGTAGCAAGATTAATACTAGATAATGTATTGATTAAAAATTCGTCAGGTCCGGCGATATATTGTGAAGAAGGTGAAGATTTGGTTATTGAGCTTGTCGGGAATAACTATCTGGAGGATGGCGCAACGTATGCTTCAAATATCGATTCTAATGTCGACGGCGTACTGTATTCAAATGCAGACTTAACCATGAAAGGAGACGGCTCACTCATCATTAATGCAAATTATCAGGACGCAATTGTTGGCAAAGACGATCTTAAAATAAATGGTGGCACCTATAATATCGCAGCCGTAGATGACGGTGTTCGAGGTAATGATTCAGTTTATATTGTAGATGGGGATTTAACGATCAGCTCTGGCGCGGATGCCATCAAAACCGAAAACATAGAACAAGTCGACAAAGGTTTCGTTTTGATCGAAAACGGCAACTTTAATTTAACGTCGACAGCGAAATCGATTAAGGCGTCAAAAAGTATTCTAACTAGAGGAGGTAATTATGTAATTAATTCTAGAGATGACGCAATTCATTCAGATAGCTATGTAGGGATTACGAACGGAACATTTGATATTTCATCGGGTGACGACGGAATTCATGCAAATAGCGAATTAATTATCGATGGGGGCACAATTAGCGTTAGCAAAGCCTATGAAGGCCTCGAAGCACAAGTAGTGACCATAAATGATGGACAAATCAAACTTACAACCAACGATGACGGTATAAATGCAGGCGGCGGAGCCGACGAATCCGCCAACAACCGTCCCGGCGCAAATCAATTCAACGCTGACGAGAATTGTGTTTTATCAATTAATGGCGGCGATATTTACATCAATTCAAGCGGTGACGGAGTGGATTCGAACGGATATTTATATTTTAATGGCGGCAAAGTTGTTGTAGACGGACCCACTAATGATGGCAACGGCGCCTTAGACGCAGGAGTGCAGATATCCTTTAATGGTGGAGAAGTAGTAGCAGTCGGCGCTAGCGGTATGGCAGAAAGTTTAGGTGAAAAATCTAACCAATGTAATATCAGTGTCTTTTTCTCTACAACAAACCCAGCCAGTACCAAAATTACCATCAAAAACTCAAATGACGAAACTGTTCTAGAACACACTTCAACCAAAAGCTTCAATCACCTAGCAGCCGGTACGAGCAAATTTATTCCAGGCGAAACGTATACCATTTATCTGAATGATAAAGAATACCAAAGATTCTCTATTTCAACGGTAACCACGACAGTTGGAAATTCCAAGCAAAATCAAAATCCAAATAGCAAAATGCTTCCGCATATGTGATATAATAGTTATCAAAGGAGGAGGTATATGCAATTAATAGTCATGCTACTAGGAACTGTAGCAATCCTGACACTATTGTCCGGACTTATCACATTTTTTGGAGCCAAAAAGGGCGACCGAGTGAGGTCGGCTTGGTTTTTGGCGGCAGCATCTTTCGCATTCATTTGGATGACATCTATTTGTTTCTTTCTGGCTGCAGGGCCAGAAAAAGTTCATACTATTGACTGGCACGCCAAGTGGGTGTTTGTTAGCGCTATTCTTATCGATGTCGCTTTTTTGGGTTATGTTTCATGGAAAGAAAAATACGGCAAATACTTAACTTTCTTATTCCTAGTTCTCGGGTTGATACTTTGTGGATTCATTTTTGCGAAAACAGACGCGCTATATAGTGCGATTATTCTATCAACCACTGGCAATAGCATTGTGTTAAATATTGGTCCACTATATATTTCCTATGTCCTATTCTTCTGCGCAGTCGTACCAGCAATTGTCATTACATTGATTAGGCAATACCTCAACACTCGTTCAGATCGCAAACGTGGCGGCGACTTAACTATCATGATCAGCTTTGCGATTTCAAGCGTTTTAATCGTGGTAACCGAAGTGATACTACCAATACTCGGCAACTGGAGCTTAATCTGGGTTGGTCCACTTGCCTTGTCTGCTACGATTATTACATTTTATTACACAATTCTAAGGTATCGAGCATTAAATTTATCATCAATCTGGCTCAAAATATTCTCATATGTAGTAATTCTAGCCTCGCTCGCCATTGTATATATGATAATATTTGCTTTAGTTTTTGCAGGAATCTTCCGAGGCTCCATGCCATCCGCCGAAGTAATTGTATTAAACTTCATTATGGTAATGATTTTCTTAATTCTTATTCCCGCAATCAACGAATTATATGTTCATATCAAATCCCTAATTTCAGACCAAAACCCTAAACATAAGGACGTTAAATAATGGAAAACGAGTCAAAACGTAAATCTCGGACCACCATTCTGCTCTCTATCAATGCAGCGGCAATTTTGGTGGCAGGAATTCTCGTAGCCAGTGCAATCTGGTTTAATGGCGGCGTTAGCTTCCGTGCCGTAGATGAGCGTTCTGATATCGTAGAAGATCGTGTCGGCGAAATGGAACTACTTGAATCTGTCTCGGATTCAGACGCCAAAGTCGATTACGTCAATGTAGTTGGAAATGACGATTATGTCACTACTTCAAGCCACGAATTCGATAATTCTAGTGTAGCTTCAGGCGAACTTTGGAACGAAAAAGCCATCACGATTTACGCCACACCAGATATTGATATTTGCGTAGGCGGCAATTTATCCGACCTCGGTGAAATGTATTGGCAAACCTCAGATTCAAATGTAATTGCTGGATTCTATAACTCCGCCCGCACTTGGTTAGGATACAATAATGATACTTGTAGATATCCAGTAATAAAAGGCGTAGGCACTACTACAATTACTGCTGGTACATATGACGGCCTACGCAAAGATTCTATCACGGTTACCGTAGTAACCCCGCCAGAAGATCAATGGAAACGCGAAGTCCTTACCCTAGTTAACAAAATTCGCATCAAAAACAATCTAGAGCAATTAAGTTGGGGCAGTACTTGCGAAGAAGCCGCTAATATACGCGCCAAAGAAACTATGATTTTGTATGCTCATACGCGTCCGGATGGCAGCAATTGGTCTACTGTATGTCCAGCCCCAAATTCGGGTGGCGTTAGCGGCGAAAATCTTGCTATCGGCAATGCCGCAGTATCCCCAGCCTCGGTGGTAGCTCTTTGGATGGGCTCCGAAGCTCACCGCGCTAACATATTAAATCCCGATTTTGACAAATTATCCGTTGGATTCGTTTTCGATCTAAATTCAGATTACAAAACCTACTGGTCGCAATTCTTTAGTACGTACTAAGAGTTATAAAATTGTTCTAGCATAGCACCAAATTTTTTGATTTGTTGAAATGAAACATGGCTCGTCATGACCACCACTATAAAATGCCGACCGTCGGGAAACTCGACGATTGCAGCGTCATGATACAAGTTCCAATACTTTTCATCTAGATTGTAATCCCAACCGACTTTATTATAAACGTTTACATCGCCAGAAAATCCACTCGGTAACCCTTGTCTCCAATCATAATTCGTCACTGGTTGGTTCAAAAGCGAATCCTTCATCCTTGAAATCAAATCGTTGTCAGTGATTTGTTTATGCCAATAATATACTTTCAACATCTTAGCAATATCTTGAGGATTAGACGACAGTTGAGAAGGAACAGTATTATCTATCAAATATTTATCTTTTATAATTTCATCAAGATTGTCTCGACCAATCATACTCCAAATCGTTTCGGCACATTCTGAATTAGATTCACGAATTGATAAGTCCAAACATTCTAAAATCGTCTTTCCGGTCGTACTAGCCAAGTCGTCCGCATTCCATTCTCCCGATTGTATTTTTGTGTAACCTACATAAACGACGAATAGTTTGTATAAAGAAGCAGAAGAATAGTTATCTTCCGACCTGTAATTTCCTACCACCTCATCGCGCTCCAAATCATAAACCAATACACTTTTATTCCCGCCGGTTTGATCGACCCATTCATCAACCACAGATTGGAAATCGACCTTTGCATAAATCGGTTGGTTGACTATTCCCCTATTTGAATGCTGAGAATCATCATCTCTAACAGCTGAAATGTCACTAGATGTCAAATTGGTATTATTTAAGGAAATAGAATGCAAAACAATACCAAGAAATAAAAGCGCAGCCACAACAATCAACCCAAGAAGAATCAAAAACAACCCAAGATAACTTACGGGCGCTCGCCGACGAGTCTTCCGATAAACCATTTTGCAGTATCCTCATCAAGAAGCTTAGTTTGTAAATTTTGATCATAAACAGTCGGAGTAATTCTAGTTTGCAAAAGTTTATCTTGGTAGAAATAGTTCTCCAAAACTAAACTTCTCGTAGTCCCAGGCCACCATGCCTGGTCAAAGAATAAATTACCCAGACCGTAATATATTACACCGTCACCATATAATTCGAATGTTTGCGGCTGATGCGCAGAAGTACCGACCACCATATCTGCGCCCAAATCAATTAAGTGTCGGAAAAATCCAACTTGATCGCCTGCAGCTGAATCGGCGAAGTCGCAAGTGCTGTCTTCATATTCAGAAACATATGCGCTACATTCATAATACTGTATATCTACAATAATGAAATCTCCGCGCTCCTTAGCGTTATTTATTTCGGTGGCCACATTTTCTTCGTAATACTGGTTAGCGCCAGGCATATCACCATGAGTCGCTCCTCCAGTAGAAAGGTTATATGCTAGAAAAGTAATACTATTCCCTTCTTCATCAATCAGCAAAGGCTGAGCAGCCTCGTCTGCATTTTTACCTCCTCCGACGATTTTTATACTATTCTCACGATAAATATCTATAGTATCATTTGCAGCCTGAATGCCACAATCTACGTTATGATTCCCAGTTAACTCGACAATATCTAGCCCAATTGCCAGCAAAGTATCAATAAAGCGAGGATCAGAACAAATATTGCCAGAATTCGCCAAACTAGTAAAAGAAGACTCATTAGAAGTATGTGTCAAATCAAAACTAGATAAATAATCCGCCAAACCCTCGGCAAAATAATTCGCATCACCGACTTGATATAGTTTTTCATTCATTCCACGACTAAGTGCCGTTACTCCAGTCTGCGCAAAACTAAGAACGCTAGATTCGTCAGGAAAAGATTTAGCGAATTTTTCATCAACGAGTGGTTTTATTTCTTCTTCGAATTTTTCAGACTCAAAGCT
Organism: Candidatus Nanosyncoccus sp.; assembly: GCA_045646085.1. Classification (GTDB taxonomy): domain Bacteria; phylum Patescibacteriota; class Saccharimonadia; order Saccharimonadales; family Saccharimonadaceae; genus Nanosyncoccus. The sequence continues at coordinate 22,723 of JAZRJZ010000004.1, forward strand.
AATCACTCTAAAAGTAGCGCCGCCATCAAAACTGTCCAAAAAGTATTCGCCATCAACCGATAGCAGTTTATTGGAATAATCCAAATCATCGATCGAAATATATTCATAAGTCTGCGTCTCAAAATCATTAGTATCCGTTGCAGTGTCATAATAATCCGTAACCGGAACATATATTTGATATAAATATTGGCCTGATTTCAAGGAAGGTCGGCTAGCGCTCTCCTCCGCCGAAATCGTCACGTCCTTGTCAAGGTCGACATCTTCCGTAAAAATCGATTGAAGCAGGGCGATTTCCTCGTCATTCAAGCTTTCATCATAATTAACTACACCGGGTATTCTAAAGATTCCGGTTTTGGTAAAGAATTGAATTCCGAAAAAAGCCAAGGCAAACACCAAGATGAAGCCAAGTAGTCCCACAAAGAATGATTTACCGCTTCTTTTTCTGGACATATCTATATATATTATATGGTATAATAAGTTTATGTTCAAGTGGGCAAACCGACTTCTCAAAGAAACAGCAGAAGCAGACATATTATCGCCAAATCAAACAATCCGCTGTCATTTAACCCTCAACAAACATGGCGTTTTTTATTCTGTATACAAAGATAATCGGCTAATTATTAAGCCATCATTATTAGGTTTTAAAATCTGTGGCGAAAAACCATTATACAAAAATTTTGGCCTCATCCGGGCGCAAAAGAAGTCTCACAATCAAACAATCGAAATGCTTTGGGGCGAAGACCGCTATATCAAGAATAACTACCAAGAAATCGCTTTCTTTCTGGCAGAAAAAACCAAACCAAATCGCATTATCACTATTCGCTTTAGAGTTTTTGATAACAGTGTCGCATTTCGCTATGAAATACCACCCCAGCTCAAATTCAGACAAATATCTATCAAAGACGAGCTAACCGAGTTCAACCTCAATCCAAACACTACCACTTGGAGTATTCCGGCATATCAACCAGATCGTTATGAATATAATTATGAAAAAGGTCGTGTAGCCGGAATAACTGGTTCCGTGCATACTCCATTAACTATGCGTACACCAAATGGAGTGTATTTATCAATTCATGAAGCAGCTTTATATGACTACGGCTCTATGACCATTAAGAAAAATCAAAATGGGATTCTAAAAACCGACATTACGCCACTCTCAGACCATACCATCGCTCACGTCGCCCTACCATTTAGTACCCCCTGGCGTCTAATTATGTTAGCGGATTCAGCAATCGAGCTCACCAAGAATCGCACCATGTACGCGCTGAACAAAGCTCCTAGTCAAGATTTTTCTTGGGTAAAAACTTTGAAATTCATTGGCATATGGTGGGCAATGTATGTCGGCGAATGGACTTGGGCGCCAGGCGAACGACACGGAGCTACCACTGAACACGCCAAAGAATATATCAATGCCGCAATAAGGTTGGGAATATCAGGGCTATTAATTGAAGGGTGGAATGATGGATGGGAAGGCGATTGGCTTAAGAACGGCATCAATAATAAATTTACCACCTCGACACCAGATTTTGATTTAGACGAAGTCACGCATTATGCCAAAACCAAAAAAGTCGAACTAGTCGGTCATCACGAAACAGTAGGTTTCGTCGACAATTACGAAAAACAGTTAGAAGATGCATATAATTATTATGCCGCTCACGGAGTCCATTATATTAAGACTGGCTATGCAGGCAGTAAAATGACCATTCATGGACGCAAAGAATTCCATCACTCCCAAATTGGCGTCAACCACTATCAAAAAACTGTGGAACTCGCCGCCAAAAAACATATCTGTTTGGATATTCACGAGCCCATCAAAGGAACCGGCATCGAAAGAACCTGGCCAAACTTACTCACGCGCGAAGGTGCACGCGGCCAAGAATACGAAGGTGGTTCCTTGCAACCATCACACGCCTGCAATTTACCATATACCCGTCTATTGTCGGGCGGCATGGATTATACAAATGGAATTTTTGACATCAAGAACCCCAAGAAGCGCATTTATACTACCCTAGCCAGACAAATTGCATATTTCGTCACCATTTATTCAGGTATGCAGATGGCGGCCGATCGCCCATTTATATATGAGAATAGGTATAAAGATGTATTTGAATTTATCAAATACGTGCCGACCAATTTTGAAAAAACTGTACCACTCGCCGGAGAAATCGGAGAATATTATATCGTAGCCAGAAAAGATCGAAATAGCAAAGATTGGTATATAGGCGGAGTCACTAACGAAAACGGACGAAGATACAAACTCAAGTTTGCAGAATTCTTACCCGCAGGCAATTACGAAATTACAATTTATGCAGACACCAACACGACACATTACCGCGATAATCCATTAGCGATTAGTATTTTAAAGAAAAAAATAAGTCAAGACGATGTCTTGGACCTATATCTGGCTCCTGGTGGCGGGTTTGCTATTCGCGTGAAGCAGTTATAATCAATCGATGCGTCGAATCACCGTTACCCAAATCAGTGCCAGCGCAAGTCATGATAACTAAAGTGTCTTGTGATTCAGATTTTAATAGTTGGTTCATCTTGATATCAGATTTTTCGAGAGTAGCAATATCAGATATATAATATATATTGCCGTTATAATTTATCTCGTCACCCAATGACAAATCATTTAAATTCTCAAAAACAGAACTCGAATGTCCAAACAAAAAGGTTTTGTTCTCTGCCCGTGAGTAACTTCCAACAATATTATCTGGAGTCGACAAATGGCCGTTTTCTAGTTCTACGGCCGCTACATCTGAGTATAAATTAATATCAGGAATCTTTAGGGCGCCAACGATGCTATAATTAGTTGCACCAACAGGCTGCAATCCAACGATTAGATAAATCGCAAATGCCAAAAAGTAAATTCCGATAAAAATCTTTCTAGGATTTAATCGTTTCTTGAGCTCCACACTCTCCTCCTTAACTAAATTATAGCACAAGAATTATAAAAAATAATATTTTTATATAAAAAAACATAAACATGATATAATCATAATATGAAAAGGTCACAAGCTACCTTGTTATGGGTAACTTTAGCTATACTAACTGGCTTTTTTGTGTCTTCTTCCACCTCCGCTCTCACCTACCAGGAAGAAATCCCAGTCTCATTTACCTTTAATCGTGGCCTGTCGCTCTCAGTCTCTGCTTCTGATTTACATATCTATAATCTAGTGCCAGGCAATTCTGATGAAAGTAATATTATTACGGTAACTACTACTTCTAATAATGTCACAGGATATGTCCTGACTGCTTCTGTGGGCAATAGTACCAAGAATACTACTAATCTAGTCAATGGCTCTAACAACTTTGCTAGTATTGCTACTAATGCCAGTCAAGCATCACTTACTACGGACAATACATGGGGATATTCTATTTCTACTAATAATGGTTCTAGTTGG
>JAZRJZ010000005.1:0-84553 GCA_045646085.1 Candidatus Nanosyncoccus sp.
ACATCTGACTCATATTTGTCACACTGGAAGTGTTCCAGGAGGAGAGGTCTAGGTTGAAGGAAGATGCGTTGTAACCGGCATAGTAGAACATACGATACATACTTGTCACATTAGAAGTGTACCAGGAGGAAAGGTCGCCAACAGACCAGGTGGTGGTGTTGTAGCCGGCATGGTCGAACATCTGACTCATATCTGTCACACTGGAGGTGTTCCAGGAGGAGAGGTTACCAACAGACCAGGTGGTGGCGCTGCGGCCGGCAAAGTAGAACATTTGATTCATTGTTGTTGCATTAGAAGTGTCCCAGTTGGAGAGATTACCAACAGACCAGGTGGTGGCGCTGTAGCCGGCAGAAGTGAACATGCTCTGCATACTTGTTACACTAGAAGTGTCCCAGTTAGAGAGATCTAGAGTAAATGTGGTGGCGTAGTAGCCGGCAGAGTAGAACATATAAGACATATCTGTCACATGATCAGTCCTGAGTCCACTTAAATTCCATGAATTGCAATTTTGAAGTAAAGCAAACCAGGCACTGGTGGAAGTTGGAGCTACTGTTCCGGTTACTGCTACACTTTTAATTTGGTCAGCGTAAGAATACCAGGGCGTTGTTGATGTCCATTCACTTTCATCAAATGTATACCCATCAATAGCCACCGGTCCACTAGCTACAGCACCTGAAGTAATGTCAGAATCGCTAATAGTTAGGGTGTAGTTGTTTGCAGTTCCTGTAATGGCGTAGTAGAGGTTCTTAGAGACTGGGACTGGGGCGGGGGCATTTGCTGGATGAATTAAAGTGTATTTAACTTTACCAGAATAGACATCAGCAGCTTGGCCAGGAGCAATATGAGCTTTGTAGGTAGTATATAGGACTGCGCCTTTACCATTAGGTTCTTCCGTATCAGTGACAGAAGAGAAGGTGGCTACTTTAGTATAGTTAGCTGGTACTACACTATAGTCATCATAGCCATTATTGATAGTCATGTTGGTTGGTAAATAGGCGATACTGGAGTCGGTTTCTTTAGTAACTTTCATGGACCAAGAAGAGTTGGAGGAAGTATCTGTACTAGTAGCGATAGTTTGGCTGGTGTTATTACCTACTAGTGTAGTGGCGCCATCTTCGTCACCAGTATAGCCAATAGCATAGATAGCGAAGCCATTTTTGTCATTACAGAAAGCTCTGAGTGTAGTCTTGCCGATATTTTCTTTTGTAGTGTTTGGATTGACGGTATCTGAGTGAGTAGTATTGGTGCTGTTAAGATTACAGGAGATGGGGACAATGATGCGGACGTCGTCTACATGGGAATTGTCTGCGGAAACAGATGACGCAGAAAGAACTGCGGCAGAAAAAACTAGAACACTAATAAGGGTTAGCGAAATAGTAGCGAAAGACTTTTCCAAACCTCTACTCATTAATATAATAATAGCATAAACATGATCAATTACCAAATAATTTCCGGTAAATTGTGGACTTTTAAAAACTCGTTGGCTTTGGAAAAGTGGTGATTTCCAAAAAAGCCGGAATGAGCTGAAAGTGGGGAGGGGTGCGGAGATTCCAGTACTAGATGTTTGTTAGTGTCAATGAGAGATTTTTTGTTGCGTGCATCGCGACCCCATAGCAAAAAGACTAAATGCGGTCGCGTTTCGTTAAGATATTTGATGACTTCTGTAGTAAAAATCTCCCAGCCTTTGCCACGATGCGAACCTGCCTTGTGAGCTTCGACGGTCAAAACTGTATTTAATAATAAGACGCCTTGGTTTTGCCAATTTTTGAGGTTGCCAGTATGATTAGCATGATGGCCGATATCGTTATCGATTTCTTTATATATATTAATAAGGGAAGGGGGGATAGGTTGCGAACTAGGCACCGAAAAAGCCAAGCCGTGTGCGGCGCCTGGTGTATGATATGGATCTTGACCTAGTATTACAACTTTTACTTCGTTTAAGTCAGTCGTAAAAGCTGAAAAAACTTGCGCTTTTTTCGGGTAGATGGTTTTTGTTTCGTAAGCTTCGTGCAAAAAATTGGAAAGTTCTTTGAAATATGGTTTATCGAATTCCGCCTTCAAAAAAGGCTTCCAACTTTCGTGCATTTTAGACCCACTGCGCAAGGCGCGCGTATTCAGGAGAATCTTGAGGGTAGGAATCTAGAATGTCTTGGGGATAAGATTTACCATTGGAAAGGTTGAGCGTTTCGACTTCTGGCATAGCAGAGAGCATGCGAATGACAGCCTCGTCAGTCTCGATATTAGTCATGGAATGTTCAGGATCAGTAGAATGCGAATGAACGCGAAGCTCCTTGTAAACAAATCTTTTGATGCCGGCCTGAAGACAGTATTTGAGGCAATTTTCACAAGTAGCAACGCGATTATAAATAGTACAACCGGAAAGGTCTTGGTGAGCGAATAGCACGGCGTTCATTTCGGAGTGAATAGCAAAATAGTATTTCATGGGGCGCTCATATAATGTCATTTTGGACTCGTCGGAACTTTGAATTAGGCCATTGTATCCAGTGGAAACGATGCGTTTTTTGGAATCTACAATCACGCAGCCCATTTGGCTTGATGGATCTTTGGATTTTTTGGATACGGCTTCGGCGATACTCATGAAGTATTCGTCCCATTCTTGTTGTGTACTCATATATATATTATACCATAAGCGAAGGAAGGGGGTTGAAAAACGAATCATTACGTGCCTATAATCTCGCCACAACTAATAATAAGGAGTAATTATGGGCAATAAACTGCGTAAAAAAACCGTGATACCCATTGCGGACAAAAATAAAAAAACGAAGCATATTAAAATACGTTATTTAATGGTGGCTTTGATTATGGCTGGGGCTGTGCTACCGATTTCGCAAAACATGTTAGCTAAGGCGGCTGGTTGCCCCTCGCTTCGAATTGTGTTCGCGAGAGGTTCGGGTGGCGAGAGGTGGAATACGGACGATTATTTTGAATTTAAAAATACGCTCGAATCAAAACTTATGAGCGTGGATTTGGATTATGAATTTGTCGATTTGGACTATCCGGCTGTTGGCGTTGGCTATGATAATATTCAAACCACGATTGGTGCATATGTGGGCGGAGCGGAGTCATATGAGTTTGGCAAAAGCGTGAAGTCTGGCGTGAATAATCTTGACAAACTTGTAAACAATTCTTGCCCAAATACTAAATACGTGTTGGGCGGATACTCGCAGGGCGCAATTGTAGTGTCAAAATCGTTGCCGCTACTTAATCCCGACAAATTAATCTATGCTGCCACCTTTGGCGATCCAAAAATATACTTACCGGAAGGTGAAGGATTTATTCCGCCGGCTTGTCGTGGCGAACAATTATCGGACTACCGAATGTATGTGCCCGACTGTCAAGCATATAAAGGACTGCTTGGAGCTTTTGTCCCGTATGAGCCAACTCAACTTGCGGGAAAGGTAGGAACATGGTGTAATAAAAAAGACATTTTTTGTAGCTCGCACTATGCGATTCCTGACCATTTGAGCTACATTTCGGACGGTCTATATGAAGATGCTTCAAAAGTGATTTTTAATAAAATTGCTACTTCTTTTGGCCTTGAAAACACAGTAGTTTCGCCGCACGATACAGTCATTTTGATTGATTCGACTGGCTCGATGAGTGATTTAATTGAATCGTATAAAGCAGAGGCCTTGAGATTAGCCGAACAAACTTTTGCTGCGAACGGACGTGTGGCCTTGTTTGATTATCGAGATTTAAATGATCCTTATCAGCCGATAGAGCACTGTAATTTTGAAACTTGTAATTTAGATGTCTTTCGCAGCGAACTTGAAAGTATTACCGTAGATGGCGGAGGCGATGAGGCGGAATCTTTGTTGTCGGCGGCTTTCCATACGATGAATGCCTTAGAATGGAAAAATGGAGCTACTAAATCTCTGGTTGTATTGACGGATTCAAACTTCTTGGCGCCGGACCGTGACGGAATTTCGCTAAACGACGTAGTGAAACTGAGCAAGGAGATTGATCCAGTGAATTTTTATGTTATCACGAGGCCAGAGTTCGCAGAAACGTATCAAGAATTAGCTACTGCGACTGACGGAAAAGTGGTGACGGATTTAGGGCAATTGGATTTGTTGACGGACTACATTATGGAAAGATACGACTCCTTGCCAAGAGTAGAAGAAAACACGGAGCACGCAACGTACGCGTTGGAAATCACAGATGTGGCGAGGCAAGAAGACGGTAGTTTTGTGGTGAAGTTTGATAACGAGGGGGCTTTTGCGCTAGTAGTCTTGAACGACGTGATTATTGGGAGGACTAATGAGGGCGAATTAACAATTAGTGGATTAAATCTTGAGGTTGATAATGAGTTGACCTTGGTGCCATTAATAAAGGGAGGTCGCGGTGAAGCGGTGCAGACTGTATTAACAAAGAGCAATGAAATAAATAATGAAAATGCAATTATAGGTGCGAGTGACTATGTGATTTTGCCTAAGACACCGAATACCGGCTCAAGATAAGCTTTATTGTAAAAATAGCTATTTTATGTTAAAATAGTGTTCATGACTTTTAATAAAGACAAAATTCGAAATGTGGCGATTATCGCCCACGTTGATCATGGCAAAACGACTTTGGTTGATGGGCTTTTGAAACAGTCGCACACTTTTCGCGATAATCAAGCTGAAATGTCGCAGACCTTAATTATGGACTCGATGGATCAAGAGCACGAACGTGGCATTACGATTACTGCCAAGCAGACTTGTGTTTATTACGATGGCTACAAAATTAACATCATCGATACGCCAGGACATGCAGATTTTTCTGGAGAAGTAGAACGGACTCTAAATATGGCGGATGGCGTACTGCTAATCGTAGATGCGCAAGAAGGTCCGATGCCGCAAACAAAATTTGTTTTGTCAAAGGCTTTGGCGCTAGGGCTCAAGCCGGTTGTCGTCATTAATAAAATCGACAAACCTGCGGCACGGATTGATGAGGTTTTGTCAGAAATAGAAAGTCTGTTCTTAGAGCTTGCAACTGACGAATCGCAATTGTTTTATCCGGTGTATTATGCAATTGCTAGGGAGGGAAAAGCTGGTAAAACTACTGATCTAGACAACGATCTCCGCGTCATCTTTGATTCAATTATTCATGACATCCCGGCGCCTTCGGTTGACACTGATTCTGACTCAGCACAACTTCTAGTGGCGGCACTTGCTGGCGATAACTATCTTGGCAAGTACTGTATCGGCAAAATCTTCCGCGGAAAACTCAAAAGGGGACAGAGTGTCAAGATTTTACAAGGATCTGGCGAGGTTCGAACTTCAAAAATTGATTGCTTGTTTTCTTATCGCGGACTTGGTAAAGAGGAAATTACCGAGGCAATTGCGGGAGATATTGTGGCGATTACGGGCGTTTCTGAAGCTAACATTGGTGATACGATTGCAACCGGCGATAATCCTGAAGCATTACCAGGAATCGAGCTAGAGGCTCCGACGCTTTCGATTTATATTGGGCCAAATACTTCGCCATTAAAGGGACGTGAAGGCGATTATACGACTTCACGGCAAATTGCCGAAAGATTAGAGCGAGAGCTCGAAACCAACATTGCTCTTAAAATCCAGCCGGATGGCTTGGGCTACAAGGTCTCTGGCCGAGGCGAACTACATTTGTCGGTCCTGATTGAGACTATGCGGCGTGAAGGATATGAACTTGAAGCGGGTCGGCCAGAAGTAGTAATTCGTGAAATTGACGGGGTCAAATGTGAACCGATTGAAGATTTGACGATTGAAGTAGCACCAGAATTTGTGGGTGCCGTAAGTCAAGAATTGGGTATCAGAAAGGCCGAACTAAAATCACAAGACATCACGTCCAGTGGTAGCACGAGATTTGTTTACGAAATCTCGACTGCTGCGCTGATTGGTTTACGCAATAATTTATTGACGGCCACAAAAGGGACCGTGATTATGTCGAGCATCCCGAATGGATATAAGCCTGTCGATACAAAATACAAACCTGAGCGAAATGGTGCTTTGGTGGCTTTTGAAAGCGGGACATCTACGGCTTATGCTCTAGACTCTGCGCAGGCGCGTGGGACTTTGTATATACCGCCTGGGGTAGAAGTATATCAGGGAATGATTGTGGGACTTTCGAACAAAAAGGATGATTTGGATATCAATATTTGCCGCGAAAAGCAGCTGACGAATATGCGAACACACGCTTCTGACGGCGCTATCCAATTGACTCCTTATACACAGCTAAGCCTAGAGCAATGTTTGGACTTTTTGCTTGACGATGAACTATTGGAGGTGACACCAAAATCGCTCCGGCTACGTAAGCGCCAACTTGATCCGATTAAGAGAAAACGTGAAAATCGCCAATAAAAGCTGTGTAAAACTTGATAATTCTTATTGTTTTTTTGTTTCATAGTTGTTATACTTAAAATAGGGTGAAAAGTATTTATTGGAGAGACCAGAAGAACCCGAAAGTCATTTTGAAGCGAAAAATTTGCTTAGCAATGACCGTGTTTTTGCTTGCGATAATCAAGCTGGATGGCTCGGTTTTTGCTACCATCGACCCCAGTTATTACACACTTTCTGCGACTTTACAAAATCAAAGTCAGGCCATAGATTATACGCCAGTTTCGTGGAGCGAAGACAAATATGTAAGCACTATGCGCACGCTCACGGTCAGCACGAATTCACCGTCTGGTTATAAAGTCTTTTTGGAAGTTCCGGCGTCTGAAGCTTCTGGTGGGACCCTCGTTATGGCTGGCGGAACCTCATCTAGTCCTTCGATTGCACCAATCAATGCTACTCCTGCCACAGCTAATACTCTTAGCACAGATAATTGGGGTTTTGGGATTCCAAGTGGCACTTCTAATCTTCCAGTCAACAACTGGAGTAGTAGTTATACTTCTGGCACCCCGGCTACGAATAGTACTTATGCTGGAGTGAAAGTTGAGCCGAATAGTACTTTGATACGCGACGTAACCGGTACGGCATCGAATGATAGTTTCAATATCTACTATGGAATGCGGCTCGGAGCCGATGTACTTACGAATCCGGGAACTTATCAAACCAACGTTAAGTATCGTATTATTAGTCAGGCTTCGAATGTTGTGGGTGGCGAGGCTACGATTTCGCCAACTTCCGGAGTAAAAGGCGGTGGCACCAGCGTCACGATTACTACTTCTTTGATAACTGAATCTGTGCCATCCGATTTGAATGTCACGATTGGAGGAAATACTTGTACTTCGCCGACTGGTAGCGTAAGCTCCGGCGTGTTAGTGATTACTTGTACAACTGCGGCACACTATCCCGAGCCAACTGACGTAGTAGTGACTATTAACTCGCTGGGGACAAGTTATACGATTAGTGATGGATTTGAATTTATCGAGACAGGAGACGTTAAGATTACAAATGTTCAATACGTTTCAGGTATAAATGTTAGTGGTACTCCTAATCCTTCGGTTGATGGTTCTGGAGACGTCGATTTTGATTTGACTTTCCTTGGCGGTAAAGATAATACCGATACGCTGTCGGCGACTTATAATTTGACCATAACTAATTCTACTGATGACAACTATACGTTTACGCCGCCAGCATCGAGTCTGACGTTAAGGATATCGGCCAATGAAGTACGTGATATCACCTATACACTTAGTGGAATATCGGCCGGCGATACCATTCCGGCAAATTCATCAGTGACCTTTGCGATTACGCTTAGTGCAGACTATGTTTCGGGTGAACATGGGACCGAAGGTGGGATTGATGTCGAACCGGTCAACCAAAGAGATCCGAATTTGGTAGGTAGTATTACTGGAGGAAATACGGGCGACTTGTCGGGTAGCAATACATTGACTCCTTTCCAGGTGACAGTCGAGAGCACTTTTGAAGAGTCTAAGACATTTACAATAAATTCATTGAGTTCTGATTTTGAAATAGTTAATGCGAGTGGTAATCCGCTCGGAAGCCAGACTATTGGAGCAGAAACCACTGGTACTTATACCTTCTATATGAAGAAGGCGAGTGGCGCTAAGTTTGCTTCGGAAACCGCAGCGGCTGGAATTACGATAAACTACGACAGTACTTATGCTAACGTCGGCGAAGTAAAAATTAAAGTCGACCGCGATCCATCCTATGTCGACAGTCAAGCTCCAACCATTAGCGGCGTGACGATTACAAAGAATAAAACCACCGTAGGTGAGGCGACTTTGACTTGGTCCGGGACAGATAATGTTGGTATAGCAAGTTATGGCATTTATAAATGTACTACTACTTGTGACAGTATGATTTCGGTTAGTGGTGTGACCAATTCTTATACCTTTACGGGGATGCCGGCAGATGCAGCAACATATCATTTTGTGGTGGTTGGGTTTGACGATGAGGGAAATACTGCTTCACAAGCCCAAATAAACGGCGCCAACACGTCGCCAGGTCCAGCTTCTAGCACTGGAGACCAAGAATTGAAATGGAGATATAGTGTTACCTATAGTATTACTAATGGTGGTATGAATAATACCTCTGGGACTACGGTACTAGCGGGTGGAACTTGGCAAGGAACTATTACAGCCAACCAGGGATATAACCGCCCAAGCAACAAAAATAGTATCACGGTCACAATGGACGGAAGTTCCTATACAGGCTTTGACTATAATACTAATAACTATCAAGTTACAATTAGCAATGTCTCTGGTGACATCACGATTTCGGCCACTCTACAAGAATCATGCTTAATTGCAGGGACATTAATTCCGGTATTGGATGAGAACGGTAACGAAACTACAAAGCCGATCGAGGATATTACCTATTCTGACTTAGTTAAAGTCTGGAATCACGAGACTGGTACTATAGATTATCAGCACCCAGCCCGTATTGAAAAGGCTAGCGTCAAACCGTTCTACCAGCTTGCTACTTTAGACGACGGCACTACACTCGGTACCTTTGGTTGGCATGGCGTGTTTGATGTTAATGCTAATGAATTCATTTCCGTCGATGATTCTATTAAGTTCCATGAGGGGGTAGAGATTTACAAAGTAGAAGGAGACCAATTGGTTGCTAGAACGGTAGAAAACGTCGAGATTGTCAATGAAGAAGTTGCCGTCTACCATCTATTGTCTAGCCAGTATTATAATGTGGTAGCAAACGATATCCTGACAACTGATGGGTTCGTACTGACATCTAACTTCTATGGCTTTACTGAACAGAATATTATGTGGCCAGAAGCCAGAAATCAGTTTATTGCTGATTCTAACAACCTCTACACTTATGCTGATTTTGCCGATATCGGCGTGCCATTTAGGATGTTTAATGATTTGCGCCTGCGTGAGGCTTCATATCTCCAGAGATATGGTATTACGCTAGAAATGTTTAAACAATATCTTGTTTCTCAGGGCGTCATCGATGGTATGGTGCCGTATGACGATGAGTAGTCATGATATAATTAAACTATGCTGATAGATACGCATTGCCATTTACACGATCGAGAGTTTTTTGAAGCGGATGAGGCTAAAAAGATGATTACTCGCGCAAATAAAGCTGGAGTGGAAAAAATTATTTGTATTGGTACATCGCACGAAGACTCGCTTGTGGCACGCGAATTTGCGAATGACCATAATAATATATATTGGACCTATGGCGTACATCCGCAAGAAGCGACTAGGGAGTTTCGGCTCGGGGCATTTCGGAGCGCGGCAGCGCGAGAATTAGCGCCGTCCGCCCGTGGCGACGGGCCGGACGGACGCGGCCCCGAGCGGAATTCTCTAGTCGCTGTTGGGGAAGTAGGGTTAGATTATCATTATAATGGTTATAGTAGGGAAGCGCAGATTAAGCTATTTGAAGAGATGTTGCAACTTGCGATTGATAATGATTTGCCGGTCTCATTTCATGTGCGCGAAGCATTTTCAGATTTTTTTGGCGTGGTGGCAAATTTTCCAAAAGTACGAGGGGTCGTTCACTCTTTTACGGATAGCAAAAAGACTTTGAAGCGGATTTTGAACGAGACTGAGTTTTTTGTTGGAGTAAATGGTTTGGCTACTTATTCTACTTTGCCGTTGCCACCCATTGAAAGGATTTTACTTGAGACCGATGCGCCATTTCTTGCTCCGGTTCCGCATAGGGGCGGAACGAATGAACCGGCATATATTGCAGATATTGCCGAATGGTTAGTCTCAAAACTGGATATTTCCGCTACAGAGGTAGCTCAAATCACTTCAGATAACGCTTCTCGCTTGTTCTTATTGACTTTTTAGACGTTTTGTGCTATAATTAGGGCATGGATATAGAGGCCAAAAATTCAGTATTTCAGATACCATCTTTTGCGGAGCGCAAGAGCTATAGTTTTGATGCAAACAATGATTCTCTAGAAATATATCGTGAATTGAGCTTAATTGGTGAGGAGATAGAAAAATGTCGCTTAAGAAATCTTTAGCAGCTTTGTTCAACCCACCGGCTTATTCTAACAAACTTAGTTTGGACGACTTGATAAACGCTGAGTCTGCAATTGGGCGCACTTTGTTTGGTCCAATTCCAGTAGGACACCAACGTGAATTTTTTGAGTATCGAAAAAACGTTTGGATTTGGCACGAAAGTTGGACCGATGCGGTTCGTGGCCTCAATGAGATGACTGTACGCTACGAAGTGAGACCAAATGGAGTCTACAAAAAAATTAATAGAGGTGATTATCAAAAAGTTGAAGGTGAGGAATTAAAAAATTTCCGCCAAGCTGCAAAAAACTATCTCGTGCTTGTCAAATCAAAACTCTATTGCTAAAATGGAATTATGGAAGAGACTAGGGAAACAACTGTAAAAAAACCAATCAAAAGCGAAAAATTAGTTAAGCAAGAAAAGGTTAGAAAGCCGCAAAAAGATAAAAAGAAGATTTGCTCAATCGTTGTTTTTGCGATTGGGCTGTTTGCGCTTGTAGCTGGGCTAGTATTTTTGATTCTTAATTTCTTAAAAGGGCCCGAGCTCCAGGACGGAGAATACCTGACTTCGGTTGATTATTGGAAGCTAGAAGATGGTTCTAATTGCTTAAAAGAATCAGAAGAAGCTGATATGAATTGCGACGCTAGCCAAGTATTTTGGAAATTTACCGAGATTGGTAAAGGCACATTGACCACTAACGGGCACGAAAATGACTATGATTTTATTTGGGCAATTGAAGACAACAAATTAAGAATCGAAACTGAGTGGCTTTATAATCTAGAAAATGAATATGAGTATAGCCTGAATCAAAGCGAAGGAACTTTGATCTTGAAAGAGGATGGCAAAGAAGTAAAATTCTTAGCCAAATCTGACGACTAGAAATTTGATAATAGCGTAATTTATGGTATAATATGTCCATGATTTATTTGGATGCTGCGGCGGCTACGCCGGTATCAAAAAAAGCGCTAAACGCGATGATGCCGTATTTTGCGGAAGAGTTTTTTAACCCTTCTTCGGCTTACCTACCAGCAAAAAAAGTTTCAGCAGACTATGAAAAGGCAAAGGGTGTGATTGCGCATGCGATTGGAGCAAAAGCATCTGATCTGATTATTACGGCTGGGGCAACTGAGGCGAATAACCTTGCATTTACGAGCGCGAAATCTGTGCTATATCTTGAGACTGAGCACGATTCAGTGAGACGCGTGGCGGAGCAATATAATGGAAAACCAATTAAGGTTCTGCCATCTGGGGTTGTTGATTTAAATGATTTGAAGAAGAAAATCACCGACAAGACCGAATTGATTTCGATTAGCCTTGTTAATAATGAGCTTGGGACGATTCAGCCTCTTTCTGATGTTGCGACAATTATTCGTGAAGTAAAAATCGATAGAATGAAGCGCGGTATAAAACGACAACTCCTGCTTCATTCTGACGCATCGCAGGCCTTGAATTTGCTCGATATAAATGTAGCGAGATTGGGCGTGGATTTGTTAACTTTGAATTCAGCAAAAGTATATGGGCCAAAAGGTGTGGGAGCCTTATATGTTTCGCATGAAGCGAAGCTCAGACCAATTACGTTAGGCGGGGGGCAAGAAAATGGCCTGCGCTCAGGGACAGAAAATGTACCAGGCGTAATTGGATTTGCGGAAGCGACAAAAAACGCCAAAGATCATGTCAAAAGCAACCGTAAAAAATACCAGAATTTGAAACAGATTTTGCTAAGTGAACTAACAGGCTATGAATTGATCAATAAAAAGCATGCGCTTGACAGTTTTATAGTTTTATGCTATAATGGTATCGATGCGGAACGATTAGTGTTCCTTCTTGAAGAAAAAGGGGTTTATGTTGCGACCGGGGCTGCTTGTGCGGCTAGCAAAGGGGTAAGATCACATGTCTTAAAGGCGATTGGTTTATCAGATGATCAAATTGCTGGATCACTACGACTCTCTCTAGGCGAGTCGAATACGGAAGAACAGATGCATGAAGCCGCTAAAATCATTAACGAAACCGCGCAACAAGAATTAAATAGAATTAAGGCTTCGTCACGCTAAACTCTAAGATTGTGGCTTGTGACAAATCTTTTGAAGAGTCACCAGTGAGCCCATCACCACTTAGTGAAATAGTGGCGCCATCTAGATTATCTGGAATATAGCCAAGATTGGTACTATCAGTGTAGAAGCTACTCGACCCCGCGGAGACAGGCGTAAAGGTAGCAGAGATACTCTTGTTGGGCTCTGGTGTATATATAATATCCAGAGTGTATGTCTGTTCTCTGTTAGCCTGAACCCTCCAGCCACTACTGTTGATTCTACTGCCGAATGCCGTACTAGAAATAGTTGACGATTGCGAAGCATTGAGATAGAAATAGGTATTGCTACCGCAATAGAAAGTAAAGCCGGCGTATTGATTTGAATTATTTAATTGCTTGATAGCAGAAACAAGATATTTGCCATTGTTTCTGTTCGAATTCATGGTTAATTTGAGATGAATCGTGAATCCTTGTCCATCAAAGGCTTCAATGCCAGTATCTAGGGTGTGACCAGTAGTAAATGAGATGCCAGTAGTGCCAAGATTCGTGTATTCAAACGAGATGATATCGCCATTATCATCCGCCGTGACGACTGGATTGCCTTCGATATTTGGATTGTCAAAGTAAACCGTATAACCAGCCGGAACGGCAGAAGGACTATAAACCGTGGTAGTCGTATCGTGGATTATTCTGCTTTGCGAGTTCCAAATAGCATAAAGAGTAATGGCGTTCGCTTGGGTTGGCTCTAAATCAATTGTATCGCTAGGCTGATATGCGGGGTCGCTAGTTACCGTATTGTCGGTATCCCAACCGAGGAAATTGTAGCCGTTACGTACAGGAGTATTGCTCGGCAGAGTAATTGTACCTGATGGTGATACTGTGACGCCCACATTGCTAGGCATGTTGCTCACTGAGTCCGTGCCCGCATTGGCATTAAAGGCAATAGAATACTGAGGATTGTTTGCCAATGCCGCAATTACAAGTGTATTTTGATAAGTACCTGGTGGGACGCTAGAGTCAACCATGGCGCCAAAAGTCAGAGCAGTGTTGCTAGTGCCGGCTGCGTTGGTGGTTTTTAGCAACGTACCACTACTCGACGAAGAGACTGGGTAATAGTCGGTATTGTTTGTCGAAAAACCATATTCGTTATTAAAATCATTTTGCGTAATAGAAGTACTTCCTTGCGGCAAGGTAATAGTAGGAACAACAAGACTACTATCGGATACGTTGATTAAGTCTGCGGTATTTCCAGTCACTAACATGGTGAGGTTATAGCCAGTATAATTATCGGTTGTAACGGTGATAGTTTGGCTTGTAGAGTTAAACAAGCCGGCGTCCATAGTCATTGGCTGTAAATTGGTAGCTGAAATTGATATTGATGAATTTGTGATACCAAAAACTGGCGTTCCAAAAATAATTTGCCCGCCTAGCAGAGTCATGAAAACCAACAACAATTTAGCTGTGTTTTTCAGCCCTCCCACTGTGACTCCGTTTATTTTTTACTCCACGCATACACCTCTGCTTGCATCCCTGTAATTATTATTCAAAAATGCCAACAGGGCGCAATGCGCTTATTTTTATTGTATCACGAATAATTTTTGCTTTTTTTAAAAAAGCATTTTTATTTTTTGGCGATTTATGTTATAATATGTTTAATGAAAACTGCATTTGTTGGGATGAGTGGGGGAGTAGATTCGAGCGTATCGGCTTTGCTTTTAAAAGAGCAAGGTTACCGCGTAATCGGCGTATATATGAAAAATTGGTCGCAAGATCTGCCGGGCATGAAGTGTCCTTGGGCGGAAGATTTAGCCGATGCGAAACGCGTGGCGGTGAAGCTGGGGATTGATTTTGAAGTTTGGGATTTTGAAAAGGACTATCGCGAGAAGGTGGTCGAATATATGCTTTCTGAGTTTCGTGCTGGCAATACGCCAAATCCTGACATTATGTGCAATCAAGAAATCAAGTTCAAATTATTTTATGAAAAAGCTATGAAGCGGGGAGCTGATTATATCGCGACAGGGCACTACGCAAGGATAATTGACGGCGCACTAGCTCGCGCGATTGACGAAAACAAAGATCAGACTTACTTTTTGTATAGAGTTTCCGAGGAAGCGTTGGCGCACACGATTTTTCCGATTGGAGAAATGAAAAAACCAGAAGTGAAAAAGTTGGCCGAAAAGAATGATCTACATAATGCCTACAAAAAAGAGTCGATGGGAGTGTGTTTTGTCGGTGAAGTCGGCATGAAAGATTTTTTGAAGGAATACATTGACGTGAAGCCAGGCGAAATTCAGGAGATTGAAAGCAAAAAAGTACTCGGGTATCACGAAGGCGCAGTGTTTTACACAGTCGGTCAACGTCACGGATTGTATCTCGATGGCGAAAAGGGTGTCGTCAATGACGGGATGCCGTATTATGTCGTGAAGAAAGACGTTAAGAAAAATATTGTTTACGTATCGAAAAATTTGAATCACGAGGCGATTTGGACGAAAGAGCTGAAACTGAAAGAACTTTTATTTCGCTCGGGGCCGCGTCCGTCCGGCCCGTCGCCACGGGCGGACGGCGCTAATTCTCGCGCTGCCGCGCTCCGAAATGCCCCGAGCCAAAACAAAAGTTCTTCCGTATTAGTTCGTCTACGCCATCGTGCGCCACTCATTCCGGCAACTTTTGATGGCGAAACTCTATATTTCGAAAATGAAATTAAGCGGCCGGCGAGTGGGCAATCTGCAGTATTATATGATGGCGAGATTTGTCTCGGAGGCGGAATCATTGCATAAAAAATGCCCCAGTCGGGGCATTGTTGATTGGTACTAATGCTTAAATAATCATCATAGCTGCATTCGCGCAAAGTAGAATACCGGCAATCATCGCCATTGCGGTTACGATATAAACATGCATTCTCTCAGACTGAGAAATTTGTTGTTTTTTGGCGGTACGAGTACTCGCACGAGAACCAGTTTTGCGTTGTGCGCTCGCTTTCTTAGTACGAGTCGCAGTTTTCTTTTTTGCTTGAGCCATATTTATTCCTTACTTTTAGTAATATTACTATCTCCAATTTAGCATAAGTTTTATAAAAAATCAAGTGTAAAAATGGTTGATTTTGCTTGTCGGCGTGATATAATCAAAGCATAACTATGAAGAAAAGTGTGGAGTTACACAAGAATAGGTTAGATTCCGCGTGGATTTTTGGCATGTTTGCGTTTGGATTATCTACGCTTTCTTTGTGTTCTTTTGGATTATTAACGTCCTCTTTTGCGGCCGCTGACGATACGGTAGTCGATTTAATTAATATTACGGTACCTGTAGCATGTTCGGTTGAATCTCCAACAACAGATAAAACATATAGTGTCTCTATGTCTAATGGTCAACTTAAAAGTGATATCGGAAGTACTACTTTTAATGTAGTATGCAACGATACGGCTGGTTATGCGATTTATGCAATCGGTTATGGCAACAACACTTTGGGCGTGACCGACATGATTAGCAGCACTAATACTAGTTACAATATTGTAACCGGCACGGGCACAAGTGGTGGTACCTCGAATTGGGCAATGAAACTAGATCCAATTTCCGGAACTAGTGCTCCTACTATATTAAATGGGTTTAATAATTTCCATAACGTTCCGTCATCGTGGACTAAAGTTGTGCAATTTACTCAAGTAGTCCAATCTACGGTTGGGTCGAGTTTTAAATCTACCTATCAAATATTTGTTTCTCCTACTCAGGCGGCAGGGACTTATACTGGTAAAGTGAGATATCATTTGATTCATCCAAGCACAAGTTGTTTGGGTTATACGGTGCATTTCGACGCCAATAGTGGCTCTGGAACTATGAACGACCAGGTAATCTGCTCTGGCACATCTACACCTCTTACCGCCAACGCCTTCAGTCCTCCTACAGGTTATGAATTTGTAGAGTGGAATACTGAGCCGGATGGGACTGGCGATCCTTACCAAGATAGTGAACCTGTGACCGATCTTGCTGCCGTAGATGGCACCATTACGCTCTATGCTAGATGGGAAAGACCATCAATCAATCTGTACAATACTGTTGCTAGTGCAACTAAAGGAACTCAGACCCTAGCTAATTTGCAGTCTAATATATCGGCCGACAACTCTGGTGTCTATACATACAACAGCTCCGTCTTCGGTACCGACACGGACGGTACAAAATCGGACAACACTAAAGCGACCATTTACTACTACCGCGGAATTCTAGATAGCTCCTTTACTAGCTCCACCTATGGCTCTGGCGGTGATGGAGCTTTAACGCAAAACTACGTAATTCTTTCCGCAACTGGCACAAAGAGTACTTCAGACACCTGTTGGCGCATTATTAGGACCACTGGTTCTGGTGGCGTAAAAATGATTTACAACGGCAAATGGACTGGTTCTACCTGTGCCAATGTTCAGAGCAATGCAAGTACTGGTACGGGTGCCTTTAATACTGGCTCAGGTAGTAACCCAGTTCGCCGAATTGTCCTCTCTGGCTATACATTCAATTCTTACGGTTCAAGCACAAGCAACTCAAATATATCTGTTGACGCAATATTTGGTTCCAATACGAACTTTTCGGATAACACTAATAGTTCAACAATAAAGAGTAGCATTGAAACTTGGTATAATAGTAATTTAAGTAGTTTCACTAACATCTTAGAACCTAATGCTGGTTATTGTAATGATCGTACATTCTATTCGGATGATGCTGGCAGCACCGTAGCAACTTCATTAAGGCCGTCTGGGACCACTAATTCGTCCGGTACCAATGCGTATTCAGCGGGATATTTCAGAAATAGTTATAACAGTTCTAGTAAACCGCCTAGCCTACGTTGTTCACGTGATGCCGCTGACGTCTACAGTACCAGTACGTCAAGTGGCGGCAATGGGCAACTTAGCCGACCAATCGCCCTAATTACAGCGGACGAACTATCCTTCGCTGGAGCCGGTGCCCAGACTGCCAACCAAGGCTCTGCCTATAGTGCAAGTTCTTATGTCAGATCCGGCAGCGACTTCTGGACAATGACTCCATATAATAGGACAACTAGCAACAGCCGTGCCACCTATAACTACCGCCTAAGCAGTAGCGGCTACTTATCAAGTGGGCAAATAACAACCACCACATATACTATCCGTCCAGTAATTTCACTAAAGGAGGGTACTTTGGCGGTTGAAGGTACTGGCACCGCTGCGGATCCGTGGGTAGTACCGGCACCATAATTGCGAAAATAGAGAAGTTTTTGTATAATATTCTTTATGGATGCTAATACGATACGACAAAAATATTTAGATTTTCAGATTAAACATGGACACAAGGTGATTGAGCCTGCACCGTTAGTGCTGGAAGGTGACCCGACGACTTTGTTTACCGGTTCTGGTATGCAGCCATTGTTGCCGTATTTGCTAGGTAAAGAACATCCACTAGGCACTCGACTTTGCGATTCGCAACCATCGATGAGGTTACAAGATATCGAAGACGTGGGCGATCCACGCCATACAACCGTATTCGAGATGCTTGGAAACTGGTCGCTCGGAGATTATTTTAAGGAGGAGCAGATTCGATGGTTTTTTGAGTTTCTGACGCGTGAAGTCGGTTTGGACCCTTCACGGATTTATGTGACTTGTTTTATTGGCAACGAGAAATATGGCATTCCGAAAGACACTGAGGCGGCCGAAATATGGCAAAAGGTGTTTGAAGAAGCTGGGATTGAAGCCAAAATTGCCGAAATCGGTGAAGCATCTAACGGGGACAAGCGCGGAATAAAGCCCGGGGAAAGAATTTTCTTTTATGACGATCACGAGAACTGGTGGAGTCGTGGTGGTGGCTGCGAGACTACACCAATTGGCGATCCATGCGGACCTGACTCAGAGGTGTTTTATGATTTTGGCGATGATAAACAAGACGTAGAGAAATACGGGTTCGCCCATCCGGCTTCGGATGGCGCACGATTTATGGAGATTGGCAACCAAGTTTTTATGCAATATCGACGACTAGAAGATGGGACCTTTGAAGAGCTTGAGAAGAAGAATGTCGACTTTGGTGCAGGACTAGAGCGTATTACTGCTGCTTCAATTGATTCATTTGATGTATTCAAGATTTCGTTGATGAAGCCAATTGTAGATAAATTGGAAGATATCTCTGGCAAATCTTATGATAATAATACTGACGAGATGCGGGTGATTGCCGACCATATTCGTGGTGCGTATTTGTTGGCGGCGCAAGGATTGGTGCCGTCTAATAAGACACAAGGCTATGCGATGCGCCGATTATTGCGTCGGGCGATTCTACGCGCGTTAGACCTTGGGATTTCGAATAATTTCTTGGCGGAGATTGTACCGATTGTAGCGGAAAATTATACTGAGTTACCGGATTCGATTTTGACGCACCGCGAAAGTGCGCTTGAAGTAATGCTACGCGAAGAAAATGCATTTCGTAAGACTTTGAATCGTGGTTTGAAGGAATTGAAAAAACTGACTAAGAACAATAAGATCTTGGACGGACGAGATATCTTCATGCTCCAAGACACTTATGGATTCCCGATGGAATTGTCGGTAGAAGAGTGTTATCGCGAAGGTATCGAGTTGTCGGAAAAATATCGGGAGGAATTTGATGAAGCCTTGAAGGAACAACGTGAAAGGTCGCAAACCGCTTCAAAAGGGATGTTTAAAGGTGGACTGGAAGATCATGGCGAGCAGACTATTAAATATCATACGGCGACGCATTTGTTGTTGGCGGCTTTGCAAAAATTAGTCTCGCCAGATATCGTCCAAAAAGGTTCTAATACCACCGCTGAAAGGTTGCGCTTTGATTTTAACTTGGACCACAAGATGACTGACGAAGAAAAGAAAGCGGTAGAAGAGCAAGTTAATGAATGGATTGAAGCGGATCTTCCGGTGGTGTTTGATGAATATGATAAAGAATATGCGAAAAATACTTTGAAGGCGCACGGACAATTCTGGGATAAGTATCCAGAAAAACTAAAAGTCTACACGATTGGTGATTTCGAAAAACCAGTGTCTCGTGAAGTATGCGGTGGCCCACACGTAGAGCATACTGGCGTGATTGGCAAATTCCATATTAAAAAAGAAGAGTCGTCTGCAGCAGGAATAAGACGAATTAAAGCCGTAATTGAATAATTATTTTTGCAACAATTTTGAAATCTTAGAGATAATCTTGTTTTCTTCTGGTGCGCCGGCAAGAGTATCGATGCCAACTCGAAGCAAACCAAGAGCGGTAGCAAAGGAGTGGTCTAGAAGACCTAAACCTTCGACATTGAGACGTTTAGTGTTGAGCGAGGGAAGCTCGGCGACGTCAATTAAGTGAATTATCGGGCGACGGGAAAATGGTAAATCCTTGTACCAATCAGAAATTGCTAGTTCTTCTTGTAACAATGAAAGGCTAGCGCCACCGCCGCACAGTAGAATATTGCGCGGAAGACTGCCGAGATTGCCAAATTCTTCCAAAGCTACTTCTACACCGGCTAACCAAACACTAAGATTGCGTGAAATTGCAGTTTCGATTTTGGATTTTACGCGATCATCGAGCTCGCCGGTATCGTATTCTAGTTTGTAGTTTTCGGCGGTTTCAAAGTCTACGCCCATGGATTCAGAAATCTGACGAGTGAAACTACGTCCACCGATTGAGAACATTTTGGTGCCTTCTACGCCGCCGTCTTCTACTACGGCGATATCGGTAGTGCCGCCGCCAATGTCCATCACGATGCCTGAAAAACTTGATTCTAAATCATCTCCGAGACAAGCGCGACAAACTGCAAACGGTTCTACGGCAACCGTTAATAAGTCTAGGTTCAATTCGGCGCAGACCTTTTCGATTGCGGCGACGTGAATAAGTGGCGCAAATGCGGTATAGAATTGAATCACGATATCAGAGCCTTTAAAACCAATCGGGTTGCTAATTTTGTAACCATCAATCGTGAGTGAGACAATTGCGGAGTTAATTAAACGTACTTCGACATTGTCATTACCAGTTTCTAGTGCGACGGTTTTTTTGGCGACTTCGCCAGATTTTTGCTGAACCTTTCTGATGATTTCGCTCATTTCGGAATCGGTAATAGGCTTGTTGGGATTTTTGCGATTGTAATTAACTGTAGTAGTGCTGCCTTTAATGAGTTCACCTGCAATGCCAACTACGGTAAGGTTGGCGCGTTCGCCAGCCTGTTCTTCTACATCCACTAAAGCTTCTTCGCAAACCGAAACTACTGCAGGAATGTCTGCTACGGCACCAGCGTTCATATTGCCTTCGGCCTGATGGGCTTTTCCGACACCCAAAATTTCGAGCTCGCCTTTTTTGGTAGGCTTTGCTAAAACTGCCTTTACAAATTCGGTGCCAATATCTAAAGCAAGAATGGTGCTCATGGTTTAATTATAACACATTTTCCGGGTTTTAGGTCGCCTAGTTCGTATTTGCCGAACTGGGTGCGATGAAGTTTGGTGACTTTGTAACCAAGTGCGGCAAACGTGCGACGGATTTGGCGGTTGCGACCTTCGGATAAAATAACCACATATCGAACCCGAGATACCGTCTTTCTCGGGTCGCGTCGCTCGCGCCCGTCGCCACGGGGCTCGCGCGCTAACTCTCGCGCTGCCGCGCTCCGAAATCCCCTCGAAAGAGATATCTCGGGTTCCATTTTCACTATTCTAAATCGGGAAACGCCATCGCCGATTTCGACGCCGTAGTCGGAAATCATTTGCTGATGGAGGGGCTCTAGTGGCTTATCGAGTTCTACTTCGTAAACTTTGTTTTTGCGGAATTTTGGATGAGTCATTTGGAATGCGAAATCGCCATCGTTCGTGAGTAGAATGAGACCGGAAGAATTTTTATCTAGACGTCCAACGGTTTTGAGTTTTTGGTATTTTTTTGGTAACAGCTCGTAGAGTGTTGGTGTGTCACCTTGTGCTCGTCGTGAGCAAACATAGCCAACTGGCTTATTGAAGGCTATGTATTGATATTTGTTCTCAAATGGAACTATTTTACCATTACATAATATCTTTGACTTACTGTCAATTTTAGTACCTAATATAGCTTTGGTTCCGTCTACCGTGACTTGGCCGGCTAGAATTATTTCATCGGCTTCACGACGAGATAAACCGAGTCGCTCGGCGAGAAACTTATTGAGCCGGAGTTTCTGGTTGTCCATATTGTGGCTCAGCTGGTGGAACTTCTGGTACTGTGGCTTCTGGAATTGGGGGGACGGCCGGTGCTGGGGTTTCGGTAGGAGCTGGAGCAGGAACCGGAGGAACTGGAGGCTCGGTCGGAGCCGGCGCTTCTGCTGGGACTGGGACTTCGGCAGGAGCTGGCGGAACCGGGTTCTCGACGGGTGGCGCGACTGGCGCTTCTGGCGCAGGGGCCATTTCTGGGACTGGAGCTGCTTCTGGAGCTGGAACTGTTCCTGGGGCTGGCGCTGCTTCTGGAGTAACTGGAGCAGGCGCTGGGGCACCGGTTGGAGCTGGAGCTGGCGTAGATGCTTCTGCTCGGGCGCCTAATACCTCGTGGATAACGTTGATAACATCTTCGATACCAACTTGCGATTTGACTAGATAGCGGTCTGCGCCAAGTCTTTCGCCGCGTTCGCGTTGATCATCGGCAGAAAGAGCGGTCATCATTACGACCTTGATACCCGCAGTCTCTGGAGTAGAGCGCAAAATATCCAGCATATCAAACCCAGAAATTTTCGGCATCATAATATCTGACAGGATTAGGTCTGGTTTTTCGCGCACTGCCATTGCTAGCGCTTCCTCGCCGTCGCCCGCGGAGACTACTTCGTAGCCTTCGGCGGTGATGCGAACACTGTAAATTTCACGTAGAGGGGCTTCGTCTTCGACTACCATTATTTTACTCATTTTGCTTCTCCTTTTAAGTTGATATCAATTTGTTTTTGGTTTGTTTCGGGTGGCGGGGTCGTCACTGGTGGTGACGGATTTGGCGGTGCGGGTGGTTGAGGTTGAACAGGTACAGTTGGCTGAGGTTGAGTTGGGATGCTCGGCTGCGATGGAGCAGTTGGTTGTGGCTGAACGGCTGGCTGCACTGGCGCAGTAGGTTGTACGGGAATTGGTGGGATGTTTCGACTAGCTGCCTCGGCTTCCATTCGTGCTTGCATTTGTTGATTTCGAACCATAATCATGCGTTTTTCGTATTCATCTTGCGAGAGTCTCGGTAGGGAAACATAAAAAGTCGAGCCTTCACCAAAAGCAGATTCGGCCCAAACTTTGCCGCCCATAGCTTCGACACGTTGTTTGACTAAATATAGCCCTAAGCCGGTACCACCAATTGTGCGGGTATCGGAATTATCAGCACGATAGAATTTTTGGAAGATATGAGTCAGATCGTCTGACGAAATACCAATGCCCGTGTCAGTGACATTGATTAACACTTTGTCGTTGTCGCCTCGAACATTTACATAAATTGAACCGCCTTCGGGGGTGTACTTGAAGGCATTGTCAATGAGATTGTCTAGAACTTCGCGGATAAAATTAAGATCTATAAAGCCATAGGCTACTTGTCCTAGTTTGACATTTTCGCCAAAGGAAAGCGAGTCTTCTGAGCCAAATCTGAAGTTGATTTTCTCGGTCTTGGCGCGTTCGAGATAATCATTGGAAATCGTCCTGACGACATTTACGACGTCTACTGGTTCAAAACGTGGCTGGATGTGGCCGTCGTCTAATTTGGTCACGTCTAGTAAATCCTGAAATAGTTTGCCAAGGTGTTTTGAAGCGGCCTGAGCGGCGGTGAGATAGCCGCGTGCGCGCTCGTCGATGGTAGCAGTCTGTGGATTAATGGCTAGTGATAGATAGCCATCTATAGTAGCAACTGGTGTGCGCATTTCGTGAGATGCGGTAGAAATAAATTCGGCCTGTTCGCCCTCCTCGGCCAGTTCCTTGGAGATATTACGAAAGGTGATAATGCGATCTTGGCTCATGCCTTCAACTGGCAAGACGGAAATCGAAATCGGGATACGTTTGTCGGATTGGCCTACGATGAGACTAGCTTGATGGCCTTCTAGCGGTTGGTTGGTTTTCATGGCTTGAATCAAGGGGTTTTCGTTTTCGGAAAGTGTGCGACCTTCTTTTGATTCGAGTTTGACTACTAGGCCGTAGTCTAGGCCTTTGGCGTTGTTTACGCCCATGCCAGTCATTGTGGCGGCGGCAGGATTCATAAATTCAATCGTGCCGGCTTTGTTGGTAATTATTACGCCATCATGAATAGCACCTAAAGCCATTTCGGCCAAAGCAGCCTGAGAACCAGTATTTTTTGCTGAATTGTTCCGCTTGAATAAGTTCATTTAATTATATTTTAACACAAGCTTTAAAAAATGTGGTAATATTTAAATATGAATAAAGATACTATTTATATTGAGCCGGAGGATGATATCACTGATATCATCACGAAAATCGAAAACTCCAAATCAAAAATCGTAGCTTTGGTCCCGCCTAAGAAGGCTGGCGTATTTAGAAGTGTGGTGAATATAAAACTAATTGCGAAAGCAAGTAAAAGTGCGCAGAAAACTGTAGTGCTAGTGACTGTGGACCCTTCGATTACTAAACTTGCCGCTGTGACCAAATTGCCTGTAGCGAAAGATTTAAATACTGCGCCTGTGGTTCCAACCGTTGAAGAATCGAGCGAAAAAGTTGAAACTGAATCGACAGAAGATATCGAGGAGCCAACTGAGGAAGCTATAGAAGAAGAACCTACTGATGACGAAGAGGAGGCTGAAGCGGCGGAAGAAGAACCTGAGGAAGATGGAGCCGGGGACGAAGAGGATTCCGAAGAAGAAGCCGAGCCCGAGACAAAGAAGAAGCCCAAAAAGGAGAAAAAAGAGAAAACCGGATCGGGGAAAAAGCATAATAAATTTATAAATTGGGTTTTGACGCATAAGAAGCTTGCAATTGCTAGCGGAATTGGATTAATACTATTAATTATTTTCTTGATTTGGGCTTTGTTTATAGCTCCGGCTGTGGATGTGTTTGTTTCGATTAAGACCGATTCTAATAATTTTTCTGAGGTAATAAGCTTCGTTAAAGAGCAAAAGGACGAAAACATCGATGAGGGGAAAGTCTATCTTGAAGAGCGGAAAGTTGAGAATGTTAATGAAGTGACTTTTGAAGCGACTGGGCAGAAGAATAATGGCAATAAAGCAAGCGGAGACGTAGTAGTTTATGCATACTTTAAAGAAGCTGGGAGTGTACCTATTAATGCCGGCACTGCCTTCACTATAAATGGTTTAACTTATTATGCGGACGAAAATGTCACTTTGGCATACAAAGACGATGAAAGCGCGGTTTGCGATAACGCTGACAAGCCTTCTAGCCTTATCCGTTCAGGCTGCTTAGTTTCTGGCAGAGTTAAAGTGACGGCTGGAGGTGCTGGCGAGAAGTACAATATTCAAGCATCCAATTCTGGTTGGAGTGCTGTGGCGCATATCGATGGAGTGTATTCCGACAAGGCAATGACGGGCGGTACAGATGATATTATCACTGTAGTACAACAGTCTGATGTCGAAAAAGCAAAAACCGAACTCCAAAGTGCCGATGAAGAAGAAAATAAGAATAAATTATACGATGAAATAAAAAAGACAAATCCAGAGGATAGTGTGATTATTCTAGATTCTACTTTTAGCCAAGATACTTCGGCGGCAACTGCTACACCAGCGGTAGATGAAGAAGTAAAAGATGGGGTTAAACCCACTCTTAAGGCCACAACTACTGCTAAGGTTTATATCATCGATAAAACGAAATTAGAGGAGTTAATTAGAGCAAAAGCTAATTTACCTGAGGATAAGAAGATTTTTAAGATTGACAGTGTCTATATTGACGGGTTTAAGGAACTAGATAGTGGATTTACTGGTAAACTCAAGGCGGTTTACTTCACTGGTCCAAAGATTACTGAAAGTGATGTAGTAGAAAAGGTTAAAGGCAAAGGACTAGGCGATGCTCAAAGAGAGATACGCGACATCGAAGGAGTTGTTGATGCAAAGATGGATCCTTCTTATCCTTGGGTAATGAAGGTGCCGACGGACTCGAACAGAATCACCGTTGGTTTTGAAATAAAAGACCAAGATGGCAACGAGATAAAGGAAAAACAGGAAAACAAGGACTCCGAGGAATCTGAAAAAACCGAGAATACCGACGAAAAAACTGAAGAAACCAAGAAGACTGAAGAAAAACAATGAAAATAATTGGACTAGATGTAGGCGAGAAACGCATTGGCGTGGCGCAGGCTGATTCGAGCACCAGAATTGCGATACCACAAGGGTTTATTGAAGTAGACGGCCTAGAGTGGCAAAAAATTGCTCAAACAGCCAACAAATGCAACACAACCTTCTTCGTAATTGGTCTGCCCAGAAGTAATGAGGGCGTAGAGACTAAACAATCGCTCTACGTACGGAACTTCGCAAAGACTTTACTTGAGAAGATTCCAAATGCTAAAATTCGTTTCCAAGATGAATCCCTTACCTCTGTTGAGGCTGAAGACAGATTACAGGCTCGTAAAAAACGCTACGAAAAGGGAGAGATTGATGCGGAAGCAGCTTCGATTATCTTGCAAGACTTCTTGGAGGGGTTTAAAGAGCCTGAGCAAGCCCCTTTGGAGGAAACAAATATTATTGAAAGGAAAGTCGATGAGGCAAAATTGAAAACTAAAAAGGCTGTAACCTGGATTTCAGGGGTATCAGGCATTTTGATTTTAGTTCTAATCGCCGTGGGTGCCTTCTTTTTGATTAAAGATCAACGAGCTCGCGAAAGGGCAGAATATTATGCGGAAATAGAGGCCCAGATGGAGGCAGATGTGTTTGATTTTACGATAAGACCAGGGGAGACGATTTTTGACATCAAGAAAAACTTAATAGAGGTTGGATACGAAGCTACAGAGGTAGAAGAAGCATTTAACGCTACTTATGATTACCCTTTTTTAAAAAATAGGCCAGAGGGGGCTACTCTAGAGGGGTATTTGTTTGGTGAAACACATGAGTTTTATAAATCCGCGACTGTTAAAGAAGTAATAGAGGAATATCTGTCTGGGATGGATAAAGTGATAACAGAGAATAATTTGGAAGCGAAGTACTTAGAACAGGGGCTAAGCCTGCACGAGGGCATTACTTTGGCTTCTGTAGTACAAAAAGAGGCCTCTTCTCCTGAACAACCCACCGTGGCACAGGTATTTTTATCTAGAATAGCTTATGGAATACCGCTTGGGAGTGATGTAACAGTATCTTATGCGCTAGATGTAGTGGATCCCGATAGACAGACGTACAGCGACAATCAAAGCGCCTTAAAGGTCGATTCCTGCTATAATACGAGGTTATACGCTGGACTCCCCTGTGGACCGATCTCCAATCCTGGACTATCCGCCTTGCTTGCGGTAGCTAATCCATCAGATACCACTTATCTTTACTTCTTGACAGGTGACGATGGTATGATGTATTATAGTAATACAGAGGCAGAGCATAATCAGAACGCGGCTCTACATTGCCAGAACCTCTGTAATGTTTCATTATGACAAAGAAGAAGAAATTAGATTTAAAGAAATTTAAAGGGGGAATACCATATTTGGTAGTAGGATTATTAACCCTGGTGTTGGTTTTTGTCGGCTCAATCGATAAGCGCAATTCAGATGTGAATCTGAGCCTTGGTTCTTTTGCGGCCGAAAACTACAAGAACGTCTCTGTGGACCAATTATCCGAATTATACACCGTTGCTGACCTGTCGCATGCACTCAGTCTCGCTAGCGCGCAAGATGTAGCGGCGAACTATGTTATGATTAACGCGATGTATGATTCTGGGCAGACTTCTACCGGTAAGCTAGAAAAACCAAGCCTTACCGATGCTGGTAATAGGGAATGGGTGATTGAATACGTAGTTGAGGACGGAGAAACCATAGATGACATCGCCTCTAAATTCGGCCTTACGGTTGACCAAATTCGATGGTCTAACGGTCTAAAAACCAAATCTATTGCGGCGGGTGACACTTTGTACCTGCCAAAAGAGTCAGGCATTGTTTATACCGCAAAATCTGGCGATACGATTGAATCAATCGCCTCTAGATATGGTTCAAACGTCGAGGAAATCACGATTTTTAATGACTTGGATGTTTCTGGATTAACAGAGGGAACCAGGTTGTTTATTAAGGGTGGTACTTTGCCGGAAACAGAGAGACCAGAATATATCGCTCCTGTAGTCCGTCCGACCTATACTAATACAACTTATACTTATACTTACCTCGGTAATGCTTCTTCTAGGACCGATCTTGTTTGTAATAGAAGTCTTGGTGCGGGACAGTGTACCTCTTGGGGTTGGCTAAAGCGGCCAGATCTTGGCTTTATTAAGGCAAATGCCAGCGGATGGGATGACGCAGCAAGAAGTGCTGGTCTTCGGGTAGACCGTTCTCCAGCGGCGGGCGCAATTTTCCAAACCGATTCTGGTTGGTATGGACACGTCGGCTATGTGGAATCTGTAAATAGCGATGGATCAATTAACGTCTCAGAGCGCAACTATGCTGGTTGTTACGGCGTATTGTTCTCAACTATTCCGGCTAGCGAAGTAGGAAAATTCAATTATATTCATTAATAGTCTTCGACAAGAGTAAATTCTTTGCCGGCTATCTCTATAATAGAGTCTGGCTTGGCGCCTAGATTGGTAAGTTCGGCGCGAATACCCATCTTTTTTAGGATGTCGCGTAATCTGTTGACGCTAGCGTAGTTATTGAGGTCGGTTCTGCGAGCGAATTTCTCGATTTTTTCGCCGGTAACGATGAATTTGTCATCTTGTTTTTGGACTTGCCAAGTGTCTTTTAGGGCGTCTTTGCCAAGAGAAATAATAGGATAATCGGAATATGACTTCTCGGGGGACGGGTCGCTCGCGCCCGTCGTTACGGGGCTCGCGCCCTCATCCTCGGTCGTAACCTCCGGAAGCCCCCGAGAAGTATATTCCCGATTATCCCTTTCAGTTTTAGTTTTAGTTTGCTCAATACTCTTAAAACAAGTCTGTTTTAATTCTCTTAAAAGCTCTTGTAGGCCTTGGTGGGCTTGGGAAGAAATTGAGAAGATTTTGGCATTTGGGTTTCTCTCGAGAATGGAAGCCATTTGCATTTTGATGATTTCCTCGTCTACGCCTTCACATTTTGTAAGAGCGACGATCTCGGGACGGTCTTTGAGGTCGGAATATTTGTCGAGTTCATTGCGAATAGTTTGATAGGCCTCACCAGCATCATCATTATAAACGTCAACGAGATGCAACAAAACCGCAGTTCTGTCAACATGACGGAGAAAATCATGCCCAAGACCTTTGCCCTCAGAGGCCCCTTCAATCAGGCCAGGGATATCGGCGATTAAAATGTCTTTTTCGTCTATCGTGGCGACGCCAAGATTTGGGGTAATAGTGGTAAAAGGATAATCTGCAATTTCTGGCTTGGCATTTGATACTACAGAGAGAAAAGTAGATTTGCCGGCGTTTGGTAGACCGACTAGGCCAACATCAGCCATAGATTTGAGCTCTAGTTCGGCTTCAAATTCTTCACCTGGCTCGCCAACTTCGGCGATAATGGGAGCTTGGCGAGTGCTAGATTTGAAATGAGCATTGCCGAAGCCGCCAGAACCACCATGAGCAATAATAGCCTCTTGACCATCTTTAGTTAAGTCGGCCAAAAGAATTCTTTCTCGGGGCGCGTCGCCAGCGCCTGTCGTCACAGGGCTGGCGCGCTCATCCTCGTCGTAACTCCGGATCCCCTCGAAAGAATTTTTTGAGCCGATTTTATACACAACCGTGCCGAGCGGAACTTCTACGATTAGGTTTTTGCCGGAGCGGCCGGCGGCGCGTTGACCGGCGCCATTTTTACCATTTTCAGCGGTAAGAATAGGGGTAAAACGAAAATCTATTAGCGTATTAGTGTTGCGGTCGGCTCTAAAAATAATATCGCCGCCTTTGCCGCCATCGCCACCATCGGGACCACCTTTTGGAATATAAATCTCATGCCGAAAAGAAACGGCACCATCGCCGCCTTTACCAGCTTTTAAACTAACTTTGGCCGTATCTACAAACATAACTCAATTATACCATATTAAAGCATGAAATACCGCCCCGATTGGGGCGGTATTAAGGTGCTAGCTCCTATTTGAAAGAATCTTGTTAAGTGGAACAATGATCAATTTGTTGATGACGGCGTTCCGGCGATTCTTCCTCTTTAAGCTTTTTTCAATTGCAATGAGATCTGATGTGTACATCTCTGGTGGCACATGTCCGATGTACCAATCCGTTCTGAGCAGTTTAATCTGCATATTTATCCCTCCCTTACAGCTATTGCTCCGACCTCAGCGTGAAATAACTATAGCATTGTTTTGTTAAAAAGTCAAAATAAAAAGTACTTGACAAATCTACGCTTATGCTTTATTATAGAGTTAAGCTGGTACGCTTCACAGGGGTTCCACTGATACTTAGTGGAGTGTGGAGACTTACATTAAAACAAACAGCGGATTAAAACAAACCAATGTGCCCCAAGGGTGGGCGCGTAACAGTGGGGAAAAGCGGTCGTAAGGCCGTTTTTCGTGGCGAGAGTTACTTCAGTAAAAAGCACCGCTAATTGCGGTGCTTTTTTGTTGGTTATTCGCCGTCAGGCTCTAGTGGTCTTCGCTCTGCCAAAACTCCGGTCACCTTCATGCGGTGGAACACGCGAGATTCGTACAGGACTCTTGCGTCGCCGCACACTTCGGCATTGCCAAAAACCCTCGCGTAGTCTAAGACCATAGCTAGGTAGTGGACCTTAGCGCGGTCGTAGACTTGGGCGTTGCCGTAGACTCTGGCGCAGCCGTAGACTTCAGCTTCGTCGTATACTTTTGCTTCGTCGTAAACTTTAGCTTCTTCATGAACTCTGGCGCAACCGTAGACCGAGGCGCTATCGTAAACTCTGACCCAGCCGTAGACTTTGGCGTCATCGTAGACTTTGGTCCAGCCGTAGACTCCGGCCCAGCCGTAGACTTCAGCGCGGTCGTAGACTTGGGCGTTGCCGAATATATAGGCGTCACCGTTGACTCTGGCGCAACCATAGACCGAGGCGTCATCGTAAACTCTGGCCCAGCCGTAGACTTTGGCGTTATCGTAGACTTTGGCGTAGCCATAGACTGTGGCGTTGTCGTAGACTTGGGCATTGCCGTAGACCTTGGCATTGTTGTAGACCCAACAAGAACCTTCATGAGAAAGGTTGTCTTCGGTTTCGATAAAGCCGCCGAGGTCGCCGGCTTTGAAAGGATAAAAATCTTTCAATACTCGGATACGATGAAGGACGCGATCATCAACTACGATTGTCTCGTCTGTCAGCTCATACTTCTTTTCTGTCATTATTAGCTCCTTCCTAGAGCAACTGATCTAAACCAACATATTTAAAGTACTATATTTTAACACACCTTATGGTATGGAAATTATGGATATGCCTGTATATTGTCATACTTTTGTTATTTTGTCAAGAGAGGGAGAGTGTTGTATAATGTAGATATGATTAAGTTTACGATAGTTACATTATTTCGTGAGGCGGTGGAGCCGTATCTTAAGTCTTCGATGATGGAAAAGGCTGTGCGTAAAGGTTTAGCAGAGTTTGATTTTGTGAATCTGAGAGATTATGGTCTTGGACCGCACAAGAGCGTTGATGATACGCCGTACGGGGGTGGTGACGGAATGTTGCTCCGCTGCGAGCCGGTGTTTGCCGCGATTGAATCGGTGAAGGCTAAGGACCCAGAGGCAAAAGTGATTTTGCCGACTCCGGTAGGGGAAATTTGGGATCAAAAGGCTGCGAGAGAGTTCACTAAAGACGCTCACTATATTATCTTGTGCCCGCATTACGAGGGGTATGACGAGAGAATACTTTCGATTGTAGACTATAAGATTTCTTTAGGAAAATATGTGCTGACGGGCGGAGAACTGCCGGCGCTGATCATAATTGACTCGGTTGTACGATTAATCCCGGGAGTACTAGGTGGTGAACAATCTGCAGAAATTGAATCGTTTTCAGATGGAGATAATTTGGAATACCCGCAATATACGCGCCCGGAGGATTTTCGGGGGATGAAAGTACCGAAGGTGTTGCTCTCTGGTAATCACGCTGAGATTGCGAAATGGCGCGAGGAGCATACAGGGAAAAACCCAGGCAAATAATTCGCCTGGGCTGTAATTGGTGCGGAATTTTTGAGTCCTCCCTTTCTAGAGGGTTCTGTAGGTGCCATAGATTTTTTCGTTAGATTGCTCCTGCTCGGTAAATTCTAAAAAGTTTGCAGCGTCTTGAGAGGAGCTGAACTTCACAGAGACTTTTTCTACTCCCGCACAGTTATTTGCGTACCACCTGATAAAGCGTTCGATGTTTTTTGCGCTTTTTAGTTCGGCTACGTACTTCATAATGCCTCCTTAGGCCGTAAAGTCCTGACGCTAAACACGCCTCTTGGCGCGAAAGCAACCGTATATATCTTTATCATAATCTTGAACTTTTGTCAATTAACAGAGTGGTGTTGTATAATGTAATTATGGATTTCTTTGAAGGGGTAGATTCTTTGAAGGGCGTCGGACCGAAGACGGCTGAGGTGCTAAAAAAATACGGAATTCGCACGGTAAAGGATTTTTTTTATAATTTGCCGAGAGATTATGAAAATTACGCTCGCCCTACTACGATTGCCGAAATTACCCCTGGTAAAATCGTAATAAAAGGGAAAATTGATAAAACCACTACCCGCAAGGCTCGCCGACGAAATCTTTCGGTTACAGAGGGTATTATCAGCGATAAAACTGGTTCGATTAAGGTAGTATGGTTTAATCAAAGCTATCGCGCACGTCAGTTTACTCCTGACAAGGAATACTATTTTACAGGTAATTACGAGCTCAAAAATGGCCGTTATAGCCTGATGTCGCCTTCGGCGGCCTTGGCATCCGATGTTGATACCTTCAGTGGCCTAAACCCGGTCTACGTGGCTCATGGGAGCCTAAAATCGCATGATTTCCGTCGTTTGATGGAGAATTCAAGAGACAAGTTTGCTGGAATCCCAGATTTATTACCAAGCGTAAAAGCAGGAATCAGAAAAGAGGCGCTGTTTAAAGCGCATTTTCCGACTACCATTTCTGATGTTGAAAAAGCGCGAAGTTATTTGGCTTACGAGGAATTGTTTGAGCTAATTTTGGCGGCGAAATTAAACAAAAGAGAGAATGAGAAGCTAAAAGCTCCTAAAATTCCATTCGAATTGGATAAGATTAAGGCTTTCTTAAGTAAACTACCCTTCAAATTGACTAATGCGCAGAGGAGGGCGGCTTGGGAGATTTTTCAAGATTTAGAGAAGCCGACTCCGATGAATAGACTTTTGCAGGGGGATGTAGGTTCGGGCAAGACGATGGTAGCGGCAATGGCGGCTTATGCGGCGATTTTGGCGGGTGAACAGGTGGCATTGCTTGCGCCAACGGCGATTCTGGCCGCGCAACATTACGAGGGTATCAAGAGCTTGCTAGAGCCTTTTCGGATTACTGTGGCATTACTGACTGGTGCTACTAAAGATAAGAAAAACCTTAAAACCAATATCAAAAACGGCAAAATCAATCTGGTAATTGGAACGCACGCTTTGCTTACCGACGATACTGAGTTTCAAAATTTGGGGCTAGTGATTATCGACGAGCAACATCGCTTTGGGGTAGAACAGAGACAAAGATTAGTGCTAAAATCGCCCGCTGGCTTGGCGCCGCATCTCCTTGCGATGACGGCCACCCCGATCCCGCGCTCTTTGCAGCTAACGGTGTTTGGAGATCTTGATGTGTCGGTTTTGAATGAGTTGCCAAGGGGTAGGCAACCGATTACGACTAAAATTTTGCAAGAGATAGAGATTAATGAAAAGTTATACCCGAAGATACTAGAAACTGTCGAGAAAAAGCATCAAGTTTATTGGATTTGTAAAGCTATCGATGATAACCCGCGTGCCGAAACTACCTCTGTAAAATCGCGCTATGAGAAATTGTGTCGATTGTTCCCAAAACTAAAAATTGAATTTTTACACGGTCGAATGAAGCCTGCTGAAAAAGATGAAATAATGGAGCGGTTTGCGGCAAGAAAAATAGATGTCTTGGTGTCGACTACAGTGGTGGAAGTGGGAGTTGATGTGCCGAATGCTACTCTTATAGTCATCGAAAACGCAGAGGGGTATGGCCTGGCGCAAATTCATCAATTAAGAGGAAGAGTAGGGAGGGGCACGGCAGCTTCGTTTTGTTATCTTTTAACAGCTAGCGATGCTCAGCCATTTAGGAGGTTAAGAGTCTTGGAGCAGTCGACCGACGGTTTTTATCTGGCCGAAGTCGATCTAAAGATGCGTGGCCCAGGAGAGATTTATGGAGTATTGCAACACGGAGCGATGGATTTACGGATTGCGTCGTTGTCAGATACGAAGTTGATTCACCGAGCACAAGTAGACGTATTGGAATTCTTGAAAAAACCGGAAAATATGTTAAAATATAAGGAATTGATGGAAAGCATCATAAAGTATCAACAAATAACAACTTTGAACTAATGGACAACATAAGAATTACCTCTGGAAAATATCGTGGACGTAGTATAAAATCGCCTAAGTCTAGTTTGGCGCACCCTATGGGTGCGCGTGAAAAAATCGCTCTGTTTAACATGATTAACGAAGATTTGCCAGGCGCTGTAGTTTTGGATGCGTTTTCTGGCTCTGGGGCGCTAGGCATAGAGGCCTTGTCGCGTGGCGCTAGGGAAGTAGTCTTCGTAGAGAAAAACCCACAAATTGCTAAAAACCTCAAAAATAACGTCGTGTCTCTTGGATTAGATGAAGTTTCAGAGGTGATTATCGCAGATGCCGGAAAACTTTCTTTTGAAAAAAAATTTGATGTCATCATTGCTGATCCGCCATACGATTGTTTTGACGAAAAAGCCATAGCGCGTTTGACACAATTCTTGAAACCAGAGGGAAAACTAGTTTTATCTCACCCTGGAGCTACTTTTGAATTGGAGAATATGAAGCTAATAAAGGACAGACAATATGCAGGCGCGCATATCGCTGTCTTTACTTTTTAGGTAAAGTATGTTATAATTGGAATTACGCTCATGGAGCGAGTCCTTTTACGTATTCGTTTCCTTAGAAAAGGAGTTTGTATGAATTTGCCGTTTTTTCATTCGAAAAAGGAGGTTCAAGAAGAACCAGTTCGGCGGATACCAGCGCCACCTGCACCGACCAAGATGATCACTAGCGCGTCGGTCAGACGGGAAATGGTGCCGCCGATTCCTGAACGATATCAGGTTGAAACCTTGATGGAGTGCTTGGTGATCGCTTTTATTGAAGGATTATTCGACGTGGGATTCGACTTAAAAATCCTGGCCGGCGAGCCCGATATTAAGGCGAAACTGAATTCTCGCGACTACGAGATACCAGAATACATTTGGGAAGAGATCAACAAGCTATCCTGCGACGAGCAAGCTCGCGTGATTTACGCCATGCTTAGGGCCATGCACGTCTGGTACGCGTTCAAGTTGATTGAAAAACCGGAGACATTAAAAGGGAAAGAGTTTTTGGCCTTGCAGCTTGAACTAGCAGGCGAGGCAAATCTCTTGTCGCTCCTGGCAGAACTCAAGCCAATGCTGCCGAGATTTGGTCTAGACAAAGGCCGCACCCAGGGGGAAGAACGCAACATGGATTACCCTTCGGTGATCAAGGTGTTTCTAAGAACCCGCACGCAGCTTTGTCAGGTCTATAATCTTGAGGACGATCTGTCTTTGGGGTGGTTTATCCTAGCAGTCGATTCAAAACTGGATTATTGGCCAGGAGAATTAGTGCAGCCGTTCAACGACAGCAGTACGTTGCTCGGCGCCATTGCTGGTGTCAAGCAGTATTTCTTCTCTCCCGATTTACATCCTAATCTGTTCCGACGCTCGTCGGACTAAGGAAGCGGAAAACCGGAGCGAAAAGAGCCTCCCTTCCCTCTCTTCGAGCTCCGGTTTTTCAATGTTAATTATTTGATTGCTTGACTATTTAACTTAAGTGTGATATAATTATAGTATAAGGAGTTTTTTATGTATTATCAAGAGGAAGCGGATCGCAAAGAGCGCCGCAAAATTATTACAGTAGCGACAATTGCAGTGGTTTTGATTTTGCTTTTGATCGTTGCGATTATCGTGGTGGCGACTAAGAAATCAGCTAAACCTGTGATTTCGAATAATGAAAATAGTTCGGTTGTAATCGATAACAATAGCGATTCAACTGCAAAAACCGAATCGGATAAATCCGAAGCTAACAAGTCTGAGTTGGAAAAGTCTGAGTCAGAAAAATCTGAATCGGAAAAGTCTGAGAACAAGGGAACTACGAGCGTGACTTTGTCAACTGAGGCTAGTACTTCCAGCTCAAGTTCGGCAAACAGTTCCGAAACGAGCTCCGCTAGCGTTGCCGCAGCTGGTAGTTCTAATATGCCAAGTACTGGCCCTGAAGAAGCATTGCCTTTTGCTTTGATAGCGGGCGCCTTGGTAGCTTATCTTTCATCTAGAAAGTTAGTAAAAGAAGAAGCTTAATTATAATTATTCAAAAATAGACCCATCTGGGTCTATTTTTGTGTTATAATTGCCACAGGCCCGGGTGGTGGAACTGGTAGACACGCATGCCTTAGGAGCATGTGCCTCACGGCTTGCAGGTTCGATTCCTGTCCCGGGCACCAGATCACGACAATTTCGATTATTTTCGCCCATAGGGCGACTTTTTATCGCCGAGCGAAGCTCGGAATATAAATGAAATAGGTTCAGATACAACAATCATAATGCACATTTACAAGACAATCTTACCATGTTATTATCAGCTTATAATACTAATGTTTAAGCTGAAAGGCAAATAATGTTTAATTCAAAAAATGAAGTCGTCAATACTCCTGTTCGTACGGAGATGTTGATGGATGAGGAAATAGAGGAGACGGATGGCTCGATCGATGATGCAACATATGAGTTAGAGACAATAAGAAGCGAAACGAGTACGTATACGACTGGTCACTCATCCAACGATTTTGAGCCGTTTTCTAATATGGATAAAAGCATGGTACTAGGGGTGACGATTGCGTCTTTCGTAATAGCTTGTTTGGTATTCGTATTCTTGATACAGAAGAAAAAGGCACCGAGAGGAAGATTTATGCGATGGTTGAGGGAGTTTTTGAATTTTCGGTCGATAATGATTGCTGGAATTATCAAATTCTTGTACGTATTTCTAGCGGTAGCACTAACTATTTCTAGTGTAATTGTCATGTTCCAAGGGCGCGATGATACAGTATTGATGATGATATTAATTGGTCTTGCGATGTTGATAATTGGGAATATTGTGCTTAGAATTACAATGGAAATGACAATGGCGATTATTTCGATGTGGGATAATACTTCGGATATTCGAGGAGTATTAGTGAAGGAAGAGGAAATGCCAGAGGAGAAAATGCCAAAAGAACCCGAAATGAAGAAGGGGCCTGAAGTAGAACTACCAGCTGAGGAACAGCCTGCAACTACCAGTGAAGCGACCGCGGAGCAACCCACAGAAACACGGCCAGCTCAAACAATACAGCCTGAGTCTAAATCACCAGAAACAGTGCAGCCAGATACGCCACCGGCACCGACTGTTTAATTACCTATTGCCTTTTGCTCGATTATGCGTCTTGCACAACATCTGGCAGTTTTCTTCCGTGGTGCCTCCGCTTTATCTTTTCTGGCGGGGCGGGCGAGGGCGCCCCGCCAGAAAGTAACTGATTTTCGCGCCTTTCAGGGCCTCTGCGGGCTTGGCGGGGGAAGCCCGCATTAACCATGATCATGTTTGGGGACTTTCGCAGAGCTAAAGCGGGGGAAACTCGCGAAAGTCTCCCACTTATTCGAGTTTTGTGGCAAAATAGTTTCTAGCGGTGTTATATAAATGCACCAAAACTGCACAATTTTCAGTTAGTTTGCCCACAGGGCGACTTTTTTATAAAGGGGGGTTGTTCGAATTTATAATAATATAGTTCGGATAATGAAGAATAAGGCTACAGCAATAATTGCGCTAAAACCGGTCCAGAACACCGAGGATAGCTTGGCGCCGTGTTTGACTTTTAAATATAATTCTCGGCCCATCACGATTAGACTAAGTAATACGGCAATTGCGAGGCATAGATAGCCGATGCCGCTGGGCAAACTAGAGATGATTGCCCCACCAAGCCCAAGATTAAACGACGATGTCGTCATCCCGCCGACGTAGCCGATTAGATTAAGTGTGATGCCGGCAATCGCAAAAATCAGCGCGCGATTACCCATGCGTTCGGTATTAGCCATTACAACATCTGGGTCGTTTGACCAGCCTTTGACTTTGGTGGCTTTGGGTTCCAAAAAGGCTAAGTTTGACTTGTCGGGCTTTTGATTTGCTAAATCCTCAACAGCTTTCATGCGTTCCGCTTCGATTTGTTTAGATTTTAACGCCCATTTTTCAGTCTCGCTGTCCGCCATATTCTTATTATAGCATTATCGTCATAAAACCGTAAGCAACACGCCTGATAGTTGGTAGTATTTTGCCTCATAAGTTGTGCTATACTTAAAGTATTATGACAAAGGGATTTGAAAAAATTGAGCGAGAAAACATCATAGGTAAAAAGGGTGGGCTAAGCGGCTGGCAAGATGTCAGCGATGCGCCTACAGAGTTCTGGTCTGACAGTGCGAAAAGAGAGCTATCCACCGAAGAAAAATACCCGCATGCGTCTAAGGAAAGACGAGAAATGATTGAGCGGAGGATTGCCATTACACAGATGTACCCTAAAAGAGAAGATGAGGATACGAAAGCATATACGGAAAGAATTAACCGTATCGACCAAGCAATGGTAGCTAAAAAACCGGGGGAATCTGACGAAGAATACGATAAAAGACTTAAGGATATTCAAAAGAAAATTGGCAAAACAGCTAGTTTGCCTTCGCCGGAACTAGACAAAGACTACGCCTACGGAGAAGTCGATGAACACGGTCAGCCAATTACTAGAGACCCAAAAGACGGGCATAGCTTAGTCCGAACTACTAAAAAGATCAATAATAAGTTGAGGGAAGTAGTATACGGATTCAGGTTCAGGGAGCGTCAGCCTAATCACAAAAAAGAAGATTATCCCGACCCTAGCGAAAAAGGTAAGGAAAAACATGAAGGAGAATTCGAGGCATTTGTATTAGGCTCTGATGAAGGGGCGGTTGCTGCAAGAAATCCCGAAAACCCTAATCATATTAAAACTATAAAAGAAATGGGGCTTGATAGCGGAAATGAAAGCATCGATAAAATAGCTAGGTATCATATTGGGCGCCTTGGATACGAAGACGAAATAGAAACTGAGGGTGTGTTTTCAGGTAGATTTGATGAAAGTAGATACAGCGAGGATGATAGAAAAAAGGTAGAAAACCTCAGAGCGTTAGAGGCAGAAAAGGACAGATGCAATGGGGATACCGCTATAGCGCTTAGGAGGGCCGGAAAGGTAGTTGAAGGGTTTTTCTATCCATTTGTTGAATGTGGATTTTTCAACCTCGAAGGAGAGCCTGCCGCTTCTTTCGTAGCGCCGAGCGAATACGACGATAAAATAAATGGAGTGGACGCCGCTGTGGTGATTCCTATCAAGTATGAAGAATACGACAACGAAGACGATGATGGGCAGACATTCAGTATTAGACAACCCATCTGTTTCGATTTAACGACGGGTACAGGGTACGATAAGCTCAATGGAGCTACGGCCAGATTCTGGGGCGACGATACTACAGAAAAAAAACGAGAAGGTTCTTTTGGGTTAGCAGAATTAAAATATCCCACATCTTGCACGGGAGAGGCTTTGCCAGCGATGAAAAATATCCCACACTTTGTGCTTTGCCTGTCAAGACCGCAAGCAAAAGCCTTTGAGACTAGCTTAGCGAGAAACGAAATGCCGTCCGACGAGATTCAATTCCTGATTAACTATCAAATTCAGCGACAAGCATTGATAGCGATTAAATATTGGAACACGCAAAACGAAAAAGAGATAGCTAATATGTTTAGACATATCCACAATCATTTTAATGCGAGATGGCGAAAAAATGCAATAAGGACTGGCCACGGCAAAGATAAGATAATAAGAAGTAACTATAATACTCTCTTATACACTGAAAATCTAGTAGGGCGGGCAAAAAAAGAAGGGTTAATATAATTAATCTAAAAAATGGCCGAGTAAATCTCGGCCATTTTTTTATGCAGGAAACAGAACTGAACTTGCAAATTCTCCGTGTTGTAAGTTGAAAGTAACCTCAAGAGCCGCTGGAAAGTCTGGCTTTTCGCCGAATAGATTGAGGCATCTTTTATAAAAAATGATGCGCTTGACGGTCAAGTCGTCGTCGATACCCAGCAGTAAGTGATGTTGGTAGTCACTATCGTCTTGATACCAAATCGGTCGTTCTGAACTACAATCATGTTCAACGTTTATTACGTCGATTGCCTGAACAAGATCATGCCAGAGACTTTTCTCTTTTTTGCTGACATCTGATAGATCGGCGCGGAATTGGCGAATAGCTCGCTCTAAACCTTCTGGGGTATTCTCTAGGCCGTAGCGGCGGAAGAGGAATTCCTCTGTCTTGGTTGTATTCCTCCGGCGCAATTCGTCCCTTTCTGCGGTAC
This sequence comes from Candidatus Nanosyncoccus sp., assembly GCA_045646085.1. GTDB lineage: Bacteria > Patescibacteriota > Saccharimonadia > Saccharimonadales > Saccharimonadaceae > Nanosyncoccus. Next base: position 40,046 of record JAZRJZ010000005.1, read on the forward strand.
TCCATTTCCCACTCCAAATGTATTCTATTTCAGAAACACCTTCGGACGCCTTCATTAACTCTAAGTAGTCGGCGACCACTTCTAGATAACGAATAAAAGCGAATCTATATTTTTCCAACGCTTCGTCCCATATTTCTTCCGTTTCCAATGCTAAAAAAGTACCATTGCCCATCTCGTTTCACCACCCTTACTTTAACGACAATATTGTGTTTATTTTACCATAAATGCTATAAATTGTCAATAATAATCTTGGCGTTCCCACACAAACCCTCCTTATTACTGAGTTTACTCTTTGACTTATTTAAGCATATGTGCTATAATATTTTTATTATAAATAAGGGCGCGAGCGATGAAATATTTAGTAATTTATGATTTAGGGAATACTGGCTCGGCTTTTTGTTTTAATACCTACAATGATGCTGTTGACTATATCAATACTTGTTCTAAATATGCCGAAGATTACATGATTAAGCTGACTGTCACCGACGATAATCATCTCAATATGACGCTAAAAAATGGCAAACGCATATATGTATATATCGAAACAGTGCCTGATAGTAAGATTCGATTTGATTTATCATTTGATAAAAACGGAGAACATATCGAGACTCGACGTTTTACCAAAAGGCACTTGGCGGTTAATTATGCAAACAAAACTTTAAAAAATGAGTTTCATTATTCCGCTCGAAAAAAAGAGAGTGATCTTGGCAAGTGGTCGATAGAAAATACGGAGAAAAAGCTAAAAGTAGCTATGGGGCTGAATTTGGTCATAATTGATGAAGTAAAAATAGACGAGCCGGACTATGACGCTCTTGGTGTTAAACCGACGGATTCGCTAGCCAAAATAAAGCGGGCTTATCGTAAACAAGCTATCAAACACCATCCGGATAAAGGTGGCGATCCTGAAGTGTTTAAACAAATTCATGAAGCTTATGAGCGCATACTGAGTGGCAAAACCGCAAAATCAGCTACCAAACAAATTATTATGCCGTTTCGCAATATCGACATGAGGTTTGTCTTTAAGGACTTTAAAAACATGAACGGTAGGACCGAAAGCATACTCAGTACTAAATCGGATTTATCTTTTAAACAAATGAGGAAGAGGGGTGTTCGAATGATGATTTATGGTTCAGTAGAATTGTTAATTAGCATCGTGCTGGCCTTAACGCTTGGTGGCATTCACTCGCAAACTAAGGATAATTTTATTTTTGTCCTAGTTTTGGTTGGGTTCTTTACTTTTGTTCGAGGTGCACTTTATTTTACGGATTCAAAGGCTTATTTAGATACAGGTTCATAATTTGAACGGGTTTTTTGATATAATAAATACATGAGCAAGTTTGGCTTTATAAAGTTTAGAACTATCATATTGAATTTGATTTTGATAGTGTTGGTGGTTGGTGCTTTGTTTGTTGGTTATAACTTAGTGAAGGAAAAGAAGCTTTTTGTCAACGAGTGGTTTGTGGGTTCGTTTGCGAAAGGTGTCGATATTTCTAGTTATCAACATGCAGTAGATATGGAAAAACTAAAGGCGCAGGATATTAGATTTATTTACATAAAGGCGACCGAAGGAAGCAAGCATACTGACGAAAAATTTGCTGAAAACTGGGCTAATGCCAAGTCGGCGAACCTACTTGCTGGGGCTTATCACTTCTTTTCGTTTGAAAGCGATGGAAGAGCGCAGGCCGATAATTACATCAAAACAGTTGGTAGTTTAAAAAACCAATTAATTCCAGCTGTCGACGTGGAGATGTACGGACAATTCAAGGAAACTCCGCCCGAAAAGGACAAAGCGGTGCGAGAATTGAAAATATTGATGGCGGTGCTAGAAGATGAATACAAGGTAAAGCCGATGATTTATGCGCAAAAGGATGTTTACGACCAATACTTGAGAGATGATTTCAAAGATTATCCGATTTGGGCGCGAAATGTGTATTTTCCGATTTATTTAGAATTTAATAATGATTGGACGATTTGGCAGTACAAAGACCAAGGTGAGCTTGAGGGTTATGAAGGTGGAGAACAATTTATTGATCTTAATGCGCTAAATCCGAGTAAAAGCTTGGACGAAATTACGATTAAATAATTTTTGTGTTATAATCATTAGCAGGATGGGGAAAATTGCAAAATATTTGAATCAGTTGATTGTTGGTAATGTTTTTGATACCCCAGAAGTTTTAGAGCAGTATTCTACCGATTGTTCGGTGCTCAAGATTAAACCGAAATTTGTGGCTTTTCCAGAATCGACGGACGACATCCAAAAACTAATGCGTTTTTTTAATCAGTTGGCGACGAAAGATATAGAAGTTCCGATTACGGCGCGAGGTGCTGGGCACGACAAGACGGGCGCCGACCTTTCGAACGGTATAATCATTTCTACCGAAAAAATCAATAAAATGCTCGAAATTGATCCGCGGGAAAGATTGGTGCGAGTTCAGGCTGGAATTACCCTAAAAGAACTAAATACCGCACTTTCGGTGTCGGGCCTGATGATTCCGATTGAAGGACACGACGACGAAACGATTGGCGGATTGATTTCGAACTGCCCAGTGGACGATTTGGCTGGCAAATATGACGGAATCAGAAATTACGTTGAAAGAATTGAAGTAGTGTTAGCCAGCGGTGATTGTTTGCAGACGAATCGTTTACGCAAATATGCGATGGCAAAAAAAGCAGCCGAAAAAACTCCCGAGGGTGCTCTGTACAGAAAAGTCGCTAAGCTAGTCCACGACCGTCGTGATTTGTTATTTGAGATTGCAGATGATAACAAAGATTTGGCTGGTTATCCAGGAATCGCGGAGGTACAAAAAAGAGAAACTACAGATTTGATGCCGTTGTTTTTTGGAGCACAAGGAACTTTGGGGATTATCTCGGAGGTGATTCTTCGTGCCGTGGTGCTTCGCAATAAACCTACACGCATAGTGGCGACTTTTAAGGAAATTGCGCCGGCTCTGCGATACATGAAGGAAGTTGCCAATTTGAAGCCAGCCAAGCTCAATCTTTATGATTTGAAAATCATTATGGAGGCTAAGGAGACTGGGAAAAACTTAGATGGCATTATCAAGAGATTAGAGGATGGCTTTAGCGTGCTGGCGAGTTTTAACGAAAAGGGTGGCAGCGCCATCAAGAAAATAACCGCATTAAAGGAGAAATATCCTCGTTCAACTAAATTTATTTTTGAATCGCCCGAGAATAAGGCGACCCTTAATGAATTTGAGAATTCTTTGACAAATTATTTGGGTTATGTAAAGAATGGCGAAAGGGTACCGATATTAACTGACTTTTATGTACCGCCTTACAATATTGAGAGCTTTTTGAAAGACTTAAAGGTATTAGGTGAAAAACTTGGTCTAGAATTAGAGATTTTTGGTTCGTATTTGACATCGATTTATCATCTAAGACCAAAATTTAATTTAGAAGATGATGATTTTAATAAAAAAGTGACTACATTCCTTCGGGCGGGAGCATACGTAATTGACCGACAAGGCGGAAAACTTGCCGGTGGGACGCCAGAAGGTAGGCTAAAAGCCGTAGTTACTAATAACGATATGTCTGATCCGAGGAAGAAACTCTATACAGACATCAAACAAATCTTTGACGCTAATGGGATTTTTAATCCAGACGTAAAACTGGGCGCTAATTCTAAATTTACCTTGACGCATTTTAGAGATTCCAATCAGCCCAAAATTATGATATAATATTTTTAATATAGAGGAGAAAATATGAAGATTAAGTCTAAAAAGCTTTCCGATTCGCGTGTAGAAATTACAGTGACTTTGGATGCAAAGGATTTGGCGCCGGCTCGCAAAAAGGCGCTCGAAAAATTAGCTAAAGAAATCAAGGTTGAAGGTTTTCGCAAGGGTAAAGTGCCAGCAGAGATTGCACAAAAATTCATTCCAGAGAACGATTTAAATGCTGAAACAATTGATTTTGCAGTTCGTTCTACCGTGATTGAAGCATTCAAGCAGGCCGAAAAATCCCCATTGGTCTTACCTAGTGTAGAAGTTACTAAATATGTGCCTGGCGAAATGGCCGAATATACGGCAACGGCGGATATTATTCCGGAAATTACTTTGGGAGATTATAAAAAACTCGATGTCAAGGCACCAGTGGTTAAAACTTCCGCAAAGGATGTCGACACAGTGCTCAATAATCTCGCAGAGTCTTTTGCTGAGAAAAAAGCAATTAAGCGTGCTGCAAAACTATCAGACGAGGTAATCATTGATTTCGTTGGCAAAAAAGACGGGGAAGCATTTAAGGGCGGTTCTGCTAAGGATTTCAAACTAGTGCTCGGATCTAAAGCTTTTATCCCGGGTTTTGAAGATGGCATTGTCGGTCACGAACCTGGTGACAAATTTGATCTTAAATTGACTTTTCCAAAAGATTATGGTGTAAAAGATTTAGCCGGCGCAAAAACCGTGTTTGAAGTTTTATTGAAGCAAGTAAATGAAGTTAAAAAGGCAGAAATTGACGATGACTTGGCAAAGAAATGCGGACCATTTAAATCTTTAGAAGAATTAAAAAAGGACATCGAGAAAAACCTCAAAGCTCAAAACGAGCACAAATTGCAGGAAAAATACAAAGATGATTTGGTGAAAGCCTTAGTCAAAAAGTCAAAGGTCTCTGCGCCAGAAATCTTAATTGACGATCAAGTACGCGCTATTCGCGATGATATCACTAGGAATGCTGCGGCTCAAGGCATGGATTTTGAAGAATTTTTGAAAGCTAATAACGAGACCTTGGAAAACTGGGAAAAGGAAGCTCGCAAGATTGCCGAAGAAAGAGTAAAGGCATCCCTCGTACTTCAAACCTTGGCTGTACAAGAAAAAATCACAGTTTCTGATGAATTAGTGGCGGCTAAAATTGCCGAACTGAAGGATGTTTATAAAAAATCACCAGAAGCTTTGAAGAGCCTGAAGGATCCGAATGTTAAGATGGACATTAAAAATCGCTTGATCATTGAGGCTACCTTAGACTTTTTAGTTAAGGTTAACTCTAAATAGAACGAAAAAAAATAGAGGGCTTAGAGTAGACCGACATATACATATTGACATTTTATGGTATTTGTGGTATAATAAAGGTAAGAAGCAAATTTATAGGGAATTTGCACTATTCGGACCTTTGGAAGGGGGTGACAACGTGAGAGTAATGGGCCGCAAGAAGTCTAGCCTTAAAGCCGATAAGGCTAGATGGGAAGAAATCGAGAGTATCAATGCTGAAATTGACGAAATACAGCAAATGCTTGAAGAAGAAAGCATTCGTTTCCGTCTTGAACTTCAACAGATTTCGACCGATAATTCTTCCTTAGCTGAGGGGCTACTGGCAGAATTCGAGGACGAGCTTGACAAAATCGATGAGAATGGCGATAGTCAGCTAGTCAAAGAAGCTGAGTATGCGTTGAGCTTAGCCGATTTTGATTCAAAGGCTATGTCGACGGTCGTAGACAGCTTAGATCGAATCAGCATTGCTAGGTATAGGCATCTCGAGAAGGAGGCACAGTTGATTGAGCGCCGAACAGCATGCTTTGCGCGCTGGCGCGAATTACTAACTCTTCACGAATAGGGGCGCCGATGGAAAAGGGCATCAAGCCTTTTCTAAGGCGTCCTTTTCCATGAGTAATAAATTGTTTTAAGGCGGGGTTGAAGTTTTCCAGGAGTTGTGTTAGGGTAATCAGCATGAAAAAGCCTAGAAAAGGTAAAATTGATATTTCAGAGCTTAATGTACCTCCAGAAAAACATGAGTACGAAACAGCTAGGTATTTCGCCGATAGAGGTTTTAATATAACGTTTATTAAGCCAGGGGATATTAAAGGCCAAAATAGTCCTGATTTTGAAATGGCGAAAAGAATATGGGAAACTAAAAGTCCAATTAAGTTTAGTAATTCTTCATTTGAGGATAATTACAAGAAAGCGGTAAGGCAGTCCGAATATGTTATTTTCGATTTAAGGAGGCTAAAAATACGCGATGAGAAAAAATACTTAGCTAGACTAAATAGAAAAGAGAAATCTAGAAAGGTCAGGATACTATTGGTTATTACTAGAGATGGTAGATTGTTGACAATTAAAGGGTTATTTGATATCCTAAAAGTATAAGGTGGCCCGACCTCGTGCCGTATAGGCGGGAGGCCAAAGGCCACTTTTTGCATTTATTGAAGTTCTATAGTTTAAACATTGACATAAGATAGAAAGTATGCTATAATTAAAGCGTAATCATTTTTATCGTGCCTATAGGGAGGTGCGTAGAAATAGCACGTTAAGAAATCGAGACGGAAAGACACTTCACAAGAAAGGAAGCGAAAATGGATAAAGTGCACGAACACATCACGGAACAAGAGGCGGATCGATACATAAGACTTGAGTTTGATCTTATTGCTAGTTCAGACGACGAAGACTACTTTATGTGTACAGTCGAAGACGAGATGACAGAATGCGGCGACTGCTCACTAATCTTTAGTGAGGCCTACGAAAAGATTATCGCGGAGATCGTGTCGAAAATGGATTCAGAAAGTCTACTCTGTAAGAAGATGGCTGCTTTAAAAATTTGTGAATTTGCATATTTTTATGGTGGCGAACCTAAAAAAACCGTCTTGGGGTATTTCCCGAATTATAGTGGGACTTGGGGCGTTGACGAATATCTACGCTTAGGCCCTGATTCATATCTCGAGAGTTGCGCCGATGAAGTTATGTGGCATTTGAGAAGCGACGGGGACATCTTTGATTGTGAAGTAGAAGCTATTTCTTGGTTTGGCGGTCAAATTGACAAGTTCAATCAGTCCCTTCCAGCTATTTGCATTAAGCACGATCTGGATACTTGGCTGACTTGGTTTGATGGTCTGAAAGGCTTCTCATTGTGCACTAATCACGGAAAATGTTCCGAAGAGGAAGCACAAGCCTGCCGTAGCAAGAGAACGATTGAGGCGAACATAGCTTACGCAGAGGCCATGAAGTACGAAGCAAAGTGTGGCTTCGAACATATCGAGCTGGACTTCGACTCCTCCCTAGAAGACCGTCCTTGTCTCGATTAACCTTAGGGACGCCGATGGAAAAGGACTTTTGGCCTTTTTCAGGGCGTCCTTTTCCATACCCTAAAATGCGAACTGAATGCTGGATTTTTTTAAATAGTTGTGCTATAATACTATCAAGAGTTTCAGCTTGGTTTTGATTGCTGTGAAAAACTGAGCACCATATATTAATTATAATAAGGGAATATTTTAATGCCAACTATTAATCAGTTGATTCGTAAGCCTCGTAAAAAGGCAGCGAAAAAATCTAAATCCCCAGCGCTAGGTTCGATCGTGAATACACTGAAAACCAAGCGTTATGAAAAGGCTGCGCCTTTGAAGCGTGGGGTTTGTATTAAAGTTACTACTAAAACACCAAAGAAACCAAACTCGGCGATGCGTAAAGTTGCCCGTGTGCGCTTGACTAACGGTCAAGAGGTTTGGGCTTATATTGGCGGTGAAGGTCACAACCTTCAGGAGCACGCTGTAGTATTAGTGCGCGGTGGTCGTGTACCGGATCTTCCTGGTGTACGTTATCACGTAGTGCGCGGTACTTTGGATCTTCAAGGAGTACAAGGACGCAAACAAGGCCGTTCTAAATACGGCGCTAAAAAGGAGGATAAGTAATGCCACGTAAAGTTACCAAATCCTTACAAAGAAAAGTCAATCCAGATCGCAAATATCAATCGATCTTGGTCCAAAGACTAATCAATAAGTCTATGCTAAATGGCAAAAAACAAGTTGCCGAACGTGCAGTCTATTCTGCGATTGAAGGTGCAGCCAAAAAGCTAAAATCCGAAAATCCAGTAGAGGTATTAGAAAAAGCGATTGCGAATGTTTCGCCAGATTTTGAAGTTAAGTCCCGCCGCGTGGGTGGCGCTAACTATCAAATCCCATTCCCAATTTCGGGACACAGGCAATTACATTTTGCATTTTCGTGGCTAGTACAATCGGCTCGTGCGCGTAGCGGTATGCCTTATGCTAAGCGTCTTGAGGCTGAAATTGTAGATGCCTATAACGAAACCGGTGCTGCTTTCAAGAAGAAAGAAGATTGTCACCGTATGGCAGAAGCCAACCGTGCATTTGCGCATTTTGCACGCTAAACAACAAAAACCATATCTGGGACACGGGTCGCTCGCTCCCGTCGTCACGGGGCTCGCGCCCTAATTCTCGGTCGTAACCTCCGAAATGTCCCAAATATGGTTTTTTTGTTGTTTTTCTGTATTCTGTGGTATAATTAGCATAAGTAGAATTAGGAGGTAAAAAATGGTGAAGGTGGCAATTAACGGTTTTGGACGAATTGGCCGAAATGCTTTCAAAATCCTACTTGAGCGACATGATGTTCAGGTAGTGGCAATTAATGACGTAACCGACGCAGCAACGCTTGCGCACCTTCTAAAATATGATTCATCTTATGGTATTTATTCCAAAAAGGTCACAGCTGGGCCAAAATCACTTTTTGTGAATACAAGAGAGGTGCCAGTTTTTGCTGAAAAAGATCCAGCTAATTTACCATGGAAGCGACTTGGTGTAGACGTGGTAATAGAATCTACTGGTTTCTTCACAAAACCAGAAGATGCGCGGGCGCACATAAAGGCTGGTGCTAAGAAGGTTGTAATTTCGGCTCCAGCCAAGGGCGACGGCGCAAAAACCGTAGTAATCGGCGTCAACGAAGAGACGGTAGAAAAATCCGATGAGATAATATCTAATGCTTCTTGTACTACAAATTGTATCGCACCGATTATGAAAGTTCTAGAAGATGAATTTGGTATCGAAAAAGCAATGATGACGACGGTTCACTCATATACGGGTTCGCAGAGAATATTAGACGCTCCGGCCAAGGATTTACGTGAGGCAAGAAGCGCCGCCGAGAATATCGTTCCGACTTCGACTGGCGCCTCAAAAGCTGCAGCGCTCACAGTTCCAAGCCTAAAGGACAAATTCAATGGTTTGTCTGTTCGCGTACCCACTCCAGTAGTTTCTTTAGCCGATATTACTGCAATTATTAAGCGTGACACCACTAAAGAAGAGCTGGTTTCGCTCTTTAAGAAAGTAGCTAAAGAGCCTTTTTATGAGGGTATTATAGGTGTAACCGAGGAAGAGTTGGTCTCGTCAGATTTTATCGGCGACCCACGTTCAGCAATCGTAGATTTGCCACTAATTGATGTAGTCTGCGGAAATATGATAAAGGTTGTAGCTTGGTATGATAATGAGTGGGGTTACTCGAACCGCCTAGTTGAGGTGGCAGTAGATTTTGGGAAGGAAATTTGATGGAAATCTATTTGGGTGCGGACTATCGAGGATTTGAAAAAAAGCAAAAACTACTTGGGTTTTTGAAGAATGCAGGGCATAATGTCATCGATGAGGGCGCATTTGAATTAAGAGAAGGCGACGACTTCAATGACCCTGCAGTAGCAGTTTCTAAAGCAGTACGTGAAAATATTGGATCGATCGGAATTTTGATTTGCGATTCTGCACACGGTATGACAATGCAAGCAAATCGTTTTAAGGGCATTAGAGCCGCCCATTGCGAAAATGCAGAATCAGCCAAGCTAGCGCGTGAACATGATGATGCTAATGTTCTTTGCTTGTCTGCGCATTTTATGAATGAAGATAGAATTCAAGAAATCGTGTTAGCATTTATGAACACCGATTTTACAAATTTAGAACGCCGAGTAAGGCGAATTAATCGTTTAGACGAAAGAGAGGATTATGATTAGAGAAGTCTCGATTGTACCAACTATTTTAACCGACAACAAGCAAGATTTTCGAACTCAAGTAGAGACTATCAATGCCTTTACTAGACGTGCGCAATTCGACGTGACAGACGGAGTCTTTACTTCTGCGCAAACTCTTGATATTACCAACATTTGGTGGCCAAGAAACTGGGTAGCCGATCTTCATCTAATGGCCGCTCGTCCGTCTGATCATTTAACGACGATTTTGAAGCTATCGCCTTCACTTTGTATTTTGCATGCTGAAGCAAGCGAAGATTTGATGCCGTCTTTCCAAGCGCTAAAGGAAGCTGGTATTAAAGTTGGCGTGGCTTTGCTTCCTTCAACTTTCCCGGGAGCAGTCAAACAATATATTGATGTAGCTGATCATGTTTTGATTTTTGCAGGACAATTAGGTATCCAGGGTGGGGGCGCTGATTTAATGCAAATGGAAAAAATCTCTTTGATTCGTGCGATGAAGCCCGAAGTCGAGATTGGCTGGGACGGCGGGGCCAACGCGTCAAATATACGTGCCTTGGCGCATGCGGATTTAGACGTAATCAATGTCGGCGCGGCGATCTCTCAAGCCGAAAACCCTGCGGCCGCTTTTGAAGAATTGGTTGCAGAAATCGACAAAAACGGAGTCGTGTTGTAATGGCGAGAATAGTGTCGCTAGGTTCAGCTCTGCAAGATATATATTTGGTAGATCATGATGATTTGGCGCCCACCACTATTGGTGGAGACGCTATTTTTGGGAAGGTTTTGGTTGGCTCAAAAGTCGATATCGACAAGATATCTTATGAAGTGGGTGGCGGAGGTATTAACTCGGCGATTACTTTTTCGAGACACGGCCATGAAGCAATTTTGATGAGTAATATTTCGCGTGATACGGCTGGCGCATCCATCATCAAAGCACTTTCAGAAGAAGGTATTGATGACAGCTACATTAATTGTCTCGAGCGTAGAGCGACTGGCTCTTCGATTGTATTGCTAGACGAAAAAAGTGGTGAGCGCACTATTTTGACTTATCGTGGAGCAAGTGTACAATTTGGTAATTTTGACGAAAAAGATTTGGACTTGATACAGCCCGATTGGCTCTACGTAACCACGGTGCGTGGCGACATGCATACTTTGGAACGATTCTTTAAGAAGGCAAAAAACTCTGATATCAAGGTAATGTTTAATCCCGGCGTGAAGGAATTAGAGAGTCCAAAAGAAGTATTAAAGCTCTTAAAATATGTTGATGTTTTGAATGTTAATAAGTCTGAGGCAAGCAGATTGGTACCGGGCGTCGTTTTAGAGGAGTTATTATATCACTTAAATAGTTATGTCGAAACAGTTATAATCACAGATGGACCGATGGGCGGAATTGCTGGGAACGGCAAAGAGGTATATCGTTTTGGTATTTATGAAGATAAGAAAATAAAAGATGCTACGGGCGCAGGCGACGCATTCGGCTCTGGCTTTTTGGCGCATCTTGCGGCTGGGCATTCATTTAGGAGTTCTTTGATCTTTGCTTCGGCTAATTCGACTGCCGTCGTGTCGAAACTGGGAGCCAATAAAGGTATTTTGACGGGCGCCGAAAAACTGCACCCAATGCCAATTCAAAAATTGTAAAGGAAAAATATGTTAGAAACAGAAGAAGAATTATTACATCAATTATCGATTGCAGACCTTGAGCGTGCAGAGGCTTATGCAAAAGATTTGGGGCACGGCCTTACAACTGTGCGTTCTTTTGAACAAGGTGTAACGATTTTTGGATCTGCTAGGTTACCACAGGATAATAAGCATTGTCGTGTAGCACATGATTTGGGTCGTATGTTAGCCGAAAACAAACATACGGTGATTACTGGCGGAGGGCCAGGCATCATGGAGGCCGCGAGTCGCGGTGCTTATGAGGTTGGCGGTAAATCGATTGGTTTTAATATCACTTTGAAACACGAGCAACATCCAAATCCATATTTGACCGACTGTGTTACTTTTGAATACTTTTTTGCTAGAAAGGTGGCGCTCGCGATGGCGGCAAAAGTTTTTGTATTTTTCCCAGGTGGGTTTGGAACAATGGATGAATTATCGGAGATACTTTGTTTGATGCAAGAAGGAAAGATGCCAGTAATGCCTGTATTTCTCGTGGGGACTGGTTTTTGGAAAGGGTTCGATAAAGTAGTTGGCAAAATGTTGGCACTAAAACTAATAAAAATCGATGATGTAGGTATTTTTAAGATTACTGATAATTTAGACGAGATCGTGGCGGCCGCTAACAAAATCGGGCATCCAAAAGCCTCGGAGAGCTTCTATGATGGTTTTCGCGAAGCTTCTGCTTTAGAAGGGGCTAAACAGGCCAAGTCTTGAATTGGTATCGGCAATACGAATTAATTCGTTGTATTTTGCGATACGCTCAGAACGGGAAAGGGAACCGGTTTTGATTTGGCCACTGCCTAAGCCTACAGCAAGGTGAGCGATGGAAACATCTTCGGTTTCGCCGGAACGATGAGAAATAATTGTCTTGTAACCAGCTTTTTTAGCGGTCAATACCGCATCGATAGTCTCCGATAACGTACCAATTTGATTAGGCTTGATGAGAATTGCATTAGCGACACCCTCATCAATGCCTTTTTGCAATAACTCGACATTTGTTACAAATAAATCGTCGCCGACTAATTGGATTTTGTCTCCGAGGCGCTCGGTCATGTTTTTCCAATTATCCCAATCGTTTTCGGCAAGGCCGTCCTCGATGGATACCACAGGATAATTGTCGATAATCCACTGATACCAATTAATCAAATCGTCGGCAGACTTCCAATCGCCATTGGTTTTGAGCTCATAATGATTGTCGTGAAAGAATTCGCTGGCAGCGATATCCATAGCAATGACAATATCTTCGCCTGGCTTGTAGCCTGCTTTTTCGATAGCAAACTGAATACATTCGAGAGGCTCATTGTTGCCGTCACGGACTCTGGGAGCATAGCCCCCTTCATCACCAACAGTGGTTGGATAGTCGCGTTCAGCTAAAACTTTTTTGAGGGCATGGAAAATTTCAGCGCCATAACGTACAGCTTCGGCAATATTGCCAGCGCTTCGAGGAATAATCATATATTCTTGAAAGTCAGTCGCCCAGGAAGCATGCTCGCCACCATTCATTACATTCATCATTGGCATCGGAATAGACATTTCTCTAGTTGTGCCGGCGAGTTCCGCAACGTACTGATAGAATGGAATTTTTTTGGCTTTGGCGTTGGCTTTGGCGTTGGCTAGTGAAACCGCGAGAATAGCATTGGCGCCAAGATTAGACTTATCGGAGGTACCGTCTAGCTCTAACATCATTTTGTCGACAGTTTTAGGATCAGAAGTGTTGCCAATTAATATATCGCTAATAGATGAATTGACGTTCCAGACGGCTTTAAGGACGCCTTTGCCGTTGTAACGAGACTCGTCTTGGTCGCGCAATTCTAGCGCTTCACCGGAACCCGTAGAGGCGCCTGATGGGACAATAGCTCTACCGAATCCGCCGTTCTCGAGCATTACTTCAGCTTCAACAGTAGGATTACCGCGAGAATCTAAAACTTGTCTTGCTTTAATTTGAGAAATGATTGAATTATCCATAAGAATATTATAGCAAAATTTAAAACGTATGATAAAATAAACATAAGAATTATTAATTAAGGAGTTTTTTATGAATGGAAATAATGAGGGAACGCCGAATCCTCTAAATCCAAACCCGACGCCTGCTCAGGCTGAGACACCTGCACCAGCGCCAAAGCCGGCGCTAGAGGCGGAGCCTTTGGCTGAAGTTAGCCCGGAAGGCACCGTCGAGATTGAAACCGCCCATGAAGCGGCGACGAATCCATTGGATCGTCCAATGGAACAGGCGCCAGTCGCTACAGCGGAGCCACCAAAGAAAAAGAAAACTGGCCTGATTATTGGGATTTTGGCGTCGCTGCTCGTCGCGACAGGCTGCGGTGTAGCTGCAATTCTGTTATTCGCAAACAACAATAACGATGATGCTGTGGCTAAGGCAATGAATAAGTTAATGAGTGGCGACGCGTCGACTAATATGGTTGTTGACGGCACAATTAGTCTTATTCCACACAATAGTAAATCCGCCATTACGAACATGAAGATTGATTTGAAAAGCAATTTAGTGGCCGGTTCGATGATTAATTCTACAGTTGCTAAACTCTCCGTCGAGACCAAAAACAATGACAGTATTACGGCCGAAGTGGATGAAATCTATGGTACAGACGGAGATTTGTATTTCAAGATTAGTGGTGCAAGCGAATTATTAAAGAACCCTAGCATTTTTGAATCGTTGCTAAATACTGATGAGCCTATAGTCGATTGTGATTCTATAAGTGCCGGGGAAGAGGCAAATTGTATCGAAGCGATTGACGAGGAAACTAAGACCGAAGAAACTACAACCGAGGTTGAAATTGTATCAGGAGAAGGTATTAGTAGTGAGGATGCGGCAGAATTCTCTAGCGTGGCTAAGATGTTTGAAGATCAATGGCTGAGGGTGTCTGTAGACGAATTGACGGACATGACTAGCGAGACTGTCGAGGAGAGTAATTTGAGTTGCTTGGTAGACTTAACCAGCAATGTTAACAAGAGTAGCAACAGTATTGCGGATAGTTACACTAAGAATCCATTTATTATTTCGAATAATAAAGATCTGACGGTAACAAGCAAAGTAAACCCAATTTATGAAGTCAACTTTGATACCGAAAAATTCACTGGTTTCGTGAATTCGCTAAAAGATTCCGAGATGATGAGCGAGCTTTACAATTGTATGGGTTATGAATACTCTGATGTTAATACCGATAATGTAGTCGAGGCGATTAAGGAGCTTCCGACTCTTTATGTAGAGGTTGATAGTAGCTATAACTTTACTAGATTGTATTTCGTAAATGATTACAATGAAGGGGCGGCTACAATCGAAGTAGACCTAAGCTTTGGTTATCCGACCAATGTCAATGTTTCAGAGCCAGAAGAATACAAAGATTTGTCAGAAGTACTTCAAACTGTTTTTGGTAATATATATGATTTACCAGACGATGAAGCAAAAGTGGAAGTAGAAGCCACTACTACGGAATAGGGGTAAACTTGACTTTTTAGCGTAAGTGTGATATAATTAAAGGATGAATGAGTCTTTGAGACAAAAACTAAAAGAACTCCCGGCTCTTCCGGGAGTTTATTTTCATAAAAACGCAGATGGAGAAATAATATATGTCGGGAAAGCGGCGGTGTTAAAAAACCGCGTGAGGCAGTATTTCCAGAAGTCAGAAAAAGACCCAAAGACTGAGGCTCTGGTCCGCGAAATAGAGGATACGGATTGGATTGTAGTGGATACCGAGATGGACGCGTTGTTTTTGGAATCTGAAATGATAAAGCGTTATATGCCAAAATGGAATATCTTGCTTCGCGATGACAAAACGGTATCTTACGTGAGAATCGATATGAAATCTGAGGTTCCATATGTTAGCTTTACGCGAAACCCGATTGACGACAAGGCGACTTATATTGGGCCATTTTATGGTAAGTCGGCAGTAGAAAAGGCGGTGCGAACGCTACGTCGAATTTTCCCTTATTATGATAAACCTTACACTGGTAAGAAAACTTTGAATACCGACCTTGGGTTGACGCCGGGAATTGAAGTGGGGCGCTCGACCGCAGCGGATTATAAAAGAAATCTGCGCAAATTAATCCGTTATCTGGAAGGAGAGCGCGAAAAGCTACTGAAGGAATTAGAAAAAACTATGAAACAGGCGGCGAAACAAGGAAATTTTGAACTGGCGGCTGAGGCGAGAGATCAATTATTTGGCCTGAGGGAACTAAAGAAAAAAATCGTCTTTTCGGATAAAGAGTTTTTGGACATTTCGTCGGACCAGGCTCTGAAGCAGTTGCAAGAGCTACTAGGGCTAGAAAAACCACCACGCCGGGTTGAAGGATATGATATTTCGCATCAATCGGGCGAAAACACAGTGGGAAGTATGGTGGTGTTTATTAATGGGGCTTCGGCCAGAAGTGAGTATCGTAAATTCCGAATCCGCACCTCGACTAATGATGATTTGAAAAGTATGAAAGAGGTGATTTCGAGGAGATTTAAACATAAGGAGTGGGATTTTCCAGATTTAATAATACTAGATGGGGGAAAGACTCAAGTGAATGCTGTATTGCCTTTGGTTGAACCGTTCGGAATACCGGTGATTGGTCGTGATAAGTCGGGCGATCATTCGAAATCCGCGAGGATAAAAATTGTTTCGTCTGGAAAAATTATTCCTTTGTCTTCTAGTTCTCATATTGCAAGGCTGATTGCTAGGATAGACGAGGAGTCACACCGCTTTGCGATTACCTATCATTCTTTACTCAAAAGAAAAAACATGCTAAAATAGTTTTAGGAGTTATTTTATGCAGTTTGGAAGTTTCCTAGAAATTGTAATATTTGTGACGGCAATTTTGACCGTGCTTTTGATTCTCTTACAGCAACGTGGCGCTTCGCTCGGTGCTGGTTTTGGAAGTTCAGGTGAATTATATACCACTCGTCGTGGCCTCGAAAAGTCTCTTTTTGTGACAACGATTGTGTGTGCAGTGATTTTCACAATTTCAATATTAGGATTATTAATTTTACCGGCTTAAAGTATGGCAAATTCTCTAAAAAAGCGTGGGCAAAAATTCGTACAGAAGTTTTCGCGAGCGTCCATCAAAGCTAGCGAAGAAGGTAAGGAACATATCAAGGAAAACCTTGTTGATAGAGTTTCGCATATTAAAAATGTACGTCTTTTGATTTTTGAGTGGGGGCTTCTTGTCTTCGCATTGATTATGTTGGCGACTGCGCAGGCTTTTTGGTTTGGCGACTCTTATGCGGAGGATTCTTTTACGGGTGGAGGAACATATACCGAGGCTACGATTGGTGATGTTAATTCAATGAACCCGCTTTTTGCAACTACAAATAGTGAGCGAGTTTTGAGCAAACTAATGTTTGCAACAATTGCGACGATTGATTATTCTGGTCATCCTGGCAATCAATTAGCCAAATCTATCGTTCCAGATGAAAACGGTAAGCGCTGGGTTGTTGAAATGAAAGAAGGACTAAAATGGTCTGATGGCGAACCAATTACAAACGATGATGTAATTTTTACGGCAGAGCTGATTAAAAACCCCGCCGTAAACACGATTTATGAAGCCAATCTTTCTAATGTCAAAGTATCAAAGGGAGAGAACGGGGAAGTAATATTTGATTTACCAACGTCTTATGCGGACTTTATGTCGGCGCTAAATATCCCTGTGGTGCCAAAACACGTCCTAGAAAACACCGATCCTAAGACTTTGGTCGAAAACTCTTTTTCGAACTCGCCAATCACATCAGGAGCATTCTCCTATAACGCCCTGCAAACAAATCCGGGCAACAATGAAAAGGTTTTCTACCTTTCGGCTAACTTGGATTATTTCCAGGGCCGTCCGCTCTTAAATTCTTTTGCTGTTCATACATTCGCAAATAAAGATGACATCGTTAATGCCGTGAATTCTGGCTCGGTTAGCGCCACGGCCGAATTGTCTGATGCGGAGGCCGACAGAATAGGTTCAAAACAGTTTTATAAAAAAGATTCTTCACTTAATGCTGGTGCATTTGTATTCTTTAATTTGAAGCGAGACTGGGTTAAGGAGAAAGATTTTAGGGCGGCTGTGAGGCAGGGCATAAATCAAGAAAACATTCGAGCAGCGGCTCCTGACACGATAGCTCTATATTATCCTTTGCTTAAAACGCAAATTCCTATTTCGGCATATCCAGAAATACCAGCAACTGATGCCGAAGCCGCAAAGGCTAAAATTGCTGAACTTAGCGAGGGAAATCCTATTCATTTGGAGATTGCGACAGTAAATTCGGGCTATTTGCCAGATGTGGCTAATAGTATTGCAGAAGAATTGAAAAATCTTGGGGTCGAGGCGGACGTAGTGACATATGACGAGAATCAAGATTTTATTACTAATGTCATTGCTAAGCGAAGCTATGATATCTTAGTCTATGAGATTGAGCTAGGCGCAGAACCAGATTTGTTACCATATTACCATTCGTCGCAAACTTCTACTGCGGGGTTGAACCTGTCAAATTACCGCAATAATATAGTAGATGATTTGTTGCTTGGAGCGCGCGACACTCTCGACGAAGCCCTTCGAGTCAAGAAGTATGAATCTTTTCTTGACTATTGGGTGAGCGACGTACCAGCGATAGGTCTTTATCAATCTAATTTGACTTATTATTACAATAAGAATGTACGAACTTATAGTAATGATGTAAAAATCGTTACACCAATCGATCGCTTTATTGACGTGACAGAGTGGGCGGTAAACAAAACCACCAAAAATAAAACACCATAACTATATTATTTGTGTTATAATTATCTTAAGCGCGCGTGGTGGAATTGGTAGACACGCTACCTTGAGGTGGTAGTGGCCACATTTACGGCTGTGCTGGTTCAAGTCCAGTCGCGCGCACCAAGCTCGAATGGACTTGGTCGTCCATCAAAAAACGGACGCGCGGGCGTTGCCGGCGCGCATCAGTTATATAAGGAGGTAAATGAAAAGATTTGCAAAGGGTGCGCTGATTTTCAGTTTGATTACATTATTTAGTTTTGGAGCCTTGGCTAATAGTACCTATGCCGACGAAGAGGAAGCCAATACTTCCACCGGTACTAGTATTAGTTTGGAACCTTCTAGTAGGACTATGCAAATTAGTTCTGATTCAGTTTATGAAAGTTCATTTAAATTCAAAAATGATGGTGAAAATGAACTAACAATTGAAGCCTATGCCGCTCCTTATGCTTATGTTTATTCCGAAGATGATGACCTTTATAAACTTGGCTTTAATCATGAAAACAATTTTACTCAAATTGCGCGTTGGATTACAATCATGGACGATTCTGGCAACTACGTCGAACGTCCACGCTTGACAGTGCCAGGACATGGGACCATAGATATTAATTATCGCGTAACAACGCCTAGCAATATTCCGGCCGGTGGTCAGTATGCGGTGATTTTTGCTCAAACCGTTAGCAACACGACTACTGCAAGCGGTATTCGCACCGAAGCTAGCGCCGGAATGATTATTTATGGTCATTCTTCTGAGGGCGAAGTGACTATTGGAGCCGAAATATCTAACTTAGAGATTAAGCAGGGTGGCAAGGATAGTGAGGGGAACAATCGAAGCGGTTATTATGCATCTGCAAAGGTCAAGAATACTGGAAATGTAGATTTTAATGCTGTTGGCAAACTTAAAGTTGAACCAATAATAGGTAGCGCAACTTATGAAACATCTAATGGAATAGTTTCGGTGATTCCAGAGTCCGAAAGGATAGTGGAAGATGAATGGAAGGATACTCCTGGTTTTGGGGTTTACAAATTGACTTGGACGGTGACCGCGGGAGAAGAAACAGAGACGATTGATAGAGTAGTATTTATCTTTTCCCCAATAATCCTACTTATAACCATAATCCTATTGACAATTCTTGTGGTTTGGATTATAATAGGGATTAGGAGACGTAAAGAACGTCGTGCTAGATTGGCTGTCTAGCAGGCATACTCGTTGCGAGCGAGTCTTTACAGAACCAAAATAAAAACATTAAATAAAGAGAGTGTAGAGTATGAAAAAGGCACACAAAAAAGTCCTGGGTACTCTTGGACTGGTCGTAGTAGCTGCAATGACGGCTTTTGCAGCTTTTGTACCGGTACCAATAACTCAGGCAGTCTCAGGCGTGACTGACACCGTAGTGGTGAGGGTAGTCAGTGCTGACGCCAATATTTATGTCACCGACCCCGAAAACGAAACGATTTTCACTGGGCCGGAGCAAACAGTCACATATAATTACGACAACGTCAACCAAGCGACAGTGACAATAGAATATGTAAATGGTGACGGAACGACAGAGCCGCCTATTACAATAAAGACGTTTACGCCGAGTGAAGGATATGGTACAGATACGGCTAGCTTTAACTTTGATGACTTTGGATATGGATTTGGTGACTACATTATTCGCGTAATTGGCGAAGGGAAAGATGGAGTAACGCATAAAGATTCTGTAAAGGTTTCGTATCTTCCGGTTACGGCTGCCGTGGAGGAAGACGAGGAGACTGGAGATGCAGATGTAAGCTTGAATTATGAAATAAGTAGTTTGGATATTGATACACTGGAATTGAATGTTTACGATTTGGATGGGAACTTGATCACAGAGCTATCGCCAATAAAAGTCGCAAAACCAGGAAAGAATGTAGTTATTCCTTTTAGCGAAACGAATTTGCCGGCTGGAAAATATATTATTGCGGTGACAGCGCTTGATGAAAACGGTAATCCTTTGCAAGAGCCATATGATCTGATCTTTAACTATAGACCAGTTGAAGTACCTGATACGGGAGGTGGCTCTGACGCAGACGCACCAAATACTGGTGGAATAATGGCAACGCTAAATGTGTCGAAGACGGACTATTTGATAACAGGACTTTTGGTATTTACGATTGTGGGGATAGTGGGAGCATCGGTTGTATTGAAGGAAAGAAAGACTGATAGAAAGAAACGACGTTAATTAGCTAATTTTATACTCTACAAGAATCAGGCGCTTTAAACTGCGGGGGCGCCTGATTGTGCTTAAAAAACGAGTTAGACATGGATTCTAACTCGTTTTTTTATTAATTATTCCGTAACACCTAATTCTATTCTCTTGAACTGTCTAACTGTGATATTTTCACCAGTTTTGGCAATTGCCTCCTTGATGAATTGTTCAACAGTCTTCGAATCGTCCAAGATGTAAGGCTGGTTCATCAAAACTTTGTCAGAGAAAGCTTTTTTCATTTGACCTTCAAGAATTTGGTCCTTCATGTTCTCTGGGCCTTTGAAGTTTTCTTCTAGTTCTTTAATTTTGGCTTTTCTAACCTCTTCTGGGATGTCATCCTCGGAAACATAAAGTGGGTTCATCGACGCAACCTGCATGGCAATTTGATGAGTCAAAGTCTTGAATTCGTCAGTCTTTGCAACGAAGCTGGTTTCGCAGTTGACTTCGACAATAGCACCAAGACGGCCATCGTGGATATAGGCATCGATGAGGCCTTCGCGAGTTTCGCGATCGCCACGCTTTTCAGCCTTGGTGAGACCTTTTTTACGCATAGCTTCCAGAGCCTTGTCGAAATCACCCTTGGCTTCGACTAGGGCTTTTTTGGCGTCAGTAAGACCAGCACCAGAAAGCTCTTTTAATTTTTTGATTAATTCAATTGTTACTTCGTTTTTAGCCATTTTTGCCTCCTATTTTTTACCTTCTTTAATTGCTTCAGCAAAGTAGCCGAGCACTAATTTAGTTGCTTTGATTGAATCGTCGTTGCAAGGAATTACGTAATCAATCAAGGTTGGGTCGACGTTAGTATCGACGAGTGCAAAGACCGGAATGTTTAGGACTTTGGCCTCTTTGATTGCATTCTTTTCTTCATTGGCGTCAGCGATGATAATTGCAGCTGGTTGCTCAGTCATATCCTTGATACCACCGTAGCGTTCATTAAGGACGTCAATTTCTTCTTGGAATCTTTGGACTTCAAGCTTGGAATAGCGATTTTCGAGCTCACCAGAAGCCATACGTCGTTCTAAGTCCTTTAATTTCTTGATTTGGCGGTTGACCGTTTCGACATTAGTTAAAGTACCACCAACCCAACGCACAGTTACGTAAGGCATTTCGACTGATTCGGCGATCTCCTTAACGGTGTCTTTGATTTGCTTTTTGGTGCCGACGAAAAGAACTTTTTTGCCATTTTTCACGATGTCGGTGATTTTTGGCAAAGCCTTTTCTAGACCCTTGACGGTCTTTTCGAGATTAATAATATGCGCATTTTGGCGCTTGCTGTGGATGTAAGGGGCCATCTTGGGGTGCCAACGACTGGTTTTGTGACCAAAATGAGCACCGCTTTCTAAGAGAGCCTTCATATCGACATTTACTGCCATATACGATTTCCTTTCTCTTTGTTTTCGGGAACTTGAACGCGCCGAGCACGACAGGAAACCTCCCAAAAACTGTTTCGTTAAATTATATATACGTTTTAATTATATCACATATGCTTGAAAAATACAAGAATTATAGATAAAATATTTGTTTATAAGGGTGGCGCAACTTAAAAGGAGGTAGTGTATGACTACGGATAACTCTTGGCCTATATCGATAGCCATAAGTAGTACCATAGAGGAAATTGAGCGCATTAACGCGCGTGAGATAAGGAGGCTGTTTCTTTACGGACAGATATTGTCGGTCGACGAAGACGAGGTTGGGCTCTTAAATTCTTCCATGATTTCGAATTTGATCGACGATATTCTCGATTACAATCGGATGGATATGGAGATTCCGCCGGAAGAACGTGAGCCGATTTTGCTCTACATTAATTCTCCGGGCGGCGAGACTAATGAGGGTTTTGCGCTGATTTCCATGATGGAACTTAGTAAGACTCCGATTTACACCGTTAATATGGGTGAGTGGAGTTCGATGGCATTTTTGATCGGTATTGCCGGTAAAAAACGTTTTTCATTGCCGAATGCGACGTTCTTGCTTCATGACGGCTTTGGTATAGCCGGCGGAACGCTGAACAAGCTACATGACAGGATGGAGTTCGAAAAGAGAATTGAAGAAGAGGTGATAAAACCTCACGTTTTGAAGTGTAGCCACGGCAAGATGGACAGTGATACTTACAACCAAAAGAAGCGTGAAGAGTATTATATGCTTCCAGAGGACGCTTTGGAGCTCGGCTTTATCGACGAAATTGTCACTGATATCGACACTATCTTGTAGTCTAAGAAAGGCAGGTTGTGTTTTGACCTGCCTTTTTCTTTACTTTTTTTAATTTTTCTGATATAATGGCGGGAATTATGAGTAAAAAAGAATTACACCCCAAAGATTATCGTGATGTCGTTTTTTCCGACGAGGCTGCTGGATTCTCATTTTTGACTAAGTCCACTGCTAAAAGTGAAGACACCATCAAGTGGAAAGACGGCAAAGAATACCCATTGGTAAAGATTCAGATTTCTTCGGCTTCTCATCCATTCTTTACGGGCGAAGAAAAAATTATCGATACCGAAGGTCGTGTTGACCGCTTTAAGGCTCGCGCCGCAAAGGCCGCCAAGATGAAGGAAGCTTTGGAAAACAAAGCCAAGAAGGCCGCCAAAGAAGCCGAGAAAAAAGCCAAAGCTAACGATACAATCGAAAAGTAATAAAATCCGGCCTTTAAGAGCCGGATTTTTGATATAATATAAATATAATTAAGGAGTGATTATGTTTGACACAAAAGACGAACGCAAAAAGATGGAAAGCGTAGTCGAGCGCTTTGATAACGAGATGAAAAAGGTTCGTACTGGGCGAGCACACCCTGATATGCTTGCTGGTATCAAAGTTGAAGCTTATGGACAGTTTATGCCTTTAAATCAAGTAGCAAACGTAACTGCGGCAGACGCGACCCTCTTGGTAGTGACTCCTTTTGATCCGACCAATATAAAATCTATCGCAGAAGCAATTAGGGGCGATCAGTCATTAGGGCTTAACCCGGCAGATGACGGCCGTGTGATTCGCGTACCGATTCCTTCACTTACCGAGGAGCGAAGAAAGGAAATTGTCAAAAGTGCTTCGACAAAAGTCGAGGAAGCTAAGGTCGCAATCAGGAATGTACGCGAAGATGCGAGAAAGGCTTTGAAGATTGCCACCGAGATGGGTGAGGACGTCAAAAAGCGCGCCGAGAAAGAAATTGACGAGCTGACCAAAGAGTTCAATGACAAAGTTGACGCCGCATTTAAGAGCAAATCTGACGAAATAATGAAGTTATAAGGTAAATATGGAACTAAAGCATCTAGGAATTATCGCTGACGGTAATCGTCGTTGGGCTAAAGCAAGGGGTTTACCAAAAATCGAAGGACATCGGCAAGGTTTAAAGACCATTGAGGAGCTGATTAAAGCTGCGGCTAAGGCCGAAATCCCATATCTTTCTTTTTACGTTTTTAGCACAGAGAACTGGGGACGCGAAAAGAAAGAGGTCGACTATATCATGAAGTTAGCTGAGACCAAAATCCTACAAATGGCCGAAAAGATGGCAAAGAACAATATTCGTTTATTGATATTAGGAATGCGCGGAAAAGTTAATCCTACTTTGACCTCCTTGGGCGAAAAAGCCGAGAAAATTACCGAAAAATGCACTGGGACGACCGTTTGTTTTTGTTTCAACTATGGCGGAGAACAAGAAATTGCTGACGCCGCAAACAAAGCATTAAAAGCAGATAAGGAAATTACGCCAGAAACCATTCGCAAACATTTATATCATCCCGAGATACCAGACGTAGATATGTTGGTAAGAACTAGTGGCGAAAAAAGAATTAGTGGATTTATGCTGTGGCGAGTAGCTTACGCGGAACTGATGTTTATTGACAAATATTTCCCTGAGATGAAGGGTGATGATATTGACGCGATTCTAAAAGAATACGAAAAACGTAATCGAAGATTTGGTAAATAATGGTATAATAAGGTTATGGATATTTTTGTTGGCGTAGTCGTAGGGCTACTTGTATTAATGTTTCTGGTCACTATTCATGAATTGGGGCATTTTATTGCCGCACGAAGAAATGGCGTCAGAGTTTTGGAATTTGGGATTTGTTTTCCCCCGCGTGCAGTCGCCTGGGTAAAAGACCCCAAAACCAAGAAATGGAAGAAAATCCCCCGAAAGGATTGGAAAAAGCCGCAAGAAGGCTTGGTTTTTAGTTTGAACTGGCTGCCGATTGGCGGTTTTTGTCAAATGGACGGGGAATCGGCCGCCGATAAGCGTCCTGGAACATTCGGGAAGGCTAGTTTTTGGTCAAAAACCAAAATTTTGTTTGCTGGCGTCACGATGAACTGGCTAGCCGCTTTCGTGATTTTTACAATTCTAGCTTGGACGGGTATGCCAGAGTTCCTGGAAGGACAATTCACGGTACCAGCAGATACCAGGACAAATGCCACACCGGTAAGAGTAGCGGAGGTTGCGGATGACTCACCGGCAAAAGAAGCGGGGATAAAGGCCGGTGATTATATTATTGCAATTGACGGCGTAGAAATGACTCATGCGAGCGACATCACGGATTATAACAAAGCACATGCTGGTGAGGGTGTGACATATACGATTGGACGAGAAGGCAAAGTGGGCTGTTGCCTAGAAGAATGTCCTGAATGCGATTGTGCCGAAGACTGTCGAATAGACATAATCAATCAAGATTTACCAGTGGTGTTAAATCCTGCTGAATCTGAATATTTACTAGGAGTAACGATGGCTAGCTCACAGGCTTTGTCGTACTCAACTTGGTCGGCGCCAATTGTAGGAGCTGGGTTGACCTTGCAACTTACGGGAGAGACCTTCCGCGGAGTTGGTATTATGCTGTGGGACTTGATCACTGGAGTTGGTTCACAATTTAGCTTTGATTCTGACGTACGCCAAAGCGGACAAGAAGCGATTTCATCCGTAGGAGATTCAGTAGCTGGGCCTGTTGGGATTATCGGTGAGCTCTTTCCAGCCTTTACGGCGGCTGGACCTACTAATTTGGCATTTTTGGCAGCATTGATTTCTGTTTCGCTAGCCTGTATGAACGTACTTCCTATCCCGGCCTTGGACGGTGGTAGATGGCTTTTGATCGTGATTTATAAACTCCGTAAAAAGGAGCTAACAAAAGAAATCGAGGAACGAATTGTATCGAGAGCGTTCATTGTGCTTTTGGCTTTGATTGTAATTGTAACAATCTTAGATATTATTAGGATAGCTAATTAATGGCCGAAAAAGACACCACCAAGAAAGCGCGTACGGAACTTCCGAAAAAACAGGGGTGGATGGTTGCGCTCAAAGTTTTTTTAATGACGACTTGGGTGGCGGCCTCAGTAATCGTATCGCAATTTGCGATAGGCACTTTATTAGTATTTATAGTTGGAGCAGACAATTTCGAAAGACCAATTTGGAGCGGTGTATTTGCGGCCTTGTCGTACTCTCTTGCACTCTTGTTGATTATTTTGCCTTTAAAACTAATTAAAAAGACTAGGGAACGCGAGACAATCGGTCTAAAGGGTCTACCGACTTGGACCGACATTGGACTAGCGCCGATTGGGTTTTTTGCTTATTTCTTGTTGGCGGCAGCTTTTATGTGGGTCTTTAGTTTGTTTCCGTGGTTTGATGTCGAACAAGCCCAAGACGTCGGTTTTAACGTTTTAGCTTCTGGCTTTGACAGGGTTGTTGCTTTTGTTACGCTGGTCGTACTAGCGCCAATTGCTGAAGAGATTATTTTCCGGGGATGGCTATATGGTAGAATGCGTAACCAATTATTGAAATGCTTGCCGGATTGGGCGTCAATGCTAATTTCGATTCTGCTTGTATCTATATTGTTTGGTGTTTTGCATGGACAGTGGA
Organism: Candidatus Nanosyncoccus sp.; assembly: GCA_045646085.1. Taxonomy (GTDB): domain Bacteria; phylum Patescibacteriota; class Saccharimonadia; order Saccharimonadales; family Saccharimonadaceae; genus Nanosyncoccus. The sequence continues at coordinate 66,179 of JAZRJZ010000005.1, forward strand.
ACGTGGGTGTAAACGTATTCGCAATGTCAATTATTCTCTGCGGGCTTAGAGAAATAACTGGAACAATTTATGCCGGGATATTACTGCATATGCTCAAGAATGGGATAGCATTCTACGCTCTCTTCGTGCTTGGTATCGGGTAATATGGTATAATATTATTACTATGAGATTATCGAAGACTTTTATCAAAACATTACGTGAGGCGCCAAAAGACGAGGTAGCGGCAAATGGGGCATTATTGACTCGGGCTGGTTACATCCACAAGGAATTAGCTGGAGTATATGATTATTTACCACTTGGTCTTCGCGTAATTGAAAATATCAAAGGCATTATTAGAGAAGAATTAAACAATATCGGCTGTGAAGAGGTTCTGCTTTCGACTTTACAAAATCCGGAGTTATGGGAAAAAACTGGCCGATTCAGCGATCAAGAAGTCGATATTTGGTTCAAAACCGAACTAACTGCTGGTGGTGTTTTGGGATTGGCGCCTACACACGAAGAGCCAATCGTCAATATGCTAAAGAATTACATCTCTAGTTATAAAGACTTACCGCTTTATCTTTATCAATTTCAGACTAAATTTAGAAATGAACTGAGGGCAAAATCTGGAATTTTACGCGGACGCGAATTCTTGATGAAAGATCTTTATAGCTTTCATACTTCCGAGGAGGATTTAGATAGATTTTATGGCGAAGCCGAAAAAGCATACGGACGGATTTTTGAAAGATTGGGTATTGGCGACTGCACGTTTGAAACATTTGCAAGCGGCGGGATATTTTCTAAATACTCGCACGAATTCCAGACCTTCTTACCCGTAGGTGAAGATACAGTTTATTACAATAAGGATAAATCTGTCGTACTAAACAAAGAGGTTCTGACGGATGAAGTTTTGACGGATCTGAATGTGTCTCGTGACGATTTGACCGAAACTACTGCTGCCGAAGTGGGTAATATCTTTAAGTTAAAATTTAAATACTCTGAACCTTTGGGATTAAAATTCATTAACGATAAAAATGAACAACAGACCGTTTATATGGGTTGTTATGGAATTGGCGTATCAAGGGTTATGGGGGTAATTGTCGAAAAATTTGCCGACGAAAAGGGTTTGGTCTGGCCAGAAGCAATAGCGCCATTTAAGTATTACTTAGTGGGTATAGGCGAAAAAGGTTTGGCTCGCGCGGAAGAGTTGTATCATGACCGCGAAGAAGAATTTTTGTTTGACGACAGAGATTTACGTCCAGGAGAAAAATTCGCAGACTCAGAACTCATGGGAATTCCATATCGAATCGTAGTGTCAGACAAGACTTTGGCTAATGATGAAGCAGAGATAACAGATCGTCGAACAGGCGAAACTAGGTTTGTCAAAATTAGTGAACTTTAGATATTGACTATTTTATGTTTTTCAAGTAAACTTGTCTAGACTTTAATATAAGTTGGAGTTTTTATGATAAAGAAAACTGTAAATCTGACCGCCGAAGGAAAAAAGAATTTAGAGCAAGAACTCGAAGAATTAATCAAGAATCGCCCAGTAATCGCAGAAAAGATTGCAACGGCAAGATCTTTTGGTGATTTGTCAGAAAATGAAGAATATAGTTCGGCAAGAAATGAACAAAAAGTCGCTGAAGGACGTATTTTGGAAATCCAAGAGCTTTTGAAGAGCGCCAAGATAATCCGTGGTGGCAAAAAAGAGAAAGCAGTACTCGGGGCTTTGGTAAAGCTAAATATGGGCGGACGAAAAGTCGAATATACCTTGGTTGGCCCTACTGAGGCAAACCCGTTGGAGGGAAAAATTTCAAATGAGTCTCCAATTGGTAAGGCAGTATTCGGGCGCAAAGCTGGTGATGAAATAGAGTTTAACGGTAAAAAAGTTAAAATTCTTGAAGTAGAATAGTAAAAGCACCTTCTAGACGCACTTAAAGCCATTTTGTTGAGCTTGTGCCTCTGAGGATGCTTTTCTGCTTTTTTTATGTTATACTATACTCATGTTACTGGAAGATTATAGAAATGAGAGATTAAAAAAGCTATCGGAGATTCGAGAGCGCGGAATTGAGCCGTACCCGTCGAAATCGGAACGAAATACCTTGATTGCTGATGTGGTGAACCACTTTGACGAGAAACAAGGTCAAGAAGTTTGCATCGCGGGAAGAATTGTGGCGATCCGCTCGTTTGGAAAACTAGTATTTTTGAAATTGCGTGACTATTCTGGCGAAGTACAAATCTTTATGAAAGCATCCGACGAGTCGCATGAAGGTTTGTTTGGCGCAAAAGAAGTTAAGTTGCTCGATATCGGTGATTTTATTGAGGCTAATGGTGTCGTAGATAAGTCGCAAACAGGCGAGATTTCGGTATTCGCAGATTTCGTCAGATTATTGACCAAAACTTTACGTCCATTGCCAGAAAAGTTCACGAATAAAGAAGAGCGATATCGTAGACGCTACGTCGATATGAATGTAAATCCAGAAGTGCGAGAAAGGTTAGTGCGCAGGTCTAAATTTTGGCAAGCTACGCGCGATTTTATGAACTCTCACGGATATATAGAAATCAATATACCTGTTCTCGAACACACAACTGGTGGTGCGGATGCGCAGCCATTTGTCACACATATGGACGCGCTAGATGAAGACTTTTATCTACGTATTTCGCATGAGCTACCGCTAAAGCGTCTGCTAGGCGGTGGATTTGAAAAAGTTTACGATATCGGGCCGAGATTTCGCAATGAAGGCGTAGATGATGAACATTTGCCAGAGCATATTGCTTTTGAGGCATATGCGGCATACGAAAACTACGAAGACGGTATGAAGTTTTATGAAGAAATGACGAAATACGTCGCTAAGGAGACTTGGGGGACTTTGAAATTTAATGTGGGTGGATTTGAAATTGATTTAGATCAAGAGTGGCCTAGGTACAAATATGCTGATTTGCTAAAAGAGAAGTTTGACGTGGATGTATTCAATCCAGACCGAGAACAATTAATAAGAATCTTAAAAGAAAATGGCGTGGAGTCGAATTTTGATATGACAACACCTCACCTCATCGATCACATCTGGAAACTTATCCGCAAAACTTCGGCGGGACCTTATTGGTTGATTGAGGAACCATTATCGCTCTCGCCTTTGGCCAAAAAGTCCACTGAAAACCCGTTGGTGACTGAAAGATTTCATCCAGTAATTGCTGGCACAGAAATGGGGAATGGTTTCTCGGAATTAAACGACCCATTAGATCAGCTAGAAAGATTTAAAGAGCAGCAAGCCGCTCGCGATGCGGGTGACGAAGAAGCCCAAATGTTAGATATGGACTTTGTTGAGATGTTGGAATATGGTATGCCGCCAGCTTGTGGATGGGGCAATTCAGAGCGAAATTTCTGGTTGCTCGAGGGCGTTTCTGGGCGCGAGGCGGTGCCGTTCCCGTTAATTAGAGCTATCTAGAATTCGATTGTTTTGTGGTGCGACTTTGAGCCGCGGATAATTTTGATGGTAGTTTTTGGAATCTTAAAATGCTTGGCTAACATCTTAATAAGAGCAACATTGGCTTCACCGTCGTGTGGCTTGGCGCGAAGATATACCGTAATCTCGCCTGGGGAGATTTCAACGATTTTTTCTTGAGAACTGCCTGGCTTTACAGTAACGGTGTATTTCATGCATATATTATATAATAATTTAGCGTGATATAATAATAGATATGGCTAAATTCAAATTAGTTTCAAAATATCAGCCGACAGGTGACCAACCCTCTGCGATTAAACAGCTCGTTGCGGGAATTAATTCTGGCGTACATGAGCAGACTTTATTGGGCGTGACTGGCTCTGGTAAAACTTTTACAATGGCAAATATTATCGAACAGACTGGGCGACCAACTTTGATTTTGGCACATAACAAAACTTTGGCGGCGCAGCTGTATTCTGAATTCCGAGATTTTTTCCCAGAAAATGAAGTACATTATTTTGTTAGTTATTTCGATTATTACCAGCCAGAAGCATATATTGCCTCAACTGATACATATATTGAAAAAGATTCCGCGATCAATGATGAAATTGACCGCTTGAGACATGGCGCAACTGAGGCACTTTTGTCGCGACGCGACGTGATTGTAGTAGCATCGGTATCTTGTATTTACGGTATTGGTTCGCCAGATAATTATTTAGAAATGTCGTTTGAAGCGACTCGTAACGGTGATTTGTCGCAACTTGATTTCATCAAAAAGCTCGTTAATATGCAATATCATCGAAACGATTTGGCCTTTGAGCGTGGGAACTTCCGAGTAATGGGAGATACAATTGATTTGTACCCTGCAAATGGCGAATATGCATATCGCTTTGAGTTTGGTTTTGATACTTTAGAAGAAATTAAAATTGTCGAGCCGCTGACTTTTGAAGTGCGAGAGCAGCCCGAAAGCGTACATATTTTTCCGAATACTCATTACGCAACGCCTATGAGCCAATTAGAAAAAGCATTGGTGACGATTAGGGCTGAATTTGATGAACGTCTAAAATATTTCGAAAAGCATCAAAAATATCTTGAAGCGCAAAGATTGAGTCAGCGCACTAAATATGACTTAGAAATGTTAAAAGAAACTGGTTTTGTAAAGGGAATTGAGAATTATTCAAGACATTTGGATGGACGAGCGCCGGGCCAGCCACCGTCTACCTTGTTAGACTTTTTTCCGAAAGACTTTTTATTAATTGTGGACGAGTCCCATATGACCTTACCACAAGTGCGCGGAATGTATAATGGTGACCATGCTAGAAAAATGAGTCTGGTAGAACACGGATTTCGTTTGCCTTCAGCGCTAGATAACCGACCGTTGACTTATGGCGAATTTCAGAAAAGAATCAACCAGGCGATTTATGTTTCTGCTACACCAGGCGAATACGAGCTAGAAGTATCTCCAAAACCGGCAGAGCAAGTAATTCGCCCAACTGGGTTGCTTGATCCAGAGATTGAAGTTCGAAGCTCTGATGGGCAAATTGATGATTTGATGGAGGAAATTGACCGGCGCATCGCTAAAGGGCAGCGTACTTTAATAACTACTCTCACGAAACGAATGGCGGAAGATTTGACAGATCATCTGAAGGAACGAGGAGTTAAGACGGCCTACATTCATTCGGATATTGATACTTTGGAGCGTGGCGATATTTTGCGAGATTTACGTGAAGGGGTTTATGATGTATTAGTTGGTATTAATTTGTTGCGTGAAGGATTGGATTTGCCAGAAGTTTCCTTGGTGGCGATACTAGATGCGGATAAGGAAGGGTTCTTGCGCTCTGAATCCGCATTAATCCAGACGATTGGGCGTGCTGCGCGTCATGAGGAAGGAAAAGTCATTATGTATGCGAATTACATCACCGAAAGCATGGAGAAGGCGATTTCGGAAACCAACCGTAGACGCGAGATTCAGAAAGAATATAATGAAAAACACAGCATCACGCCGCATTCAATCCAAAAAGAAGTTAGTGCTGGGCTTCGCGCAATTATCCCAGAAAAAGAAAAAGCAAACAAGCTTGATATCAAACGGGTACCGAAAGACGAGTTGCCGGGCCTAGTCAAGCAATTGTCTTCTGAAATGCAACTTGCGGCAGCGAACTTGGAGTTCGAAAAAGCGGCAGCACTTCGAGACGAGATTGAGAGAATTAAAGAATTTATGATATAATTTAGTTATGAGTGCGGTGGGCATTGCGGAAACTATGAGAATTAAAAATCGCATTGATTTGTGCGATTATTTATGTGTAGCAGAACTTTATCTACAAGATAATTTTCTATTAAATAAACCACTTCAAGCTGATGATATTAAACCGCGCCTACTTGGACATTGGGGGACTTGTCACGGAATAAATGTAGCATATGCTAACCTTAAGACATTTTTTAGTGATGATAATAATTTTTCATTTGTTTTGGGGCCGGGACATGGTTATCCTGCTCTGCAGGCTAATCTTTGGCTAGATGGTGAATTAAAAAAGATTGATGGCAGAGCAACTTTGAACGAGGCTGGCCTAGAATACCTCTGCAGGAATTTTTCTTGGCCGGATGGTTTTCCTAGCCATGCAAGCCCAATGACGCCTGGCGTTATTACTGAGGGGGGAGAATTAGGGTATGCCCTTGCCAATGCCTATGGAGTTACCTTAGGGCATCCCGAAAAGACCATTGCTGTATTAATCGGCGACGGCGAATTAGAGACTGCCACGGCAATAGACTCTTTGAATCTTGCTCGTTTGCTCGAGGGAACTAATAACGGGAAGGTGTTGCCGATTTTACATCTTAATGGCTATAAGATATCGGCACCGTCACTTTATGCGCGAAAATCCGAGAGAGAATTAAATGAGTTGTTGCGTGGTTTTGGTTTTACACCAGTTTGGATTGATGGAGAAAAGCCCGAAGAATTCCAGAATGCACTTTCTAGAAAGGTCGAATTGCCGTTTTATGTTTTGGAGACAGAAAAAGGATTTGGCGGACCTAATCGACACCAAGAAGCTCACCAGATTCCGCTTAAAAGCCCGAAAACGGACGAAGAAGAGTTGCGAAGGCTCGAAGAGTGGCTGAAATCATATAATTTTGTCGAGCTTTTCAAGGAGGTGGTGCATGATTAAGCGCGTCGAAAACCCAGGAGCAGAAAGCTATTCACCGGCCGAGAGAATTGGCGAGCTATTGGCGCAAGAGTTAACAAAAAACCCACGTTTTTATTTCTTTTCACCAGATGAAACTACTTCGAATAAGTTTGATAAAATTTTTGAAGTCGAAAAACGAGCCTGGGGACTGGAGCAAAGGCCATGGGATTTGCCAGAAAGCTCGAATGGACGCATAGTAGAAATGTTGTCGGAAAATGTCCTTTTCAGCGTGATGACGGGCCATTTAATGAATGGCGAGCCGGCGATGATGGGAAGCTATGAAGCATTTTTGCCAATTGTTACATCGCAACTGCTCCAACAAATTAAATTTATTAAGCAATCAAAGAACGTAACGTGGCGAAAACCAATTCCAGCCGTAAACCTACTATCCACTTCAACTTGTTGGCGACAAGATCATAATGGTTTTACCCATCAATCACCAGCACTGATATCGCAACTTCTGACACATCCGGCAAGCCTAGCTAATTGTATTTTCCCAGTTGATGACGTGGCGGCCGAAGAAGCGTTTAAATATATGATAAAATCTAAGAATGTTGTAAATCTTACAACATTTAATAAGAATGAGATGCCAAGATATATTGATTCGCATCATGCAAAATACCAACTCGATAATGGTGGGGCGTCGATTTTTGAATTTGCTTCCGACGAGAATCCGGATTTTGTGTTAACGGCAGCGGGAGATATTCCGACGCGCGAGACAATTGAGGCAATTAAAATACTAAAAGAAGACTTGCCTAGTATTAAACTTCGGTTTGTCGGTATTGGCGCTTTGAGCTATCGCGCGATAGGGACCTGTGATCGCAAATTAACAAAGGAAAGGTTCATGGAGTTATTTACTGCAGATAAGCCTATTCTGGCGAATTTTCATGGCTGGCCTGAAACATTGGAAAACATCCTAGAAAACTACACAGCCAGGAAGCGTCTACGGGTGCATGGTTTTTGCGAGGAAGGTTCAACCACAACTCCTTTCGAGATGCTACGACGAAATGGCGCATCGAGATACGATCTTACAATCGACATCGCGAGAGTTCTTGGACGCAGTGATTTAGTGCGAAAATATGAGACTGTTTTGGCGCAAAACCATTTACACGCTATAAAATACGGCACAGATTTGATATAATTTTGGCATGGATTTGATTATTATATTTATTACACTCGCTATTTTGGCGGAAACAACATTTATTATGATAAAAAAATACAAGCCGATACGAAGCGGTAGCCGGAAGATTTATGTTGATACTTCGGTACTGATTGATGGGCGTATATTAAATATTGCGAGAACGGGGTTCATTGATGGCAATTTGATTATTCTAAAAAGCGTATTAAGGGAATTGCAGTTGCTCGCAGACGGCAAGGATAATGAAAAACGTAGTCGTGCGAGGGCTGGACTTAGTAATGTCGCCGAATTAGAGCGCATAATTGAAGTAAATACGGAAATATTTGACGATGGTGATGATATCAAAAAAGTAGACGAACAATTATTAAAACTCGCCAAAGAAAATAAGGGCGCAGTAATGACAATTGATTTCAACCTAATAAAAGTCGCTGAGGCGGAAAAAATTGAAACATTAAACATTAATGACTTAGCTCTTGCAGTACGTACGGAATATTTACCTGGTGAGAAAATTCGACTTAAAATCACTGAAAAAGGCTCAAATCGTGGTCAGGGCGTGGGACATCTTAAAAATGGGACAATGGTAGTAGTTGATAAGGCTTCAAATAAAATCGGAAAGGAAGTGACTGTAGAATTTGTGAGATTTCACGAAACTTCTGCGGGTAGAATTGTTTTTGCTAAAATCGCTAAGAGCTAAGGCCTGCTATGGGTTTCTGTGCTTGGTGTGGTTGGCTTAGTAGGAGTGAGTGTCATTTCGCCAGTTGCAGAATAGCCTGCTGAATCGGATATTACGAGTCGAACGGAAGTCTCAGTGCCATTTAATTTGTATCCGCGAATAGTGCCATCGCCGCCTAGAGAAATGCCGCCTTTTTCGGTGCCATCAATATAAAGTGTATAGCCAGTAATGTCATAGGTGCCACGACGGATGGTAGCGATTATACTTTCACCACTAACTGATAGTGATAGACGAGGCGGTTCGTAATCACAAGTGTCGTTTTGATTGCGATCATATGGCTCTGGGACGCTATAAACGTCATTGCCGGTCATAGGATCAGTGGTCTTGGTGACTTCGATTGATACTTTGTAATCTTCCGGAGTACAAGCAGCTGCTAAAAGATGGTTGTATTTATTGAAAGTGAGAGTTTCTTTGGCGACGCCAGAATTTTTGGATGCATTAAACCAACTTGGCCAAATATCTGTCTTGCCATTAATGGTTAGAGTCTGAATGCCGGCTGGTTTGGCTGGTTGATCGCCAAAGTGCCATTTGCCATCTGGTTCGTAAACCTCTTTGTGAACGCGTTCCATGTAATTGCCAACAGTGTAACGTACGATGTCGTTAGAGTTGGAGGCTAGGCCGGAACCGTCGTGATTGCCGTTCCAAACAAAGGTTGAAAGGGCGGTAGAATAACTTTCGATTAAGGAGTCCTTAGTGACGGAAGCATTTGAAGTAGTAGTGGTACCGGTCTTGGTGGCGGTCCAAACATCTGGAACTACGAAACCGTCGTTGTTAAACCAACGCGCCGAGCGATCACTAAGAATACTAGAAACCATGTAGGCGACTTGTTCATCGACTACGCGCTCGCCTTCAGAATCTGTCCAGGTATCAATTACTTCACCAGAAGAATTCTTGATCTCAAGAACGTAGGCAAGGTCCTTGTAGGAGCCACCACGCGCAAGCGAAGCGTATGCATTAGCGTGTTCTACCATACGAACGTTACAACCTGAACCAATTGCGATTGAAAGGCCGTAACCCTCACGTCCATCGCAATAGGTCTTGTCACCTAACGCGTGCGCAACTTCTAGAGAATTGTCGATGCCATTAATATATAGAGCTTTTACTGCCGCGATGTTGAGTGAGTGGCCAAGCGAGAACCTAATAGTAACGTTACCATAGAACGTGTTGGTGGCGTTTGTCATTGTACACCCACGCGAAGCGCCGGCGCAATAAATCCTATCGATATTCTCGTCTTTCAAAATCGAACCTGGGCCATAGTTGATGCCTTCGCGTTGCATAAAGAGCGGTGAATAGTCTAGAATGGGCTTAATTGAAGAACCTGGCTCGATGAGGGAATCAGTAGTTACGTTTAATTCACCGTATTCAGCATTAAAGAAATCAACTGAGCCGACCATCGCAACCACTTGAGAAGTTTCAACGTCAACCGAAACTAGTGCGATATTATCGCTACGGTTCTTGTAGGTGTGGGCTTGACCGACCTTGATAGCATCTTCGGCAATTTTTTGTGCTCGGTAATCAAGGGTGGTCTTGATAGTCCAACCACCAGCACGCATAGTCTGGATGCCGTATTTGTCTTCAAGTTGTTTTTTGACCTCTAGGACAAAATGCGGGGCCAACATGCCTTCGTATTGACTTGATTCTGGTTGGATAGTGTCGAGAATTGCCACTTCTTTGGCTTCTTTTGCCTCATCAGAAGTAATATATCCCATGGAAACCATGTCGTCTAGTACTTTGTGCTGACGCTCAATCAACCATTCATTACCATATATATTATACGGGTTGAGTACACCCGGGTTGTTGGGGATGGCAGCCAGTAATGAAGATTCTGCAAGGGTAAGCTCTTTGGCGTGCTTACCGAAATAAGTTTGTGCTGCAGACTCGACTCCATTGCGACGACCACCGTAAGGGGATTGATTTAAATACATGGTAAGGATTTGATCTTTGGAATACATTTTTTCAAGCTCGATAGCAAGAATCAATTCTTTGATTTTGCGCGTCAGGCCACCGCGGTTTTCACTTTGAGCTTCGTCAGAAAAATATACTTGCTTGATTAATTGCTGAGTGAGTGTGGAACCGCCCTGGACACCGTGGCCGGTTAAGGTAGAAATTGTGGCACGAATTAGAGCGCCAAAATCTACTCCGGGGTGATTGTAGAAATTTTTATCTTCAATGGCGATAGTGGCTTTATACATGTAGTCTGAAATTTCTTCGCCATCTACGACTAAACGATAATCGTCACTACCGGTATCTTTCCAGAGTAATTCGCCGTTGCGATCTAGATAGGTATTGACGGTTTCAGAAATGGTCATTTCGTCTAAGCGGATTTCATCGAGATCTTTTTTATAATAAAGGAATAGGCCGCCAATGAAGATAATGCCGATTAAGACACAGGCGGCAAGGAATTTGAGAATAGCTTTTTGGCCACGCCAAGAAAACCACCATTTAAAAACACGCTTGGGATGTAGCCTAGCAAAAAACCTTTTAACGGGTTCTTTTGGTAGCTTGGCTAGCTCTTCGGCGCGACGACGTGAATTTGCCTCCTTTTTTGATCGATAATTATAACTCAAACTTGAGTATAAGTTCATATTCTTCTTAGATGATTTTTTGGACTTTTTCGCCGTCTTCTTGGACTTTGACGGCAAAATGACCACACTCTTCTTTTTTGCCATGTATTCATTATAGCATTATTGTTTTGAAAATGTAAAGAAAATCAACTTTATGCTACAATAATATATATGCGGCGATTTAAGTTTCGTTCGGTTGTTCAGCTTGCAAATATGAGGCTGTCAGTTAAGTCTGCAGCGTTGGTTTTGGCGTCTTCGACTCTAATTTCGGCACTGCTTGGACTTTTTCGCGATCGTCTGCTTAATTCTTATTATTTAGGCACTTACCCAACGGGTATTGACGCCTATACTGCTGCATTTACAATTCCAGATTTCATGTTTTTCATTCTGACCTCCGGAGCGCTGGCAGTCTCTTTTGTACCAGTCTTTAATCAAAGGCTAGCGACAGGTAATAAAAAATCTGCATGGGAATTGTCTTCTAGCGTGCTTAATCTAATGGCGCTTCTGACTTTGATTGCTAGTATTTTAATTATGATTTTTGCCGATCCTTTGATTCGCTATGTGGTTAGCCCGGGTTTAGATGAGTCTGGTATGGTGCTTGCAATTAATATGACCCGTGTGATCGCGATTAATCCATTTCTGTTTTCGATTGCAACCGTTCTGACTTCTGTTCAACAAGCGGTGGGTAGGTTTGTATTCTATGCTTTTGCGCCCGCTATATATAATATCGGCATCATCATTGGTATTACATGGTTTACTGGCGGAATAAATTTGTTTGGTTGGCAGATATTCGATGGCGGCATCATGGGTGTGGCGATTGGCGTAATTCTTGGTGCAATCATGCAATTAATCGTGTCTTTGATTGGTTTATTCGGCCTTGGGATGGATTACGAGTTCAAAATCCATTGGAAGAATCAAGGCTTTCGCTCGATTTTAAAACTACTGCCAGCTCGTTCGATGGATCAGGGAATGGACTATATTAACGGTATCGTAAATACGAACCTGTCTTCACGAATGGGAGCTGGCGCAGTCAGGTCATTTAATCAGGCTTCAACACTTCATCAAATGCCGGTGAATTTGATTGGAGTGGCGATTTCGACGGCTTTCTTCCCAAAACTGACTGAGGAACTAGGTGCTGGAGATAAAAAGGAATTTTATAAAACTTTCCGACAGGCTCTACGCATGATTATTTGGATTGCGCTGCCAGTGTCTGTGATTGCATTCTTTACGCGAGGTTATGTAACGAGCTTTATTTCTAATATCGGTAATAACGATAGCAACGGTACGATTGCGTCAGTGCTTGGTGTTTTGTGTATTGCGATTTTTGCTCGCTCGGTATTTCATATTGCTTCGCGCGGATTTTACGCTTTCCAGGATACCAAAACGCCGTTCTTTGTCTCGATTTTTGCGATTGGGCTCACGATTATTGTATCGATTTGGTTTTATTTGATTGGTTGGGGCGTAGACGGACTTGGTCTAGCGCAGTCAATTGGAGCAATTATCGAGATAATCATATTATTATATATATTGCAAAAACGTGCCAAAGGAGAATTATTGACGCGTGGATTTTGGCAAGGGGTTTTACGTATGGTGTTTGCGACCTTAGTTGCTGGCTGTGTGGCTTTTTCGATGACGAAGTTTATTCCTTTGATGGCGACTGACGTTTCGCTTGTGATTACAATTCCGAAATTCTTGTTAATTGCTGCGGTCTCATCAATCGCATATCTTTTGGCGAGTTATTTCTTGGATATTAAAGAAGTTAAGCCGATTATTGATTATTTCAAGAAAATCTTATTCAAAAACGTTAGATAACTGGTATAATTATAATATGGAAATAAAACGCGAGGATATTATTCATTTGGCTGATTTGTCAGATTTTTCTTTGAGCGAAAAGGAAATTGGCTCTCTAGGAGCAGATCTCGAGGGAATTATAAAGTATATTTCGCAATTAGACCAATTGGACACTGAAAAGGTCGAGCCGACTTATCAGGTTTTTGAGATGGAGAATGTCTGGCGAGAAGATGAAGTATTACCGCAAGATGCCGACCGCGAACAATTGCTTGCCCTTACGAAAGAGTCAAAAGATAATCAAATAAAGGTGCCGAAAGTATTATGAAAACAGCTAACAAAAAAGTAACCGCCGAAAGATTAGTAAGAGATGCTTTAGAAAAAGCAAAGCATTTTGAGGATTATCATATTTTTACTTTTTTGAATGAAGAGGGCGCCATTAAGAAGGCGAAGGAGATTGACGCGAAAATCGCACGTGGCGAAGAGGTGGGAAGGCTCGCGGGTGTGCCTTATGCTTTGAAGGATAATTTTCTTAGCCCCGAAGGTGAAACTACGGCTGCGGCGCATATCCTAGAAGGATTTACTTCACCAATTACCGCAACTGCAGTAGAAAAAATCGAGGCTGAGGGCGCTATTATGATTGGACGAGTAAATATGGATGCTTTTGCGCATGGTTCTTCGACAGAGAACTCATATTTTGGACCAACCTTGAACGCCTACGACAAAGAACGTGTGGCCGGTGGTTCGTCTGGCGGTTCGGCGGTGGCGGTGGCGCTAGATATCGTTGAATTCGCAACTGGTACAGATACGGGCGGTTCGATTCGTCAGCCAGCATCGTTTAATGGCGTGTATGGATTGAAGCCGACTTACGGTTGCATCTCGCGTTATGGCGTGGTGGCGATGGCGTCGTCTACGGATTGTATTGGTTTCTTTACGAAAACACCAGAAGATATGGATCTTTTAATGTCGGTCGCTTCTGGACAAGATCCGAAAGACATGACGACGCTTCCGGATTATTATAATGACGACTCGAAAACGAGTTCACTCGCGAACGTTTGCGACAACGGGAGCAAGTTAGCGAGTGAGCCCCGTAACGACGGGCGCGAGCGAAGCGGTTCGCGAGGGGACTCGTTGAGAGTCGGGGTGATTAAAGATTTTGATAACGACTCGGTTAATTCGGAGATTCGGGACGCGCTAAAAAAGAAATGTAAATTATTAGAATCTAAGGGCTATGAGATTGTTGAGCTTGAAATGCCAGCTCTAAAATACGCTTTGGCAGCATATTATATTATTGTGCCAGCAGAAGTCGCGAGCAATTTGTCGCGTTATGATGGCGTACGTTATGGTTTTCGCGCAAAAGATGCTAAGGATTTGGATTTGTTGTACAAGAACACCCGTGGTGAAGGTTTTATGCCAGAGAACAAACGACGTATTATGATTGGGAATTTTGTTCTTTCTAGTGGATTTTATGATGCGTACTTCTTGAAGGCAGCAAAAGCCCGTACGCTAATTGTTAAAGAATACGAGAAAGCCTTTAAACAGTGTGATTTTATCTTGACTCCTGTATCGCCTAATCCTGCGTTTAAGCTTGGAGAGAAAGTCAATGATCCTGTAGCGATGTATTTAGAAGACGTGATGAGCGTACCGCTAAATCTCGCTGGCGTACCAGGCATGGCAATTCCAGCTGGCAAATCTAAATCTGGTCTGCCGCTCGGTTTGCAATTAATTGGTCCTCGTCGAAGCGATAAGGCTCTGATTGAATTTAGTAAGGAGTTGGTCTGATGGACGGTGGAGTAGTGACATTTATATTGGCGATTTTGATTGTAGCGGTGTTTATTTTCGTAGCTATTCTTTTGACAGGGAAGCGCGGTTATACTTTTAATAAGGAAACTTATCAAACGAGGTTTTTGGAAATCGAGAACAAATTGAAGCCAGAGAACCCATCTAGTTTTACTGTTGCAATTATTGAAGGAGACAAATTGTTAGATAAGGCTATGATGGAAATGGGTGCACCAGGAAAAACTATGGGTGACCGACTTAAGAAAACTGGAGATAAGTTTTCGAATCTAAACGCAGTGTGGCGGGCGCATAAATTACGTAATGCGATTGCGCACGAATCAGGTTTTGAGGTAAGTTTTAAGCAAGCGTCAAATGCTCTTACGGTTTATAAGCAAGCATTAAAAGATTTAGGAGCCATCTAATGAAATATATTCCAACTATCGGCATCGAATGTCACGTCCAACTTTGCACGAAGACCAAGTTGTTCTCTGAAGTCGATAATGATGCGCGTGGCAAAGAGCCAAACGCATGCGTATCGCCAGTTGATTATGCTTTGCCAGGAATGTTGCCAAGGTTGAACGGCGAAGCAATAAAATATGCAATCCGAGCTGGTCGCGCTATGAATTGTGAAATTAATGCTTTTTCGCGCTTTGATCGCAAGCATTATTTTTACCCTGATTCACCAAAAGGATACCAGATTACACAATTCTATGCACCAATTATTGGTGAAGGATATGTGGAATTGCCTTCTGGAACCAGGGTACGAATTGAGCACGCACATTTGGAAGGTGATGCTGGTAAATTAACGCATTTTACAGATTATTCCTTGGTGGATTTGAATCGTGTAGACACGCCACTAATTGAAATCGTTTCGATGCCAGACATACACTCGGCTAAAGACGCGCATGATTATTGTAAGGAGCTTTGGCGGCTAATGACTTTTGCTGAGGTTTCTTATGGTGACCTTTATAATGGCAATATGCGCTTTGATGTGAATATTTCTTTGGCGCCAGAAGGAGCAAAGGAGCTTGGCACGCGGGCAGAAGTCAAGAACCTGAACTCGTTTAGAAGCGTAGAGCGCGCAATAGAATATGAAATTAAGCGACAAAGTAAATTGCTAGACTCAGGGAAAAAGGTAGTGCAAGAAACGCGGGGTTGGAGTGATGCGGAAGGTAAAACAACCGGACAACGTTCCAAGGAAGAGGCGAAAGATTATCGCTACATGCCAGAGCCAGACTTGCCACCGATTAATTTGAGTGCTGAATTTATTGAGGCCGAGTCGGCTAAATTGCCATCAATGCCAGCCGATTATCGCAAGAAATTTAAGAATATAATTCCTGATGATATTTTAGAAGTTTTACTAGATTACCCAGCTTTAGCAAGAAAACTAGATGAGATCGATAAGAAATACAGTAAGGATATTGCTAACTTGTTTACATCGGTGCTGCTAGCTGAAGAAAAATCGGCGGAGTATTTGAATGACTTACCGAGCGCGAAGGACCTGACTGAGCTTGTCGAAATGAATGAAAAGAAGGAACTTTCGTCAACTGCAACTAAGGAGGTATTTTTACGATTATTTGATCCGCAGATGAAAGATCATGGCGCGAAGCAAATCGCTAAAGAGTTGGGACTAATTCAAGAAAATGATTTAGGCGCACTAGAAAGAATTGTCGATGTGGTGTTGGCTAAACCAGAAACAAAGAAAGCCCAGGCTGATTTTAGAGCCGGAGAAGAAAAAGTAATTGGTTTCTTGGTAGGGCAAGTAATGAAAGAGTCTCACGGTAAGGCGAATCCATCTGCCGTGCAGAAGATTTTAAGAGAGAAGTTGACAAAATAAGTAAAGTATGATATAATGTAAAGATAGGGCCCCAAAAGGGCTTTATTTTTGTGGATATTTGTGCTAGAATTACCTAAACATGTCTTTTTGAGCGTGGAGCTTTTAATTGACTGAAATAATTATTATCAATAAAGGAGCATATGGCTACAAATAAGGATTTGGCGAATATGCGCAACATCGGTATCATTGCGCACATTGACGCCGGCAAAACAACGGCTTCGGAAGCGATTTTGTATCGCACAGGCCTGAAACACAAAATTGACTTAGTAAAAGGCGGTACTGGTGGCGCTGACACTGACTGGATGGAACAGGAAAAAGAGCGTGGTATTACAATTACTTCTGCCGCGGTGACCGTTTACTGGAAAAACCATCAAATTAATATCATCGATACACCAGGGCACATTGATTTTACCGCTGAGGTTGAGCGTTCTCTTCGCGTGCTTGATGGTGCAGTCGTAGTATTCGACGGCAAAATGGGCGTAGAAGCTCAATCTGAAACAGTTTGGCGCCAAGCAACCAAATATGGCGTACCTCGTATTTGTTTTGTAAATAAAATCAATCAAATCGGTGGTGATTTCTATAAATCCTTGGACTCGATTCATAAGCGTTTGTCTAAAAACGCAATTGCTATCCATCTTCCAATTGGTTTTGAGAAGGATGTTTGTGGTGTAGTAGATTTGCTAGATATGAAAGCCTACACCTATAAGGATTATACTGATCATGAATTGACCGTGGGTGAAATTCCGGCCGACATGGTCGAAAAATCTAAAAATGCTCGCTCCATGCTAGTAGAAGAAGCAGTGCAAGCCGATGAGGCACTGATGGAAAAATTCTTTAATGAAGGCGAAGAAGCAATCACAATTGATGAGCTAAAAGCAGCTCTTCGTAAGCGTGTACTAGATGGTGATTTCTTCCTAGTGACTGGCGGCGATGGTCGTGGGGTGATTGTTGAGAAGTTGCTCGACTTAATGACCGATTACTTGCCGTCTCCATTAGATCGCGACCAAGGACAAACCGTAGGTACTGATCCGAAAACTGGTGACCAAATTATTCGTAAGGCTGATGATTCAGAGCCTTTGACCGCGCTCGCTTTCAAGATAGCAACTGACCCATTCGTAGGTAAGCTTATCTTTATCCGCGTTTACGCTGGTAAATTGAAGTCTGGAGATACCGTATTAAACGCTTCGACTGGCGACAAAGAACGAATTGGGCGTTTGGTACGTATGCACGCGAATGACCGTAAAGACATTAACGAAATCGGCGCGGGTGATATTGCGGCAATCGTAGGGTTAAAGAACTGTACTACTGGTACAACTCTGTGTGCTCCTGCAAAGCCAATTTTGCTTGAGTCGATTGAATTCCCAGATCCACCAGTATCGATTGCAGTTGAACCAAAAACAAAAGCTGACCAAGAAAAAATGGGCATCGGACTTTCGAAGATGGCCGAGGAAGATCCAACTTTCCGCGTCCATACCGACGAAGAAACTGGTCAAACCATTATTTCTGGTATGGGCGAACTCCACCTAGAAATTATCATTGACCGCTTGAAGAGAGAACATGGCGTAGAAGCCAATACCGGTGCGCCACAAGTGGCTTATCGTGAAACTATTCGTGGTACCGCAGAGGCACAGGGTAAGCATATCAAGCAATCTGGTGGTCGTGGTCAATACGGTGACGTTTGGATTAAGTTTGAACCAAACGAAGCGGGGAAGGGCTTTGAGTTTATTGACCAGATTAAAGGTGGCGTGGTGCCGCAGGAATACCGCAAGCCAGTCCAACAAGGTGTTGAAGAAACTCTTGCTAGTGGCGTAATTGCGGGATACCCAGTGGTGGACGTAAAGGCTACGCTCTATGATGGTTCTTACCACGACGTAGATTCGTCTGAACTCGCCTTTAAACTTGCTGGTTCTCTGGCTACGCGTGAAGGTATTAAGAAAG
>JAZRJZ010000006.1:0-87938 GCA_045646085.1 Candidatus Nanosyncoccus sp.
TTCCAATTTTTCCTGTGAAACCTTGAGCTCTTTTTTTATTGACTCTGCATCATCTTTAGCAATTTCGCCCAGCTCCGGATCATTAATTAGCGCCTCCGCCTCTGTTAAATTCGTCTCAAATTGAACAATTTTTTTGTTCAAATCCAAAATTTCACGTAGTACATTAGCGCGTTTATTTTTACTCGCAAACTCCGGATCACTATACGCATCCGGCCGCGCCAAGAACTTGTCTATCTCCGCTAGCTCCTCTTCAAATTTCTTTAAATCCATGGTATAATTATACCACACTTATGGGGATTTAGCTCAGCTGGCTAGAGCGTACGATTCACATTCGTAAGGTCACAGGTTCAAGCCCTGTAATCCCCACCATTCCGAATATAAGGCACTTTTTCGGTCGTTTTCCCCCTGTAAATCGCGGTTATAAGTAATATTGTTAACAAGTTAAATAAAAAAGGAAGATGATATATGAAAGAGAATAAGTACATTGATTTATCGTTATTATTAACAGAATATACACCTGTTTTCCCTGGAGAACCTAATATTATTTTTAAACAATATGCGAATATAAAGGATAATACATATAATGAACATCAAATAACAATAAATACACATTTTGGAACACATATAGATTTTCCATATCATATGATTGATAATGGAAAAAAATCAAGTGATTTTAAATTAGATAAATTTATTGGCAAAGGAAAAGTCATTGATATTCATAATTTAGATTTAAATAATATTGAAGATGAAGATATATTTCTTCTATATTCAGGACATATGGACAATGGAATAGATAAATTATTTAACGATGTTCCTATACTTGATGAAAATTTAGTGGATTTTTTAATATCTAAAAATCCAAAAATGATTTTGTTAGATACTCCAACATCTGATAAATATCCATTTCCAATACATAAAAGGCTATTAGAAAATGATATATTAATAGTTGAGAATGTATGTAATATGAAGTTATTGGTAGATAAAAAATTTAGAATTTATGCAATACCTTTAAATTTTGATAAGTTTGATGGCTCTCCATGTAGAGTGTTTGCAGAATTTGAATAATTATTTAGAAAGTATGGCAGTTTAGTGCAATTAAAAATTATGAAGATGTTCACAAGATTTTGGCATTGTAAAGTAATAGAATAATAAATTACAAAATCTAGGAGAGATGTATAATGAAATATACTGCTTAGCACGATTGTCTGCGTCATCAGAGTACCCGATCTTCACCCACTCAGGTAACGATGTTCATAAAATCATTGTCTTGAGGCTTCCCATATCTTCTCAGGAAAGGAAACGCCCCGGGCTTATACGCCCAGGGCTTTTTAATCGATGCAGAGGTAAACACAGGGAATCAGCCACTTAACTAGCAATGAAGTAGAGTAGTCTACCAATCGCTTAGCTAGCAGCGAGTAGTCCAGCAGCCTTAAGAGCGTTCTCAAACGTTCCGAATCTCTTACGAAATGTTTGAGCCGAAGCCATTCCAGGGTCGTTATTGAAATCTGCGGCCGTCGGGATACGGCCAATCTCTCGGTTTTTGAGTTTTAGTTGTCTTATCAGCTCCTGTTTTGTGTATTCCTGGTGATTTGGCTTTAACCCCGCCATTTTTAAAGCCTCGTTATATGAGCCGAAAAATTCATTTATCGTTCTTGAACGAGGCATTCCGGCATCTCGCATTGTCGGTGTACGTCCTAGTTTTTTTCGCAGACTCACAATTTTAGTAACAATCTTCTTTCTTTCTCGTTTCCGATAATCATCCCAGACCCCAGAGATTATCCACGCACAACGCAAATCTTCAAAAATCTGTGTGTAAACATAGACCTTCTCCATGTCTGGGTCATCCTGAATATCCAATAGTCCCGGCAACCTGTAATCAAGTTCTCTGTATTTCCGCCACAAATCGTTTAATAATTTCTCTCTCATCTCTTGACTACACCAATGCATTTCAAATCCTGCTGCCCTTATTGCTGTTTCCCAATCTGGATAAACATTAAAAAACGTATCCAGAGAAGGCATTTTTGGATCGGAACGTACCTCCACTTGTGTTGGCACGCGTCCTAGCGCTAGGATATAACAACGTAGAATAATCGGTAATTGGTTTACTTTATATCGCCTCCCGTTCTTGGATAATGGTTTACCCTGTTCTTTTATTGAAATCTCACCCATTTCTTCTCCTCTACAAAGATGGTAATGTGCAATAACAATCTATTATAACATAAAACTCCCAAAACTTCCACACCTCTCGACTTTAACCTGTTATATGGTATAATCAACCTGAAATGTTAGAGCTGAAAAATCTCACATCCCATCCGCAAAACCGGTGTTTTGCCTTTTTTGTAGAAGATATTCAGTCCCATCTTCAGTTTCTCTTGCTAGCAACACAAGCACTGCGGCAATAGTCCTAAAACGTCCAGCTGCATTATCTGTAGAATTATTCATACTACAATTGCACCATATTCTTCTCTAACTTAGCCGCAATGTCTTCCTTATAAGTTGTTAAAACCTGGTGAATTAACCCTCACCAGTTTGATTTTTCCAATTCTATACCTATTCAGCTTATTCTTACCATAAAAAGCACGGCGTTATGATAAAATGAGAGTTGAAAGGATTTATGGAATCATGCGATCATTAGAAAAGAGTCATAGGAACACGGATATGGATCAGGTTAATCCTGAACACGCCAATCGTGAAGCGATGGACTTTTCTTGGGATGATTTAAATAAAGTGCCGTTTAGCGGCAATCGACAACAATCATCTAAAAATACTGCGGACATAGCAGAGGATTTAAAGAATATGGTTAATAACTTGCTAGCCGATGACGAGATTATTCAATCTAAGAGAGAAGAAGAAGCTAGGCAACGCGTTCAAGATATTTTTCAAAAAATAGATAGCATTGGTTCATTTGGTAAGAACGCTCGTACCGTAAAGAGACTTTCAAGTAAAGAAGAATTTGAGAAAAGATCGCGAGAGGACGCTAAAGACGATACTGTCTTTAAAACTTACCCGACATAAGTGACGCGTTTTAGCTCTTAGCTAGTGTGGTTAATATGAAAAAGATTATTATATTTTTCTAACAGGTCCAACACTCTACGCAAGAGACGTGGAGTTATTATATATTGACAAAAATAAGAAAATATGCTAAAATATAGATAATAAGCAACAAGCTTATGCATCTTACCAATCCAGTATCCAGTTGCAAAAATCTGACTCTGAAAGGAGGCTAAGCCAACAGTTTCAACCACGGGGTAATCAACCCCCACCCTCTTCTTGCAGGGGCTTCGAGCCCATTAGAAATAGCCACACGTTTACAGGCAGAACCATCCAACAGAAAGGAGCCAATTTTGGCAGAAATAACCGTTACCATCGAAGAACGACAAAAGTACATTGAGGATCCCGATCAACGCAGGGAAGAAATCTGTAGGATTCTTCAGGAGTTAACTCCCGAAGAAATCGAAGAAATGAAGATTTTCGGAGATTTTAACCCAGATACTTATCATGGCGACGACGCCAGCGATTTCTTCTGGGAGCTTCCGGACAGCTTCATCTATCGTCACATCGACGAGCTGATTGCCTGCGGAGTCGAAATCGAAGAAGTCAGCAGCTTAATCGGTAGCGACAACCTACACGACACAGCCGCCTTCCTTCAGAACTTTGACGCCATCGCTGATCATGTTGGGCACGGAATTGACTTTGATGCCTTCGCTAAGACATATGGGGTCAATCCGAAAACCGCAGGAGAACGAGTTTTCGTCAAGTTGTTCAATGCGGCGGCAGAAGACTTTTTCTCGATCGGCTTCTTCTCTAAGATGCCGAACCCTTCCCACTACGGAAAAGGTCCCGAGACCGGACGCAGGTTCACGAAAGTACTGCTGGCGAACGGTGCCAGTGCAAAACAGCTCATCGCCGAGTCAGATGCAGGCTACACCGAAATCCTAGGTTCAATTATGGACCTACTGCTAGAGAACGATGCGGATGCAAACGACATCATTTCTAGGTTCGATGAAATCGGCTGGGAAGGATCCGAAATTAGGTTCCTTGCCAACAACCTAGATATGCTGTTGAAGCATGGGTTGGAGCTAAATCGTGTGCAAAAACTTAGCAATCGTGCAACACTTTGGCAAGTTGATAGCGACACGATGGCAGACATCATCACTGCGTTTGCTTCTCATGGCATAGAATACTAGCGCGCTTGGCTAGCGCCTCAGCAACTGGAATATGGAAAGAACCCCAGGCAGCGGCTCATTTGCCGTCTAAGTCCTGGGGTTTTATCTTGCGTTATTTTAAAAAAACGCTATAATCATAAGCAATAAGGCGCATCAATAACATAGGAGTAAACAATGGAAGATTATAATCCCATAAAAGTCACAGAATCGAATAAATGGGGCCACACTATAGACGATGACGATTATGGCGTTAGTGACATCGATTCGTTTACATCCGAGACAAATAAGCAACCTAAAATCAAGAAAGCACTAAAAAAGGAAATAGGCCATCAAGCCAATAGCGCAGTCGCGGCAGAAGATGTTTGGGAGCGTCACTATGATTATTCGAACGAGTTCACTGCTTTAGCTGGGGATATCTACTATGACT
This sequence comes from Candidatus Nanosyncoccus sp., assembly GCA_045646085.1. Taxonomy (GTDB): domain Bacteria; phylum Patescibacteriota; class Saccharimonadia; order Saccharimonadales; family Saccharimonadaceae; genus Nanosyncoccus. The sequence goes on from JAZRJZ010000006.1 coordinate 4,594, forward strand.
ATGAGAAAAAATTCAAAAAAGATCAAGGATTTATTCAAAAAAACCTCGCCCATGGTGTTCAGCGGAATATAGAATCTGGTATTTTCGACACAAGCAGCAGTACTCACCTACTTGCTCGTGGCTTTTGGGCGCAAGAATGGCAACCAATTCAAGATCAATTTGATTCTTTAGATGATTATTCTGAAGAGAGATTTGAAGCAACGAAAGCGCTAGAAATAAGAATTCAAAAATTACTAGATAACGAGTCGAAAGGTATTTCGGCGAAAGAATTATCAACTGCAAAACACGATGGCTCTATGGATGCCATTTATACTGGTGCAAGAATAGATGAACGTTCTCATAAAGTAGTATTTTCCATTCCGCTAGACAGAGGTGCAGAAATTGTAGATTATATGAAGGACGCCGGAGTAGATTTCGAAAACGACAAAGAAGCTCGTCAAGAATCATACCACGGCTTTATCAGCGTTCTCGAAGCTATTAAATCCGACCATAGTCTTACCGACGACGGCTTCAAGGCCCTAGATTGGTATTATGATAATTTTAACTATAATAAAAATTCAGATGAATTTATCGATTCACTAGAGGGTTACACGCAAGAAGCCGACTTTTCTTTCCAAGAAAAGTTCGACGAGTATTTGGACTATCGTGATGAAATTAAAAGAATGCAGGTTCAAAACATCTCGAGAGACCAAAGTACTCTAGAGATGCTCTCTGACCTAGTTGCAGTTGCTACTGGGCGAGACCTTGATGGTCTCAGCCTAGAAGAATTATTCCTTTATCAAGATCACAATGCACCAAAACAACAAATCGGGCAGCGCAAAAAAACTAGTTGGCCGACTAGGGGACAAAAAACCGCCGCAGCCCAACCAAAACTAGAAGCAATTGTCAAATTAGACCCAGACGCGACATTTTATCGAGGTGAGATTTTTAAGAAAAACAACCATCCATATCTGATTGTACGTTTTGGCGCTAACAGTATGAATAATGTAATAGTTATTCCTTATGGAGACTCTTCAGACGCTATGTTCTGCTGGAAAGGTGAAACTGGTGATGATAGAGATGGATGGAAAGCGTATTTTAAAAACGCAAGCATCAGGACTCGTAATACAGAAGTTAAGCGGTTCCAATGCAACGGTTTTTCCCAAGATCAAGTTGGTGCAATTAACCAAGAATGGGACAGAATAGAGAACTATCTCGGAATTAAACTGCCAGACTATGAAGTACTAGCGGAAGACTCTACTGTCCCACCAGATATCACAGAACTTGCGACTGCTGAAGCGCAGGAGCGATCGGGCATTCAAGCTGCAACCTCCGAAGAAGCTAACACGGCCTAAAAAAGTTGCAAGAAAAACCGCTTCTAAAGAAGCGGTTTTGGTTGGGGTTCTATTCGTAAGCGTTGTCGATGGGATAATTATCCTTCCAGGGCAGTCTCTACGTTTTGTTTTTTATTCAACAGCACGTTTTTCGTGGTCAGGAACAAGCCCCTCGCTGCAAGACTCTTCTCAATCTTAAAAACTGACTGCGTAGTCATGCCGGGGATTTCACAGAGTTCTTCTCTAGACATTTGAATCAGGTCAAATGCGTTGTTTATGCCGTTTGATTTTAGCATATTAACAACCTTAGGACTGATTGTCGCGCCAAGAGAAAGATCTAGCGTGTAGACTTTAGCCAGCTCGTCAACCGACGTTTTACTAGGCCAGGCGCTTAATTCCATAATATAAGCCTTCTCAGACATCAGAGAAAAAATATGACGGAAAGCCTCATCGTTGCCGCACTGTGGCGGATCCGTGATAAGCACCAGGTAGTTCATCCACAGCGGATCGAAAAAACGGTTATTTTCGCCCAATCTGTACAACACCCAATAATTCTGACCGTTCTTAATCCTTCCCAGAGCGAATTTGACCATTTCTAGATTAAAACAGGTAGTATGAAACCTAATAATCGCAGAACTATAGTCGATTCGCTCTATCGCTATAGGGGGAACACAAGAGCGTTTCATTATAGGGCTCTTTTTACCCCCCTTATTATATCCACCTCCTTTTATCTTCTTAAATTCAACGACATTAGCCATCTCATCACCTTCTTTTCCATAGAACCATTAAGATACAAAAACACCCTTATTTTAGGCGTTTATCTTACATATTTTATCATAAACAACATTAGTTGTCAATACAGTTTACTTGACTTTAGAATAATAGTATGATATAATATACTCAATTCATTATTTCAATCGTTTAGGGGGGAAAATGACAACGAAGGATGAAAGCACATTAAGGCGACTAGAACTTGAAATGTCGAAAAGACAGGCTAGTGCAGAGATATTTCGCGATTACCATAACGACATCTTGGCTCATGCGAAAGCAATGCGCGCCAACATGGTCAGGCATAACGAAATAGAAGACCTAGTCCTAGAATTCTTCAAAGGAGAATTCGACTCCACGTCAGTGTTCACCTTCGAGGAAACTGTCGACATCGATGATGTAAGGTTCTTGGAGAAGTGGATAGAGCTAGAAGCAAGCGGAAAAGCCGACGATTACGATGCCTGGATAGTTTTACTGAGGCAATTTAACATTTTAGAGATATTTAAGGACAAAGAATCCTGGCCTCAGAAAAACCAATCAGGTAGTTCTAAGAAGTACTATCCCATTGCACTAAATAAGCTCAATGGCTTCATGAAAAACTATCGTCAAATCAAAGGGAAACACCCCGGCGCTAAGATGCTTGCAGCTATCTGCAGAGACCCAAATCAGGGAGACATTATCCATTTCGTGGCCTTCTATCGACAAAACTTGAGCAACGTAGCAATAGTGGCTCCGATCGAAGCAAAATGTTATTCGGCTTGTTATGTCTGGGTCAACGACCAGCCCGAATATACCCCTGATGACTGGGAGACGATTTTCCACTACGACCCAACCAAGCCGTGCGCGCTAATCAGTAAGTACCGCGTATGGCTTCGGAACGATACAAAGCGTTTTTACCACGTTGCTGCTCTAAAGACTAAAGGTCTGAACGAGGTAGACAATATGTGGTCTAACGCTCTTGAGTACATCGATCGTGTCGCCTAAAGATAAAGCCCGTTTCAAAAACGGGCTTTTTCTGTTATCACTATTGACAAAACTACAAAAGCATGCTATAATTAGCAAGTAATTCATTTAGATTCGATAGATGTGAAGGTGGTGATAAGAATGGTAGATGAACGCACATTAAAAATGAAGAAGGAGTATGTGAAACTGTTCAACGAGGGGCTTTCCCCAAAACAGATAGCCAAAATATTTGGTCTATCTAGTTGGACGGTGTATCATTACCTCGGCGAGATAGCAGAAGAAGCGGGCGTTCCTCGCGATTCATTGCTAAAGAAGGGGCGTAGTTTGAATATAGACGTGCCTTTGTTGGAGTATCCTCCAGATTTGGAAGGATTTCGTCGGCATCATCTGGAAACGATGAAGATCATAACAAAGGTACGCGACGAGATGACAAAATGCGAAAAAAGTCTAGATTCTTTCCAAAAGGAGGAAAAATGACAACCGAGCGTCAAAAAGAAATCAGCTACGCTGATTTGAAGCGCAAGATTAGCCAAGGTTGGGACTGGGAAGACTTCCAATCCAAATTCGGATACAGTAAGACCCGACTCAAGCGACACATTAGGCAAAATCTTTGCAAGAACGAGGACTTCGCTAGAGGGATCATCAAGGACATCGAGAACAACTCGAAGCGAAAACAGCGACAGCTAGAGCATCAACAGCGCAAGGAGTCTCAAGATATCATAGACGCCGAACCCCTAGAGGTCAAATCCGAAAGGGCAACCTCGAGGAGAACCAAGAGGGATAAGGCCACGACTCCAAGTGAGAAAACTATCGTCCCTTCATCTAACACAGTCGATGCCGACAAGTTGGCGGGACTGCGATGGGAAGAGGCGAGCCAAAGCAAAGCTCTGGATAACCTCAGCCGCAAGCTTCAGAAGAGCTTCGAGCAAAAGACAGAGGACAACGCAAAACTCCATGCTCTGACGGCTGAATACGACCAGCATGTCGAAGCCTTAATCTCAAAGGCTAAAGAGTATTTCGAGTTTTGCACCGAAGTTCAAAAACGCGACGCAGCAATCTCTAACCTCGTTCAGAAAAAGCAAGAAATTGAGTCGGCGCTTGTCGACATCCGTAAGCAAATTGCTGATCTAGAAGTCGTCAAAGTGTTTGCCTATAAGGATGGCACATTGGAGCCTCTTGACAGCGACTTCGTTTTGGACGATACCGGCTACGAAGAGCTTTCTCGGAAGCTGATATCCCAAGACGATTATCAGGACCTCCGCGGTCGTGATATCAATATGCTTGCGAGGTTGTACTGCGCCATTAATAACTCGAATCGCCAAATCGAGGCGACGTTTGAGAACGAAGACCTTGAGCAAGTCTTCACTAAACTGCGTGCATCATAGCTTCTTCTTTTAGCTTCCTCTCCGCCGCCCAAGAGGTTAAAATGGGCGGCTTTTTCATTTGCACCATAAAAAAGCCCCGAATCTAGTCGGGGCTTTGTTTCTGGAATTGGTTAGAAGGGCATCACTACTCCCAGCGGACCACGGTCTTTGCCTTCCAAGAATCGACTCTTCTTACCAGCTCGTCGTTTGGGCTAACGCTGATATCTACATCGCAGAAATGTTTTTTGATTTTGTCAGCGTTTTCTTCCGAGTACGGTATTTCTTCCAAGAGAATCGAGGCGTTTCCTTGGGGGACAAAACCACCATTCGGGTCTTTAGCCGACCAAATACAATCTGCAGCAGAGGCGCTGTGAATTTCGTATAACAAAGGAGTCTGCCAAGGCGTGTTCGACAGTTTGAAGAACAAAAGACTAAATCCTTCGTCTTCTTCAGCTAATGCGCCCACGAGGCAACGGACTTTACTGATTTCTCCCGTAAGACCGCTTTTATTGCCGGCCGATCCTTCTATGTAAAGTTGTTCGCACCAACCATAAAACTTGCCAGCCTCATTGACGATGATTTCGCCTTTAAAAGCAGGATTCTGCTTTGCCCATTCACCATCTTCCGTAAAATTTCCAGAAACCTTAAAGATCTTGCTCATTTTGATCACACCCTTTCTCTATGAGTCTCTATGAGCAACTTGTCTATTCTATCACTATTATTCAATCAAGACAAGCTTAAGCTTTGGTATCATGTCTAATTGAGCGACATAGGATTGATTATTCATTCTATGATAAAATAAACCTAGATGTTAGAGTTAAAAAGTCTCAGTTTCTCGGTCAAAGGTGGGTCTAGGGCAAAAATCCTAGACCAGATTTCTCTTATAATTAAGCCAAAAACTCTTACGGTCATCACTGGCCCCAATGGTTCTGGCAAATCTACCTTAGCCGAGCTTATCATGGGTATCAAAAAGCCCACTACCGGCCAAATAATACTGGGTAAAAAAGACATTACCGCGACCACCATCACCGAGCGAGCTAATCTTGGCCTAGCCTTTTCTTTCCAACAACCCGTCAAATTTAAAGGCCTGAATGTCTACGATCTTTTAAATATTGCTAGTGGGGAACTAATCAGCCAAAAATCAGCCGGCCAATATCTTAAAAAAGTCGGTCTAGAGCCAGTAGATTATTTATTAAGAGAAGTCAACGGTAAGCTCTCTGGCGGCGAGCTAAAGCGCATCGAAATCGCTACTATTCTCGCTCGTAAAAACGCCGAAATCATCATTTTTGACGAGCCCGAAGCCGGTATTGATCTCTGGAGCTTTGCTAGTCTCATCAAAATCTTTCAAAACCTCAAAAAACAGAGTAAAACCCTCATTATTATTTCTCATCAGGAGAAAATCTTAAAAATTGCCGACGAAATAATTATTCTAGAAAACGGCAAAATCAAAGCCAAAGGTACTCCCGCCAAAATCCTACCAGAACTAAAGGAGACTAGATTATGAATCTAACTAACGAAGAAAAACAAATCTTCTGTGAAGTCGCCGATATTTTTGAAATCCCCGAAGGAGCCTACAATTTTCGCGTCAACGGCAAATCCGTCGGTCGTCACTCCACTCCCAATATCGATATCCAACCCCAAAAAGGCGCCAAAAGCGGCTTAGAAATCAACATCAAGAAGGATACCAAGAACGAGCAGGTTCATATCCCTGTCGCTATAAGCGCCACTGGCTTGAAAGAGGTCGTTTATAACGATTTTCACATCGGCGAAAATGCCGAAGTTACAATTATTGCAGGTTGTGGCATTTATAATTGTGGCGGACAAGACTCTGTTCATGATGGCGTACATAGATTTTATGTTGGCAAAAACGCCAAAATCAAATATATCGAAAGACATTATGGCTTTGGACAGGGAAGAGGCGGTAAAATTCTGAATCCTACCACCGAAGTTTATCTCGAAGACGGCGCCGAAGCCATTTTGGAATTGGAGCAAATTAAGGGCGTCGATTCTACTATTAGAAAAACCATCGCTACCCTAGAAAAAGACGCTAAGCTCATCGTTAAAGAACGTCTGATGACTCATGGTCGCCAAACCGCCGAGAGTATCTACAACATAGAATTAAACGGCAAAAACTCCACTACCGACCTTGCTTCGCGCTCAGTCGCCCAAGATTTATCTAGGCAAACCTTCAGGGCCACGATTATAGGGAACAATGTTTGTCGTGGTCATTCCGAGTGTGACGCCATTCTGATGGACGAAGCCAAAGTTCATGCTATTCCAGCCCTAGATGCCAGGACCAAGGACGCCGAATTAATCCACGAAGCCGCCATCGGCAAGCTCGCAGGCGACCAACTCATCAAGCTCATGACACTCGGCCTATCTAGAAAAGAAGCTGAATCCAAAATCATCAATGGATTCTTAAAATAATTTTATTTAAGGTTTATAGTACGTTCATATCTCCATAATTGACATTTATCAATACCACCTTATACTTTTCGTGAAACATCACATATTTTCGCGAAGAAAACTCTATCGGCTCGTCTATGTTTAAATCATATGTCTTGACTTCTGGCTCTTTTGAATTTAAGGACCATTCCTCGGTCCTCATTTTTACTCCTCCGCCCTCTTGATCATAATAAATATACAAAGGTAGCGCTGGAAGATTGTCCCCTTCAGGAGTAGGCCTCAGCCACCATTCAAAATATTCTTGCTGAATCTCGAGTTTGTTGCTAATGTAGCGAGAAACTTTAAAATGAGCAACAGCATCATGTCCTGGGCTACTGTTTTCCGACCATCCCACTCTAAACCAGCCATGCTCTTTTATAAACGCCTTTTTGTCTTCCACACTTAGTACGTTAAAAGCTCCCTTTTCACCAGTAGTGGCAAGTCTAAAACCGGCAACCATTTTTTTTCCTCCATTTCTATAAACCGATTATAACATAGAATTATTTCACAATAACCACAAAAAGTACTTGCAATTCCATATATAGTGGTGTATACTATCTATAAGACACTATATCTAGCGTCGGACGAGATAAATAGCTTGAATAGGTGCGGCTACTTTGTCCAGGTTAGAATGCGAGCGTCATACACGTTACAATAAACAATAATATTCAAATGAACTATATTTGAAGGAGGTTTTTATGTTCAAAAGAATCGTCAAGCGAGATGGCAAAATCGTCAAATTTGACCCCGAAAAAATCACCGACGCCATCGCCAAGGCTGGTCTTGCTACAGAAGAATTCAAATATGACCGCGCCAAAGCTCTATCTGACAAGGTGGTTGAACGCTCCGAAAAGGAAATTACCGCTCGTACCCCCAATGTTGAACAGATTCAAGACATCGTCGAAGAAGTTTTGATGGAATCTAGCTTCAAAAAGACTGCACGCGCCTATATTCGTTACCGTCAAGAGCGCTCCAATATTCGTAACGCCAAGTCCGACCTCATGATGATTTATCGCACCATTTCACACGCTGATGCCGCCGACGATTCCGACATCAAGCGTTCCAATGCTAACGTTGACGGCGATTCCGCCATGGGCAAGATGCTTCAATTTGGCGCTGAAGGCTCCAAAGTATTTGCTCGCACCATGCTCCTTCGCCCCGACATTGCCGCTGCTCACGACAACGGCGATATCCATATCCACGATTTAGACTTTTACGCTACTGGCACTTTGACTTGCTGTCAATCTGATCCGTTTGTTATGTTTGAAAATGGCGGCTTCAACACTGGTCACGGCCATCTCCGCACCCCAAATTCAATTAGCTCCTACGCTGCGCTTTGCGCCATTCTCCTTCAGGCCAACCAAAACGAGCAGCATGGTGGGCAGTCCATTCCGAATTTCGATTACGCAATGGCTCCTGGCGTAGACAAATCATTCCGTAAAGCCCTCAAGAAGAATCTCGAAAAATACAATGAATTTACTGGTAAAAAACTAGACCTAAAAGTCAAAGACGACATTAAATATGGTGATGATTCCAGACTCAAAAAAGCTAAATGGCCGCAAGAAATCATTGACGCCTCCAAAGAAGACGTAGAGCGCGAAACTCTTCAAGCTATGGAAGGTTTTGTTCATAATCTTAATACCATGCATTCTCGCGCCGGTGCCCAGGTGCCATTTACTTCGATTAACTTTGGTACCGACACTAGTCCATCTGGTCGTCTAGTTTCCGAGAATCTTCTTCAGGCCACCGAAAATGGCCTCGGCAAAGGCGAAACCCCAATTTTCCCAATTTCAATCTTTAAAGTCAAAGAGGGAATTAATTATAACCCTGAAGACCCTAATTACGATCTCTTTAAGCGTTCTATGGAAGTATCCGCTAAGCGTCTTTTCCCAAACTTCTGCTTTATTGACGCTCCGTACAATCTCAAATATTACAAAAAGGGCGACTATCGCACCGAAATCGCTACCATGGGTTGCCGGACTCGCGTATTTGCTTCTATCTTCCCAGAATCTGATGGTATTGTTACCGGTCGTGGTAACCTTTCCTTCACCACCGTTAACCTTGTCCGCATCGGTATTAAACACGGTATTTGTACCGGCGAAAGAAAAGAAGCTGACTGGGAAGGTTTTTATAAAGAACTCGACGAAAAAATGGAATTAGTGAAAGACGAGCTCTTAGAGCGCTTTGAGTTCCAGGCCAACCAACACGTCCGTAACTTCCCATTCCTCATGGGGCAAGGGAACTGGTTCGGCTCTGAAAAATTAGGCCCCAACGACAAACTTCGCGATGTTATTAAGCACGGCACTTTGTCCATCGGCTTTATTGGTCTTGCTGAAACTCTCGTTGCTATGACTGGCAAACACCACGGCGAGGACGAAGATGCCAGAGAATTAGGCCTTGATATTATTACCCGCATGCGCGAAAACTGTGATGCCTACAGCAAGAAATACAAGCTCAATTTTAGTCTTCTCGCTACGCCGGCTGAGGGTATCGCTGGTCGCTTTACTAAAATTGACAAAAAAGAATTCGGTATCATTCCGGGTGTGACTGATCGCGAATTCTACACCAATTCCTTCCACATACCAGTCTATTACCCAATTTCTGCCTTTGAAAAAATCGAAATCGAGGCCCCTTATCATAATCTCTGTAACGCAGGTCACATTACTTATATTGAGCTCGATGGTGATCCGTCCCAGAACATTGCCGCTTTCGAATCTGTAATTCGCAAGATGCACGATGAAGGCATCGGTTATGGCTCAGTCAACCACCCAGTCGATCGCGATCCGGTTTGTGGCTTCTCCGGCATCATTACGGGTGATCGCTGTCCACATTGTGGCCGTCTCGAAGGTGATCTCCCATTCGAAAAAGTCAAAATGTGCATGAAAGGAGACGCATAATGCGACGAGATAATGACTTTGAGGACCATAAGCTTGGGCGAGCGCCCTCGAGCGTGTCCGAAAAGTCATTATCTCAGTCGCTCATGAAGATTACTAAAGTTGCAGATGCACCAGATGGTTACATTCGCATCTCGGCGCCCTTAGAACACGACAATATCGTCAACGGTGACGGTCTCCGCGCAGTCCTTTGGACTCAGAGCTGCCCGATTCATTGTATGGGCTGTCAAAATCCTGAAACTTGGGATTATAACGGAGGGAACCTAGTCAAAATAGAAGATATCAAGGTAGAACTTGGCAAGTTCAAAGGTCAAGCCGGATTAACTTTTTGTGGCGGCGAACCATTTGTTCAACCAAAAGCCTGCAAAGAAATCGCCGACTACGTCAGAAAAGAACTAGGTTGGAACGTCTGGAGTTTCACTGGTTTTACCTACGAAATCATCAAAAAAGCCGGTGGCGACGCCTGGGAATTTTTAAAATCCTTAGACGCGCTCATCGATGGTCCCTTTATCCTGTCTCAAAGAGATTTAAGCCTCCGTTTTAGGGGGTCCAAAAATCAACGTCTGATTCATCTAGAACCAGGTACAGCCAAAATTTTGTCAATTGAGTAATATTTGGTATAATTAAAAATAACTAAACATGTGGAGGAGTTAATGGAGAATAATACTTTTACGATTTTGCCGATGAGTCAGCGTTTCGCGCTTGAGCCGGGCCAAACTTACAAAGGCAAGCTTTCTATTGTTAATCCATCTGACGCTTCAGAGGATTTTCCTTATCGAACTTCCATTATGCCTTATAACGTAGTTGGTTCAGACTACACGGCGGACCTTAGTACGCAATATAACCGCTCAATGATCACAGAGTGGATTACCATTGAAGAGCCTACTGGCGTAGTCAAACCAAACGAGACCAAAGAATTAGAATTTACCATTACTGTACCAGGTGATGCTCCCGCGGGCGGACAATATGCCGCCATTGCGGTCGCCTCAAACCCCGGCCAATCAGAGAACGAAGGTGTGGCAGTACAAAGTATTTTTGAGATGGCTAGTCTCATCTATGGTACAGTTGCTGGTGAAACCAAACACGAGGGAACCGTCCTCGAAAACAATGTCCCAGGCTTCTCTACTACCTCGCTAGTTACTCTCAGCGCTTTAATATCCAACGATGGCAATGTTCACGAAGACGCCACTTTTGTTATTTCTGTCTCAAACTTTTTCACTGGAGAAGTAATCCTGCCAAACGACGAAAACGACGGTCATTACTCAGAAATTATCATGCCAGAAACCACGCGTCAGGTTGAGCGTGAGGTGTCCAATTTGCCAGCCTTAGGCGTTGTTAAAGTCAATCAGACTATCTATTATCAAGGACAAACCCCATCTATAGTCGAGAAAAACATTATTATTTGTCCGATTTGGTTCATTGTTCTTCTGATACTTACAATTGCCGCTATCATCACCACCGTCGTCTTAATTGTCAAAAAACATCGTAGGAACAAAAAGGCCAAAAGAGCCATGAAGGACGCTGCGATTTAATAATCTTGATATCTGTTGTATAATATATATTATATGACGACCATAAAGAGTACTAATACCGCAAAGACAGCTAAGGTCACTAAGAGCGCTAAGAGTAGCCAAACTAATAAGGCTCCAAAAAAACCCAATCGCATCAAGCGCGCCATAGAAGTTGCGACCAAGGCTCACGAAGGTCAATTCCGCAAAACTGGCGAACCTTATATCATCCATCCTCTTGCCGTGAAAAAGATTCTTGAAGAATGGGGAATGGACGAAGATACTATTATTGCGGGCATTTTACACGACACTGTCGAAGATACTGATCTCACACTTGAAGATATTCGGAATGAATTTGGTGAATCCGTTGCTTTCCTTGTTGATGGTGTAACCAAACTATCAACTGCCAGAAACGGCATGCGCGATATCGACACCTATCTTCCCGCCACTAAGGACAATTTCCTTAGATTGATGATTGCCTTAGGCGACGATATCCGAGTTTTGATCATCAAGCTTGCCGATCGCCTTCATAATCTTCGTACTTTGTCAGCCTTGCCACCAGACAAGCAGAGAAAAATCGCCAAAGAAACCCTAGAAGTTTTTGCGCCCCTAGCAGATCGACTCAATATGGGCCAACTTCGCGTAGAATTAGCAGACCTCTCCTTTAAATATGTTGATCCGCGTCGCTTTGAAGAGCTCAAAAAACTAATCGAAAAGTACAACAAATCTGCCGCAAAATCAATAAAAAAAATAGAATCGGAGATTTCTGCCGCCCTCAAAAAAGAAAAAATCAAATTTGAACTCTCTGGTCGCGTGAAGTCAGTTTATTCGCTTCACAAAAAACTTGCTAAACACAATCAAAACATCAATGAAATCTATGACCTAAATGCCCTTCGTGTTATTGTTGACGACGTTACAACCTGCTATTTAGTATTAGGAGTCATTCACTCTCTTTATAAACCAATGGGCGGCCGTATTAAAGATTACATTGCCATGCCCAAGCAAAACGGCTACCAGTCTCTTCACACCACCGTCATCACCAAAGACAAGCATATCGCTGAATTTCAAATCCGCACCCGCGAAATGCATGAATACGCCGAGCGCGGTCTTGCCGCTAGTTTTTACTACAACGAGCAAAAACTGACCGACAATTACAAAAAGGGCAAAATCGAACATCTCCCCACCAACCTACTTTGGATCAACGAGCTTCAAATGACTGCTGCCAAAATGCGCGAAGGGAAGAAAGTTGATCTCAGAAAACTCAAGATAAATCTATTCGCCGACAAGATTTTTGTTTATACGCCAAAGGGTGATATTCTTGAATTGCCCGAAGGCTCTTTGCCGCTAGATTTTGCTTATCGACTCCACTCTGAAATCGGCGATCACGTAGTAGGGGTCAAAATCAACGGCAAAATGTCAAATCTGAATAAAAAATTAAATCAGGGTGACGTCGTTGAGATTCTCACTTCGAAAAATCAAACTCCAAAGTCTTCATGGATGGATAAAATTATTACTCCCCATGCCCGTCAAAAGCTTCGCCGCGCCCTCAAAAAAGCATAAAAAATGGAGCCGTTTGCCACTTGGGACGCTCCGCGCTCCAAACGAAGTTTGGAGCCGATGGCAGGGTTCGCCCCGAGCAAAGCGAGGTACGAACCCCAATTTTTTGACATTTTTGTGAAACAAAAATGGAGCCGATGGCAGGGTTCGAACCTGTGACCTGCTCGTTACGAATGAGCTGCTCTACCAACTGAGCTACATCGGCACTCTTTTATTATACCATATTTGTGCTATAATCATAATAACAATAAGGAGATAACACCGATGTCAAAAACTGAGATCATCAAACGGCCTATCGAACAGCTCGGCAGCAGCCTCAAAAAGTCCGCCTGGGCGGCAGTTTTCGAATCTCTAATCACTATCATTCTAGGGGTGTTACTAATTGTCTGGCCCGACATTGTCATCAAAGTTATCGCCTATGTTGTAGGAGCCTTCCTCATTATCAAAGGTGCCTATCAAGTAATCAATTATTTCGTCGTCAAAGGTCAGAACGACTTCTTCAACAACAACTTTCTCAGTGGCGTAATATCCGTCTTAATCGGTCTAGCTCTTTTGCTTATCGGCGAGGAGATCGCCAACGTTTTTCGAATCATTATCGGCATCTGGATGATTTACGAATCATTAGTTCGCATTAATACAGCAATAAAATTCCACGCCGCCGGCATCAACGCTTGGAGATACATCCTTATACTCGCATTAATGATGCTTGTACTTGGCGTCTTTGTCACCTTCTACAGTGGCGCCGTTGTCGCCTTAATTGGCTGGATGATGGTTCTTGTTGGTATTATTGGTATAATCAGTGACACTATGTTTATTCAATATATTAACCAAGTTAGTGAAGCCATCACGGGGAAAGCAAAAGAAAAATAACAATGAAAAGCTTAAAATCTGATTTCCAAAAGATATATCAAAACGAGCGGGGTATTTTAATCGTCATGATTCTTAATTTTGTCCTCTCAATTGTATTGATGATTTTTTCAATCATTAGCCTCAATCCAGAGAGCGCTGTAGTGAAAGTTGGATATGGCGATATTGGCGGCTATCGTGATGGTTCTTGGATCGACATTCTCGCTTTCCCATTACTTGCCATCATCTTTGGGATTCTCCATAGTTTGCTCGCGGTACGCATCTTTCACAAGCGCGGTAGTGGGATGGCAAAGTTTTTCCTCATCATCACATCAATTCTAATTCTAGGAACTTTTCTAGTTTTAATTCGTCTACTCGGAGAGCGGTAAATGCGCAAAAATCTAGAAATACCACAAGGGAAGCGCGAACCGCTCTATCGTTTTCTAGAAATTTTGCCAGGCGCAATTTCATATAGTGCTATCATTTTATTATTTGTTTTGTCATGGTTAGACCCAGTCATCGCCTCAGTCTACCTCTTTACAATCATCGCTATTACTCTTGTTAAAGCGGTCGGAGTAGCATACCGCACCATTCAAGGATATAAAGTCATCGAACGCGCAATGCGCGTAAACTGGCGTGGGCGTGTAGAGGATCTCGAAAACCCTCATGATGCCTATGAGCGCCTTCACGACGATAATAATAAAAGCTATCATTTCGAAGAACATCTCGAAAATCTAAAAATGATGACTGCAATGGAAAGTGAATACCCCAAGCCCTCCAAGATTTACCACGCAGTAATCATGACGGCTTATGATGAAGGATTCGAGGTGCTAGACCCTTCGATAGAGGCCGTAGTTAATTCTACTTTCCCCAAGGATCATATCATTTTTGTCTTGGCCTACGAAGAGCGGGGTGGCGAAGCAATCGAAAACACCGCAAAAGAGTTAGCTAAAAAATACAAAGGCGTGTTCAAAGATTTTATTCTTTCAAAACACCCTGCCGATTTACCAAACGAAGTAGTAGGGAAGGGACCAAACCTGACCTTTGCCGGCTACGAATTAGCAAAATACGTCAAAGACAAACATTTACCGGTAGAAAACATTATAGTTACGTCGCTAGATAGCGACAATCATGTCGCACCCAAATATTTTGACTCAGTGGCTTACGAATTCATTACGCACCCCAATCGTCAGCGCCTCAGCTATCAGCCAGTTTCTCTCTTTACTAATAACATCTGGGACGCACCTGCCCCATCGCGTGTAATCGCTGTCTCAAACTCATTTTTTAACGTAATTACCACAATGCGTCCACATGCACTCAGGAACTTCGCTTCTCATTCGCAGCCTCTCCAAGCACTTGAAGCGATGGATTTTTGGTCCAAACGTACCATCGTAGAAGACGGACATCAATTCTGGCGTAGTTTATTCTTCTTTAATGGGGATTATTATGTTCTCCCAATTCGTATTCCAATCTATCAGGACGCCGTGATTGATGAGACCTTCTGGAAAACCGTTAAGGCCCAATTTATTCAAGTGCGCCGCTGGTATTACGGCGCCAGTGACGTTGCCTACGTCGGCTCTCGTTTATTCGTCTCTAAAGAAAAACGCATCGTGCCTTTTTGGCAGCTATTTCCCAAATTTTGGCGCTTATTAGACGGCCACGTCACCCTAGCAATCCTAGCTCCCATCGTAGCGTTTGGCGGCTGGGTACCATTCATCATGAATATGTCATCTCATAATATGGTCGCCTACAGTATCCCCGGTATTGTAGGGGTCGTTGAAACCTTCGCTTCAATCGGCTTAATTGTCTCAATTTTAGTTTCATTCAAAATCCTACCCAAACGCCCTAAAAAATACCGCAAAGGGAAGAATGTTCTGATGGTTGTTCAGTGGGTTTTGATGCCAATCACCTCAATCTTATATCAGTCAATTGCCGGATTTTACTCCCAAACTCGTCTTATGCTCGGCCTCTACATGGAAAAATTCGACGTCACTAAAAAGGTCGTCAAAACATGATTTAGAATAATAGGTTTAAAATACGTATGACAGAATCATTACATAATCATAGCGAGCGAGGTAGCAAAGGCCAAGAACCAACAAGGTGGGATGAATTAAAAGACATTCCTTTTAATAATGTGAACCAAGCTGAAGACCACGAGAGCGAACAACCACTGTATGAAACAGAGTTAGTTTCTCCCTCTGATGTTTTGAGTGATATTCAAGAATACACAATCAAGGACGGCAAGGTTTATTCAAAAGAAACCAGCCAAGAAGAAACTGATGAAAATACTATCCTTAGAGTAAAAACATCAAAGTTACTGTTCAACGAAGCTAAAAGGCTCCGTGATAGGGAATCACATATGCTTGGTGATAGATTTACCGACAGAGGGCCAAACTATTATGTAGATAGGACAATGGATAAATATGGTTTCAAGAATGAGGATACTAAATTTGCCGAAGGTAAACTTTTAAAAGACCTAACTAATAATGGCGCTCATCATCAAACAATATTAGCGGATGATTTAACTGGTTCACAATACGATATGTTTGTGGGCAAAAAAGGAGATCTTGGCAAAGCTCTCTTAAAACGTAGACTTAAACAACACGGGTTAAAAATGACTAACTTAGAAGTGACTTTAGATTCCTCTACTTTTAAGAAAGACGGATTTTCAACCGTAGACATAAGGGTCGACACTACGTCAACCTCAGTACCTGAAAATAATCCAGATAGTTCATATACTCTTCATCACCCTGCAACAAGTCAGTTAGGTCAGCTTGAGGCAGAGTTGAAAAAAGCTCAGGATGACGGCGACGAGGAGGCCGCGAAAGGATATCGTGCCGCATTAAAAATGGTCGTCGAAAGAAATCGTCTTAATGTATCTCCTGAAGAATGGAGTAACATGAGCGATAATCAAAAAGAAAGATTTTATATAATAAAGATGAAAGAGGAAAAAATATTAGGAGACAAAGAGGCCTTTAACTATTGGAACGCCAATCTTCAACGCCTAAAAGATAAATCAGCAAGGAATTAGCTCGCACCGTTAGGTCCGAGTCCCGTTTTTTTGAGGTTTTGTGCCAACAAAAATGGTGGGGCTTAATTAACCAGGTTTTAACAGTATATAAAGAAGATATACGTCTGAGGGCAATAACTTGCACCTCATGATATAATTAAAGGAATATGGTGTATTTGGACTATGCGGCAACATCGCCTATATTGCCAGAGGTGTTTAATGCTATGCATGACGCGGAAACGCGTTTCTTTGCGAATGCATCGGCTCTACATACTCCTGGACACCTAGCGATGAACGAAATCGAAGAGGTGCGAAAAACTTTAGCCAAACTGATTGGCGCGAAACCTTCTGAAATTATATTTACTTCTGGTGCCAGTGAGTCAAATAATACAATTGTTCGCACGTTTGCCGAGCATCAGATCGAAACGTCGCCGCTTGAACACCATTCAATCATAGAGCTTGCCGACAAAGTCTCTGGCAACAAATTGCCAAAGCTCTATTCATATATGCTCGCCAATAATGAAATCGGCGAAATTTTAGATATTCAAAAAATTGTAAAAGAAGCGCGAAGCCTTACAACCCCGAAAGAAGATTCGCTTTTCGAGCCGATTTCTGAATGGGGCAAGCCATTAGTAACCGACCGACGTGGCGCCTATGTACACTCGGATTTAACGCAGGTGCTTGGTAAGATTCCAATTAACGTTTACGAGCTCGGTCTAGATTACGCTACTTTCAGTGCGCACAAAATTGGCGGACCTATTGGCGTCGGCGCACTTTATGTTAAAGAGGGTGTTCCGTTCGCCCCACTAATAATTGGTGGAAATCAGGAAAATAAACGTCGTGGCGGCACCTATAACACTGTTGGCATTATTGGTTTCGGTGCTGCTCTCAAAAAGATTCAGCGCGAGAAGAGCTGGGAGCAATACAATACGCACGTTCGCAAGCTCCGCGACCTCTTAGCGCGGAGAATTCTTACTGAAATACCAGGTAGTAGTCTCAATACCGATATAGCCCCAGGTAAATCCCTGCCAAATATCCTTAATGCTTCTTTTCAGGCCGCCGAAGGAGAGTCGATTCAGCTATATCTCGACGCTGAAGGCATAGTGGTTTCGACTGGTTCGGCCTGCGCGTCTGGTGATATAAAGCCGAGCCATGTCCTGATGGCAAAAACTGGCGACGCCGAAGTGGCTCATTCGTCTATTCGTTTCTCGTTTGGGCTAGATAATACTGAAGCGGATATCGAAAGAGTAATGGAAGTTTTACCAGGTATTATTAACCGTTTGCAAAAGATAAGCACTGTAGAGATGAAGGAGACATAATGGAAAACCAAGAATGGGTTTATTCAGATAAAGTAAAAGATCATTTCATGAATCCGCGCAATTTTCTCTTTGGCGATGAAAGCCAGTTTGATTATGATGCGGTTGGAACCGTCGGGAATCCAGTCTGCGGTGACCAGATGAAGATGTACATCAAAGTCGAAGATAATAAAATAACTGATGCGCGTTGGAAAACTTATGGCTGCGCATCAGCGATAGCTTCAACCTCAGCGCTTTCCGAAATGATAAAAGGCAAAACTATTGATGAAGCATTAAAAATTGATGCTAAGGCAATCGATGAATATCTTGGCAACTTACCGAAACATAAATTCCACTGTTCGATTCTTGGCCACGAAGCACTTGCTGATGCGGTAAAAGAATACGAAAAGAACCATTCTGCAGGCGAGGGGATTTAACAAACATTTATAGATTACGAAATAGTTAAAAATTATTTTATAAACCGTTTGGTGGGTTGTGAGGGGCTCGCACCGTTAGGTCCGAGCCCCGCTTTTTGCAGTTTTCGTGAAACAAAAATGGTGGGTTGTGAGGGGCTCGAACCCCCGACCTTCTCGGTGTAAACGAGACGCTCTAGCCAACTGAGCTAACAACCCATTGTCGTTATTATACCACAAAACCTTCTTTTTAAAACCATAAGCAGTTACAAAACCTTCAAATTTCAAATCTTCTTCACCCCTGTTTAAATTTTGCAATTTTGAAAGATATGAAACAATTGTGTCATATCTTTTAAAATCAAAAATTTATTTTTCAAATAATCTGCTAGAATAACTTCAACGGAGGAGAAAGGAAGAAAATGTTAAAAATAGTGGTTTTTGATTGCGGATATGGTGGAGAATTTTTTGCAGACAAATTAAAAGAGGATTTACCAATAATCGAAATAATTCGCGTAATTGATTGGCGTAATGCCGACAAATATCTAAAGAGCCCAAAACTAGCTAGGAAATATGCCACGGAGGCACTTCGCCCCTATCTCGGCAGAGTAGATTTGATCGTCCTAGCAAATCATTTACTAGGGATTACCAGCCTCAAATATTTTTGTCGCAAATATAAGAATCAAAAATTCCTGGGTTTTAGTTTAAAACAACCAGACTCATTCATAAAACATGATGTTTTAATTCTAACCACTCAAGCCATCACAAAGACCAAGAGTTACTATAATTATCTTTTTCAGCTCAAAAGAAAAACTAAGACCCTCTCTCTAGATTCTTGGCCGCTCAAAATCGATGACGGGGAATTAACTAGAGAGGAAATCCGCACCACCATTCTAAGCCCACTTCTAAAAGAAGACTTTTGTCCAAAAGAAATCGTGCTAGCCTGTTCTCAATTCAATGATATCAAGCCAGACCTCAAAGCTATTTTCGGGCAAACCATCAAAATATATGATTGTTATGATGATACAATCCGAACCATTTGTAAAACTCTAAAGATTCGAGGCGGCACCGGTAAAAAGTCCAAACTATGATATAATAAATAGAATAAAGCAAAGGGAGACAAAATGAATGAATTAGAGAATATGAGGCACACTTTAAGTCATGTGCTTGCCGCTGCGGTTAAAGATCTCTATCCGAGCGTTAAGCTTGGCATCGGTCCAGCCATCGACAACGGTTTTTATTATGATATTGATTTCGGTAAGACCAAAATTTCCGATACAGATTTACCAAAAATAGAGAAAAAAATGCACGAAATCGCCAAACGAAATCTTAAAATGCAAAAACGCATCGTCTCCCGCGATGAAGCATTGAAATGGGCTAAAGAAAGTGGCCAAAAATACAAAACCGAACTGATCGAAGAACTACCAAGAGACGAAGAAGTATCCTTTTACGATTTAGGTGATATCTTCACTGACTTATGCAAGGGCCCACACGCTAAAGACACCTCAAATCTCGGCATTTTTAAGCTAACTAAAGTCGCCGGCGCTTATTGGCGTGGCGATGAAAAGAGGGAAATGCTCACCCGCATCTACGGCGTAGCCTTCACAACAGAAGAAGAACTCAAAGCTTATCTCAAACAACAAGAAGAAGCCAAGGCTAGAGACCATCGCAAACTCGGCAAAGAACTAGATTTATTCTGTTATTCTGATTTAGTGGGTTCAGGTTTACCTTTATTCACTCCGCGCGGGACAATCCTAAGAGATTTGCTCAACGATTTAGCACAAAGCTACCGCATTGACCGTGGCTATCAAAAGGTACGCATTCCTCACATAGCTAACATCGATCTCTACAAGACTTCCGGCCACTACGAAAAATTTCCAGAAATGTTCCAGTTTATCTCTCAAGAATCCGGCGATCATTTAGCCTTAAAGCCAGTTTCGTGCCCCCATCACTCGCAAATCTTTGCAAGTTCGCCTAGGTCTTATAAAGATCTTCCGATTAAGTATCTGGAAACCACCATGGTCTACCGCGATGAAAGAAAAGGTGAACTCGGCGGTCTTTCTCGCGTTCGTGCCATCACTCAAGATGATTCGCACGTGTTCTGCACCGAAAACCAAATTGGAGATATTTTTGGTGAATTAATTGAATCCGCCAAAGACCTCTACGCCAAGATAAATATGAAACTAAAGCTTCGCTTGTCTTTCCGTGATAATGGCGACGGTTATATTGGCACTCCCGAGATGTGGGCCAAAGCCGAAGGCGCCATTAAAGAAATGGCAGACAAATTCGAAATGGATTACTTCATTGGCGAGGGCGAGGCAGCGATGTATGGCCCCAAAATGGATTTTATGGCCGTTGATGCGATCGGTCGCGAATGGCAACTTGCCACTGTTCAGTTAGATTATGCTTTGCCAGCTCGTTTCAAACTCGAATACACAGATGCCGATGGCTCCAAAAAGACTCCAATTATGATTCATTGCGCCTTGGTCGGCTCAATTGAACGTTTTATGAGTGTCTATATTGAGCATACCGCTGGTTGGTTGCCAATGTGGTGCGCACCAGAGAATGTACGCATCCTTACCGTCAATAATCAAACTACAGATTATGTCTCCGAGATTACAAATATTCTCGAAACCGTAGAATTAAACCAAGTACTGCCACACGGCAAGATTAGATATTCCGTCGATGACTCCGCCGACTCTCTTGGCAAGAAAATCCGCCGCGCTACCGAACTCAGAATTCCTACCGTATTAATAGTTGGACCAAAAGACGCCGAAGAAAAAGTCGTTTCGGTTCGTCTTCGTGATAAAGAAGAAAAAGTTAAACTTACCAAGCTCGCAGACTACTTAAGGGAGCTATGAGTGCTCCAATACTAGTAATTCTAGGTCCTACCGGCTCTGGGAAAACCGGAATTTCTATCAAAATTGCAAAAAAAATCAATGGCGAAATCATCTCAGCCGATTCTCGTGCAATTTATAAGGGGATGGACGTCGGAACAGCCAAGCCGTCTCGAGAAGAAATGCAAGGAATCCCTCACTTTGGACTTGATTTGGTTGAACCAGGTCAAAGGTTTACCGTCGCCGATTGGAAAGAGTATGCAGAACGAAAAATCGCCGAAATCAAGGCGCGTGGCAAAACCCCGATTATCGTCGGCGGCACCGGTCTCTATATTGACGCCCTAATATACGACTATCAGTTTAAGGGGCCAACAGGGGAAAAAATCGGCGATTTTGAACAAAAAACTTGCTCAGACAGGGCAAAGATTAAAGGGAACTATCTGATTATTGGCATAGAATGGACAACTGATGAACTACGAGAACGGCTACATAAACGCATTGATAAAATGTTTAATCAGGATCTATACGAAGAAACAAAAAAGTTAGTTCGGCGATATGGCTGGGGTAGTCAAGCGATGAAAAGTGATATTTATGAATACGCCTGGCGCTATCTCGAGGGGGAAATTAGCCTCGAGGAGGCCAAAGAAAAATGTTTTTATGAAGATTGGCATCTAGCTAAACGTCAACTCACTTGGTTTAAGCGTAATCCATCAATAAAATGGATGAAAATAGACCAAATTGAATCATATGTGATAAAATAAATATAAGATGAGTAAGGAAAATAACAGTCCAACCGAAAAATTGTTTGGTTCGAAAACTCGTGCCAAATTACTTCGGTTATTTTTTGAAAGTCCCGAGAAATCTTTTTATGTCCGCGAGATGACGAGGGTGATCGACGAGCAAATCAACTCTGTCCGCAGGGAACTATTAAATCTCGAAAGTATCGGCATCATCAAAAACGAGACCTTTGACAACAAAGTTTATTACTCAGCCAACACTAAACATCCTTTCTGTAGGCCACTAACTGACATTTTCTCGAAAAAAATTGACTCATCGCGCGAAAAAGATATTATGGAAACCACATGGGAAGAATACTGCCGCCCAGTCAAAAACTATCTCAGAGGCCTTATTGTCACAAATCGCCTACCCGGTCAGGACGGTATTGATTTATTGATTATTGGCAATGACAAGACTAAGAAACTCACCCGTTGGGCAGAGGTAATTGAGAAGAAACAGGGAAAGCCTATTAATTACGTTATAATGTCCCCAGACGATTTTACCTATCGCAAAAGCGTTCGTGATCGATTTATTCTCGAGGTGCTAGAAATGGAAATCACCGAAATAATTGATCCAGATAAAATTATCAAAGAATAGGAGGAATATGTTTGAGATAGAAAGTAAAAATCAAGACGAAATTATCATTTCTACAAAAAGCACCACTATTAAGTTTGATGTCGCTAACGCCATTATCGATGCAGGCCTTGCGGTCGGCAAAATAACTGGTCCCGGTGAATTCGAAATCGGCGAAGCCACTGTCCGTGGTATTGCCACCGAAAGCGGTAAAACTATCTATGATGTCGAAGTAAACGGTGTACATATTGGTATTCTCGGGGGTATAGAAGAAAACCTCGACGATATCGTAGCTGACATTCTCTGTACATCATCTGTTCGTGCAATACGCGAGATTGAGCCAAAACTAATTGTCTCAATGGGGAATGTTGACGCTATGGTCGCGGATCTCAAACTAACCGCTCACACCGAAAAGAAACTCAAGATCAAGAATCTCGACTCTCTTCCAGCAACTAAAGAGGTAGTGGTATTGAATTAAGCAATGGGCATCAGCGTAATCAGTGTAATTATCGTTCTCGTCATTATCGTTGGCTCTGTTATTTTGCATGAATTGGCTCACGGGCTAGTAGCTTACTGGCTTGGTGACCGCACCGCAAAAGATGCGGGTCGCCTTACCTTTAATCCGATTAAGCATATAGATCCTATTATGTCTATCTTGGTTCCGGTGTTTTTATATCTCTTAAACGCCCCAGTTTTTGGTGGCGCCAAGCCTGTCCCAGTTAATTATAGTAATCTCAAATGGCGAGAGTGGGGCATGGCGCTTGTCGCTGCTGCAGGTCCACTGACAAACTTTTTGCTTGCCTTCATCTCATTTCTAATTGGCCATTTTTCTGGCCTCCTCTATGGTACAGGGGTAGCAGCTTTTATTTTTACTGAGCTCGTATTTATCAATTTAGGGTTTATGATCTTCAACCTTATCCCTATTCCGCCTCTGGACGGCTCACGTATCCTTTATGCTATATCTCCAGACGGCCTACGTAAGATTCTAATCTCTCTAGAACAATATGGGATATTCTTAGTCTATATGCTAATTCTCCTCTTTGGCGAAGTATTCTCACATCTAATGGTCGGGGGAATGAAAGGAATTGTTTATCTATTCCATTGGGTTGTCGGTGGGTGACGAGTATTATTAAGTTCTTTCGGGACCGTAAGCTTGGCCGAACGGCCTCGAGTGTGTCCCGAAAGTACTTAATAATGCTCGAGATGTGCAATAATAGAGTTAGGCTTCGCCGACAACATGATTTTCCTGAATAATCATGTTATAGGGATTTCGTGGCTTACACCCGTGGGTGTATCGCATAAGATTTTACCCACCTTGTATATATTACGGGGAAAAACATGCCGGCGGGGTCCCTTAAAAGGTGGGTATGAAACAGAGAATTCGCGTAGTAGGTATTATCAAAAACGAGGAGGGGGTTCTAGTTTTTAAGCGTAGCCGAGGCCGTAGTGAAGCCCCGGTTTTTTGGGAGCTTCCTACCGGCAAAATCAAGTTTGGCGAACAACCAGAAGAAGCCATGGCCCGCTCTCTTACTGAGTACACAGGGTTAGTCGCCAAATCTGTCAATCTAAAAGACGTGATCACTTTTCTCGCTCCAGAAGGGGCAAGCCAACTTAATAACCTCTACATTGTTTATGAATTGAACTTAGAAGGGAACGACAAGCCTAAGCCGCGTGACCGATATACCGCCTACAAATATGTGAAGGATTTTGCATCCTCAAATGTCCATCTTGACGAAACCAGCGCCTCTGTGATTGAAATCGAGGAAGAGAAAACTACCACTAGCCACACCTCTGTTAGGGATACGGCTAATTCCGTCACCATTAATGTGGACGGAGCTTCTAGGGGCAATCCTGGGCCGTCTGGTATCGGTTATTGTATTTATGACAACAGTGGTCGCATGATAGAAAAGGGCGGCGAGTTCATTGGATTTGCTACTTCTCGTATCGCTGAATACTACGCCATGCGTAAGGGAATTGAGCGCGCCATCGAGTTAAATTATAAAGCAGTTCGCTTTATCTCTGATAGTCTTATGGTGGTCAACCAACTAAACGGCATTTTCTCGGTCAAAAACAAAGATATTATGCCGATTTATAATGATATACAAGACAAGCTTGATCAATTTGAGGCAATTTCTTTTGTCCACGTCCCCAGAAGCCAAAATATGCTTGCCGACTCAGAGGCAAATGCAGCCATTAATCAAATTCTCACCAAGAAGCTTTAAAAAATATTCATTCTGTGATATAATTACCTTGAGCCCAAAAGGCAATCGCTTTTTTAAAGAGGAAAGTCCGGGCAACACAGAGCATGGTAGTCGCTAACAGCGACCGTCCGTAAGGATAGGGAAAGTACCACAGAAACTATACCGCCTAAGTTTTTAGGTAAGGGTGAAAAGAGTGAGGTAAGAGCTCACAGCGCGCGGTAGCGATACAGCGCGGCGGCAAACCCTACCTGTTGCAAGGAGTGCTAATTCACCTCTGCTCGAGGATGCACGCTTACCGCTAGAACGCTATAGCAATGTAGCGTCAAGATAGATGATTGCCAACTTCTTCGGAAGTGACAGAACCCGGCTTAATGAAGGCTCATATCAAAAAACCACCCGAAAGGGTGGCTTTTTGGTTTACTATTTCTTAGCCTTTTTCTCGGCTAAAGCCTTTGGGCTCTCAATTAGCCCTTTTTTCTTCAATGTTCTAAGCGCTGATGCCGAGACATTGCATTTAACTTTTTGTCCGTTGATAATTAGCGTTCGCTTAGATACATTCGGCTTAAACACCTTACGCGTATGGCGCTGAGAGAACGAAACGTTGTGTCCATACATCTTGCCTTTTCCGGTAATTTCACAAATCGCCATCCTATTTCTCCTTTACCGTATTAACAATTGCTTTAAATGCTTCGGGATTATTAACAGCGAGATCAGCCAAAACCTTACGGTCGAGGTTTATATTCTTTGCTTTCATACCGGCAATCAATTGCGAGTAAGAAACACCAAGTTCTCTAGATGCGTTATTGATACGCGTAATCCAAAGCGCACGGAGGTCGCGCTTACGATTGCGACGGTCCCGGTAGCTGTATTGCAAAGCTTTAATCACGCCCTGTTTACCGAGACGATAACTGCGCCTGCGGTAATGTTGCATACCTTTGGTTTTGTTCAAAATCTTCTTGTGTTTCGCGTGTGCCGCGACACCTCTTTTAACTCTCATGACTAAACCCCCAATGCTTTCTTAATATTCTTATTAATTTTGCCGTTTACGGTCGCAGCGGTCTTGATATTGCGCTTCCTGGCTTTAGATTTTTTAGCGAGAATATGATTCCCGTAAGCCCTCTCGCGGACTAACTTGCCCGAACCAGTAATTTTGATTCGCTTGGCAGTACCTTTATGCGTCTTTAACTTTGGCATAAATTTCCTTTCGTTAAATTTATTATTCGGAATGTGCAATCGGGAAGCCTAGAAAGTAGGAAATTACTTTTTTCGTACTTGTACCGATAGGTTGCGTCCACTCATTTGCGATTTGCCTTCTTGTACTACACCTTCGCCCAGAAGGCCGATTACCTTGTTTAGAAGGTCTGTACCGAGCTCTTTGTGGGCCATTTCGCGACCACGAAAGACAATCATGATTTTTACTCGATCACCATCGTCCAAGAATTCTCGCATCTTTCGGACTTTTATATTAAGGTCGTTCTCGGAAATCTTGAGACCAATCTTCATCTGCTTTAATTCGGCCTGTTTTTCGCGGGCCTTTTTACGATTTTTGGCTTCTTCCTTCATCTTTTGGTATTGGTATTTACCCCAATCGATGATTTTAACGACCGGCGGATTAGCATTGGCGGCAATTTCCACCAAATCTACTCCTTGTTCATTCGCCAGAAGTTGCGCTTCGCGACTCGACATAATACCAAGCTGCTCACCGCTAGAACCAATCACGCGGACCTCTTCGTAACGAATTTCTCCGTTCAACCGCGTTCGTGAATTGTTTTTGATAGTAGTCCTTTCTTCTCTTGAATTAAACTGATAACATTATAGCAGAGTTAAGGAAAAATTGCAAGAGAAAAAACATGGGTGGGTGACGCGCATAGGGGGACCCCCAAAATGTTTGCGAAAGCAAAATTTTGGGGGATAATGCGCGGCAGGACCCGCCCAGAATTATCTCTTGCGATAGGTTAATGCTTCTGCCAAATGTTTTGCTTGGATAATTTCCGAGCCGTCAAGGTCCGCAATCGTTCGGGCGACTTTGATGGTCTTAAAATACGATCGCGCAGAAAGATTTAATCTTTCCGAAGCATTAGAAAGCAGACTTTCTGCTTCCGCTTCTAGCTTCAGTTTTTGCGAAACTTCAAACGAAGAAAGGGAACTATTGTAAACTCCGTCTTGTCCATATCGTGCTTTTTGACGTTTAAATGCCTCTGTTATAGTATTTTTTACAACGATATGCTCAGTGTTTTTGTTTGGTAAATCTTTTAAAAGATCTTCGTTATCAACTTTTTTCACCTCAACATTCATATCTATACGATCAAACAAAGGCCCCGATAGCTTCTTTTGATAATTTTGAATTTGAGTCTCGGTACACTTGCACTCATGTGTAGGATCACCTAGATAACCGCAAGGACAAGGATTCATGGTAGCGATTAACATAAAATCTGCGGGATAAATCGATTTACGATTTGCTCTTGAAATCGCAATTTGTTTATCCTCCAGGGGCTGCCGGAGTGCTTCTAACACCGAGCGAGGAAACTCCGGTATTTCATCTAAGAACAAAACTCCCTTATGAGCCAAAGATATTTCTCCTGGGGCTGCGGTCGCCCCTCCCCCGATAACAGAAATAGAACTGGCAGTATGATGAGGGCTACGAAATGGCCTCTCTGTTATGATACGGTCCATCGATAAACCAGCTATTGAATAGAGCTTGGTGATATCAATCATTTCGCTCGGGGTGAGCTCTGGTAATAAATTCGCTGCCGCCTTTGCGAGTAGGGTTTTTCCAGCTCCCGGTGGGCCAGATATCAGGATATTATGGTGTCCGGCAATTGCGATTGCCATGGCGCGTTTAGCCACATTCTGTCCTAAAACATGGTCTAAAAGAGGGCGCCTTGAAGCCTCAGGAGACGTTCTGAGCGCCTTTTCGAGCACATCAGCTTCATTTAACGTTAATTGATTTTTGAGCGCCAAATACAGGTTCTGTAGCGTATCTGCGCCATAGACTTTGATGCCGGATACCAAAGCCGCTTGAGATAGATTGTCAATCGGCACAAAAACCTCTTTAAAGTTAGCATTTTTGGCGGCCTCCACGATATTAATGATTCCTCTAACCGGTTTGATTTCGCCGCTAAGAGAAAGTTCACCCACAAACACACGATTAACAGTATCCGACTTTACCAATTGTCCAGATAAAGCCAAAACCGATAAAGCAATCGGCAAATCTAGATAAGTGCCATCTTTTGCGAGTTCCGCCGGAGCAAGGTTTATTGTGACTTTTTTGCTAGGGAACGAAAATCCCGCATTAAAAATTGCGCTACGGACGCGTTCTCTAGCTTCGTTTATAGTTTTATTTGCCATTCCGACAATATTAAAAGCTGGTAGCCCACGATTTATGTCGCCCTCAACTTCAACCAGCTTTCCTTCAAAGCCGTAGGGCACAATGGAATGAATTTTGCTAATCATGGCGACATAATTAACACACGAATTTCCGTTTTTCAACCCCACAAAAAAGCTCATGCTTTAAATTTGCCAAAAAAGTAAAATATAACCCGCGCCTATCACAAAAATTTACTTGTGGAAAACTCGGCAAAAATATACAAAAATTGTTCAAAAAAACTATTGACATAACCATTTTTTCGGCTTATAATAGGGGTAGCTTCTGAATAAAAAAATTATACAGAAGTCAAAACAAAAATTTAGCCAAAACAACTCCACACTCACAATAAGACCGGTTTTCCTCGCAGTTACCGGTCTTATTCTATGCCACAAAACATGCTAATTCCCAGCAAAAATCGTTCCAGAAGGAACGATTTTGTTTTAGGCGGGTCCCGCAGACCAACAAAAAATGTCCAAATGGGACGCATTTATTACAAAATAGTTTGGTGGAGCTGCCGGATACTGCCTCCGGGTCCGAATTATCACATGGATACCATTCTACGTACATAGTTTTCTGTTTTGTCTTGGCCACATTTAAAAAGCTGCAGAAAACGAAACTTTCTAAAGCCATGGCTGATTGTCGGACTACTAAACGCCACGTCAGTAGTCGTATTCCCGTAGTATGATAATCCTGATCCTACGGAACCTTAGAACAGGACCAGCCTACGAATAATTAGGCATAAGCTGGCATGTAAGCAACATGCGCAGTTTTCGTGTTTTTAGCACTTATTTAATACTTACGGTATTCAATCGGTACGCCTGATATCTGTTAATAAACCGTCTAAGCTTTTTCAGCCCCAACTGTTGTCAATTTTACCATAACTGATTAGAAAAAGCAATAGTCGAGAAAATGGTCTGCCCAACAATTGTTTTTGAGCGAATCCGCAGGCACCAGTCGTCAAAATTACAACTACCACGAAACCGAATCCGAAACTATAAATTTCGGCGGGATGACTGCGAGCCGAGGGCCAGCAAAAAATATAAATAAAAACCCACGAAAAGGGCAATAAATACCATTATCGTTGTAAAAAATACAACAAAATGAATAACAAATTAGAACAGGGAAAAAATAGGTGCATCGTTGTAAAAAATACCTCAATAAAATTGAACAAATCTATTGACTTATTATTCCTTTTATGCTAATATCGAAACAGCTGTGAAAGCTCAAATAAAAATTTAAAAACAAAGGCAAATTAACAACATGAAATCGTTCAAAACCTAGCATTTAGCGGGCGAAAAGGTAATTTCTAGCCATAAATTACAACATAGGAATTACCTAAAGCTCCGCTAAATAAAGCGTAGAGCGCGTCAGTAAATCTTTCACTGGTACCTTCGAAATACATAAACAAGAGTGGAAGAAAAAACCGACAAGGATCAATGCTTCACTTAATGTGAAGCGGTCAAATAGGGAACGGCGGATTAGGGTTCAGGTCAATAGTTAAGATTTAAGAGCCGGTTAACCCCCGCCTCCCTCCAAAATCTTGGGGGAAATCACCAGTATATGATATAATGAGGTTATGAAGCATAACCGAATTATCTACATAGTAAGTAGCATAGGACTCGCAGTTTTAATACTTATGCTCACACTAACATCACCGACGGACATAGGACCTTTCGGTGTTTTATTATTTTTTACAACATTATATTTAGTATCTTTCGGCATTATAACCCTACTTATGCAGGCCTTCATCAAAATTGCTCTCAAAAAATCCACCTTCCGCAATAAAGATTATCTTTATTCAGCTGTTCTTGCTTTTGGCCCAATTATGCTTCTGATGGCGCGCTCATTTGGTGCGATTAACCCTTGGACAATCGGCCTAATCGTGGTTTTTCTATTTTTAGCCGAATTTTTAGTATACAAAAGAATCTAAAATGTGCTAAAATAAGCATATGGACTATGGTCAACCTGTTAATCCGGATAATAATCAGCCCTTTTTTACGGCTGATAGTGGCACAAATCTCGAAAAAGCTCACACCGCTGAGGATGATTTTAATTCAAACAGTTGGGATGTTTCGACCGAACGAGATAACAGAGAGTTAGGTAATGCTGCTATCTCCTCATCTGAGATGATAGATCTCCCGCTTCCAGGCGAAAATCCAGAAAACAACCACGAGCTTGGCGAGGTGATAACTCCAGCAATTACGTCTACTCCCACCCCAGAAAATGTCTCAGTCGCACCAGCACAGAACGCCACTAAAGAAACAAGCCACGGCGAGGTCAAAACCGAAGAAAACATCTCTAAAAGCGCAGTCAAAATCATCGAAGACGAATTCGATAAATTCAACAAAACCGGCAATGCGACCGAGCTTTATACTGTCATCAGAGGCGAAGGCGGTCTAACTGATCAAAACCTAAAAAACTCCTATGATCGAGAGTTAGGGAAGGCAGCATAAATGGATACTTGGGTGGTTATCTTAATAATCTTAGTAGCAATCATCCTTTTCATCTCTATAATTTTTGGCTCAAAAATTGCGAAACTCAGAAAAGCCAAGAGGTACGAGCGTGGCCTCAAGATGGTCCCACTCCTAATCCATCTTCCACCAACCACCGATGACATCGACGCCGGTAGCCGGGATGCTCGCGATGTCGCCAATGAAGCCGTCTCTAAGGCTCAGGTAATGTATTCCATCCTTGCATCCACTATCACCAAGGGGTTCAAGACCAAACTGTACGGTCAACGCCACTTCTCTTTCGAAATCATCGCAAAAGATGGCTTTATCAGATATTATGCGGTAGTTCCAGCCGTTCTAACAGAGACGGTCAAGCAAGCAATTCAGTCCGCATATCCTACCGCTCGTCTAGAGGAAAAACACGAAGAAAACATCTTTGAAGGTGGAGCTGGTGCAGAAGCAGTCGCCGGGGCCGAGCTCACCCTTAACAAAGAGTTCTATCTCCCTATTGCAACTTACGAAGACACCAAGCGCGACGCTTCCATGGCCTTGCTCAACGCACTCTCTTCAGTGCGCAAAAATGAAGGAGCGGCTGTACAACTTTTGTTCCGCCCTGCACAAAAAAATTGGTCAAGTCATGGCAAAGAATACATAGAAAGCGTTCAAAAAGGCAAAAAAGTCACTACTGGTGGCGCTTTGTTTGGCCAACTCATTATAGATATCATTAGAGCCCCATTTGAGCCTCCCGCCGAAAGGGAAGAAAAGAAAACCGAGATTATCACCAATGTCAAACAAAGCGAAATAGAGGCTATTGCTAATAAAATGCGCTTTCCGGCCTTTGAAACCCTAATCAGGGTTATAGCCAGCTCCGAGAATAGTTCGCGCTCAGAGGCGATTATGGGCGGTATTGTTAGTGCCTTTTCTCAGTTCAACTCCCCAGTAAACAATGGTTTCAAGGTCAACACCATGAAAGATTCAAAAAAGTTAGTTATAGACTACACTTTTAGATTTTTCCCAATCAGAATTACCTCAAACATCCTAAACAGTGTCGAGCTCGCCTCTGTTTTCCATCTTCCAGAACAAAAATCTATTCCGACTTCTCAGGTTGAACGCCAGCTTACCAAGCAAGTAGACGGTCCAGCCAGATTGGCTACCGAAGGCGTATTGTTAGGAATCAACGAATTCCGAGGCAACAAGAAAGCAATCTATCTAGACGACAAAAACCGTCGTCGCCATATGTACGTAATTGGTCAAACTGGTATGGGTAAATCCGTTTTCCTCGAGAATATCGCCTTTCAAGATATGTGCGACGGGCGAGGTTTTGCCTTTATTGACCCGCACGGAGATGCCGTAGAGGCTCTTTTGAAGCGTGTCCCAGAGGAGCGTATCGATGACGTTATCTATTTCGATCCATCAGATATCGAACACCCGGTCGGTATGAATATGTTTGAATATGCCACCGAAGATCAAAAAGATTTCATCGTCCAAGAGGGTATTAGTATGCTTCAATCTCTCTTCGACCCCCAAAACCAAGGTTTCTTCGGTCCACGCGGCCAACATATGTTCCGCAACGCCGCCCTTCTCTTAATGTCAGATCCAGCTGGCGCAACATTTATCGACATCCCTCAGTGTTTCACCGATCCAGAGTTCGTCAAATCTAAACTAAAATACGTTACCGATAAGGCAGTCTATGATTATTGGACCAAGGAATATCCAGAGTCTCGCAAATCCAATGACTCCGGCGAAGTGGTGACCTGGTTTGCCTCTAAATGGGGTCCATTCCTCGCAAATACTATTATGCGTAACACCTTAGGTCAAGTTAAATCTGGCTTTAATATTCGCGAAATCATGGACGGCAAAAAAATCTTCCTCGTCAACCTATCAAAGGGTAAACTAGGCGATATTAACTCAAATCTTCTCGGTATGATTTTTGTCATGAAATTCCAACAGGCCGCAATGAGCCGCCAAGACATCCCAGAAGATCAGCGTCAAGACTTCTGTCTTTATGTAGATGAGTTTCAGAATTTTGCAACAGATAGTTTCGAATCCATTCTCTCCGAGGCTCGCAAATATCGTTTGAATCTAATTGTGGCCAACCAATTCATGACCCAGCTCACCGACAAAATCAGGGAAGCATTACTTGGTAACGTCGGCACAATCGTATGCGGTCGTGTTGGTGTTACGGATGCCGATTTGATGGTAAAAGCCTTTACTCCTACCTTTACCGCCGAAGATCTCACTAAGACGCCAAATTATCACGCCGTAGCTAAAGTGATGATGTTTGACATGCCTTCGGCGCCGTTCACCATGAGTCTCCCGTCCCCAATGGGAGAGCCAAATACAGAATTAATGGAGTCGCTCAAGGTTTACTCTGCTACTAAGTACGGCAAGTCTCGCGCAGAAGTAGAAAAAGAAATTCAAGATCGCTGGTCTGCAGCCGAAAAAGCAAAAGGTGGCGAAATGGGCGATTTAAAGGACGCTGGCGACGCGTTAGCGTCAAGGCCCAGTAATTTACCGTCTGAACAGCCACAGGCCCCTTCTGGAGCCTCTGAGAGGCCAAAGAAAGGATTTTTGGACAAGTGGATGTCCCAAAAAGCCACCCAGCCAGCGCCATCGACCGCGCCAACGCCAACTCCAGAGCCTACTCCAACTCCAGCATCAGTGCCAGAACCAGAGCCAATCCCTGAACCACCTGTTGCCGAGCCTGAACCAGCTCCAAAACCAGAGCCCGCGCCTGAGCCTACTCCCGAACCCACTCCTGAACCTCCTGTCGAAGAACATCCTCAAGAAGTAGTTTTCAGAGTAAGATAGACGTCAGCGACCGACAGGATCTGCCAAGATGCTTGCTTTTTTTATTTTAAGGTGTATAATAAATAAAGATATAAATAAAGAAGAGGTAAAAATGGCTGGAAAAGCTGAAGAATATGATTCGTCCGAAATTCGGGTGCTAGAGGGACTAGAGCCTGTGCGTTTAAGGCCAGGCATGTATATCGGTTCCACCGGTTACGACGGGCTACATCACTTAATCAAAGAAATCGCTGATAACTCTATCGATGAGGCTATCGCAGGGTTCGCTAACAGAGTAGATATCACTATTCTTAGCGACGGAGGTATCCGTATCGATGATAACGGTCGTGGTATCCCTGTAGATATCCACCCTAAGACTGGTAAATCTACTCTAGAAACGGTGCTTACCGTACTTCACGCCGGTGGTAAATTCGGTGATGGCGGCTACAAAGTTTCGTCGGGTCTTCACGGCGTAGGTTCATCAGTAGTAAATGCCCTTTCATCAGCCATGATTGCTGAAGTTTACAGAGACGGCAAGACCCACCATATCGAATTCGACACCGGTAAACCTACCATGGACCTCAAAGTTACCAAAGGTTGCCCTCGCGAGTCTGGTACCTCTATTGCTTTTTATCCAGATCCGGCCATTTTTAAAGAAACCACCACTTTTGATTATAATTGGATTTCTAATTATGCTAGGCACCAAGCCTATCTTACCAAGGGCGTCTTAATCACAGTTACAGACGAGCGCACAAACGCTCATGAATCTTTTTACTTCGAAGGCGGCATCAAGAGCTATGTCAAGCGTCTCAATAATGGCAAAGAGCTCCTCTCTGACGATATCTTTTATGTAGAAAAGCAAGTCCAGGACGCTATGATAGAGGTAGCACTTCAATATAATGATTCCTTTGCTGAGACCTTGAAACCTTTCGCTAACAACGTTCTCACCCCCGATGGTGGTATGCACGTGGTTGGTTTTCGTACTGGTCTTACCCGTACAGTCAACGATTACGCCCGCAAAAACAACCTCTTAAAAGAGAAAGAAGATAATCTTACTGGTGATGATATCAAGGAAGGTCTCACCGCTGTTATCTTGGTCAAACTACCAGATCCACAATTCGAGGGTCAGACCAAGAACAAGCTTGGCAATCCAGAAATTCGCGGCTATGTCGACAAGGTTATGAGCGAATATTTCGGCTACTACCTCGAAGAAAATCCCGCCATTGCCAAAAAAATCGTCGGTAAAGCTACTCTAGCCGCCAGAGCTCGCAAAGCTGCTCGCGCTGCTCGTGACAACGTTATCAGGAAAGGTGCTTTCGAGGGCCTCAACCTTCCGTCCAAGCTCGCCGATTGTTCCAGTCGTAACAGGGAAGATTGTGAACTCTTTATCGTAGAGGGTAACTCCGCGGCTGGCTCCGCTAAGGAAGGTCGCAATCCTCAGATTCAGGCCATCTTGCCACTAAGAGGTAAGGTATTAAATACTGAGCGCGCTAGACTAGACAAAATGCTTGCCAACCAAGAATTGGTTTCTCTCATCAAAGGTCTCGGCGTTGGTATCGGTGATCAATTCAATATCGACGGCCTCAGATACGACAAAATCATCTTCATGACTGATGCCGATGTAGACGGTCTTCATATTGCGACGCTTCTCATGACCTTCTTCTTCCGCTATATGCCTCAGGTTATAGAGCAAGGTCACGTTTATCTAGCCAAACCACCTCTATTCGGCTTAATCAAAGGCACGGGTAATACTCGCAAAATTGACTACGTTTATGATGAGGTCGCTCTCGAGAACAAACTCACCGAAAAAATCGAAGAGCGCAGGAAAGCTGGCACCAAAATTGACGAGTCTCAAGAGAGGTTTAAGCAAGCCGGTTATACCGCCCAACAGCGCTTCAAGGGTCTTGGCGAAATGGACGCCAAACAGCTTTGGGACACTACTATGGATCCAGAGAATCGCATCCTAGTCAGAGTTCATATCGAAGACGCCGAAAGCGCTGACGCCGTATTTACGAAACTAATGGGAGATCAGGTCGAACTCCGCAAAAACTTCATCCAAGCCGGCGCCGCATCTGTTAATCTGGATGATTTGGACTTTTAAGGAGGAACTATGGAAGACGAACAGAATTTGAAAAAAAACCCGATGGAATCACCATCTGAGGACCATTCGCGACCAACGGGGAGCGAGCGAGCGAGCGACGCCCGTAACGACGGGTCGGCGCGAAGCGTGTCCGAAGATGGTGTTCCAGAGGGTATAGAGATTAAACCTGTCGAACATACCATGGAAGACTACTTCCTCAGATATTCCATGTCCGTCATTGTTGACCGCGCCCTCCCTGATGTCCGCGACGGCTTAAAGCCGGTCAACAGGCGTATTCTCTATACCATGAACAAAAACGGCTGGAAGGCTCCTCACGCCACAGTCAAATCCGCTCGTATCGTCGGCGACGTCATGGGTAAATATCACCCTCATGGCGACTCGTCTATCTATATGGCGATGGTCAACCTCGCTCAGCCTTGGAAAATGCGCTACACCTTGATCGAGGGTCAGGGTAACTTTGGTTCAATGGATGGGGACGAACCAGCTGCCTACCGTTATACCGAGGCTCGCATGGACAAAGTTGGCGCCGAGTTACTTACCGATATAGAGAAAGACACTGTAGATTTCCGTGATAATTTTGACGGTACCGAGCAAGAACCGGTAGTTTTGCCGGCCGCTCTCCCCAATATTCTCTTAAACGGCCAGATGGGCATCGCTGTTGGTATGGCTACCAATATCCCTCCACACAACCTCGGAGAATTAGTAGACGCTACTGTTGCCCAAATCGATAATCCAGACATCACTCTAGATGAACTAATGAAACACGTCAAAGGTCCAGATTTCCCAACTGGTGCCGAGGTTTACGGTGGTGCACCGATGAAACAAGCCTACGCTACAGGGAAGGGCTCTGTCGTGATTCGCGCCGTCGCTAATATCGAGGAACGCAAAAACAGCCGTTATAACATCGTGATTACAGAGGTACCATACGGCATGAGTAAAGAGGGCTTCATCGAAAAAGTCCGCGAATTGGTACTCGCCAAAAAACTAGATCACATTGCCGATGCTCGCGACGAATCCGCCAGAGGCAAAATCCGCATCGTTGTAGAGCTAAAGAAAGACGCTTTCCCCAAGAAAATCCTCAATCAACTCTACAAACTCACTCCGCTCCAAACCGCATTTCATTATAATATGCTCGCCCTCGTTGATGGCGTCCAGCCTCGCATTCTCGGTCTTAAAGAGATTCTGGCCGAGTTCATCAAGCACCGCCAGGTTGTGACACGTCGCCGCACGGAGTTCGAACTTAAAAAAGCTAAAGAACGCGCCCATATCTTAGAAGGCTTAAAGATTGCATTAGACAATATTGACGAGGTTATCAAAGTTATCCGCGCCTCTTATGACGACGCCGATCAACAACTCATGAAGCGTTTCGGTCTCTCTGAAATCCAAGCCAACGCTATCTTGCAAATGCAACTTCGCCGTCTCCAAGGTCTAGAAAGAGACAAAATTGAGGATGAACTAAAACAGCTTCACGATTTGATCAAGAAATTAGAGGCAATTCTTGCCGACGAGAAAGAAATCCTCCGCGTCATCAAAGAAGAGCTCATCGCCTTGAAAGAAAAATATGGCGACGAGCGTCGTTCCAAGATTATCAATCACGAAGTTGGCAAATTCTCCGAAGAAGAACTCATCCCTGAAGAAGAGAGTGTAATCTTGCTCACCTCTGAAAATTACATGAAACGCGTCCCGCAGGCCGACTTCCGCAAGCAAAATCGTGGCGGCAAGGGCAAGCGTGGTATGACCACCAAAGAAGAAGACGTCATTGCTCAGATTCTCACTGCGAATTCTCACGACTTCCTCTTATTCTTCACTAATCAAGGAAGATTATTCCGCATGAAAGCCTACGAAGTACCACAAGCCTCTCTGGCTGCTAAGGGGACCGCT
This sequence comes from Candidatus Nanosyncoccus sp., assembly GCA_045646085.1. Lineage (GTDB taxonomy): Bacteria > Patescibacteriota > Saccharimonadia > Saccharimonadales > Saccharimonadaceae > Nanosyncoccus. The sequence continues at coordinate 41,941 of JAZRJZ010000006.1, forward strand.
GCTGTCAACATGCTCAATATGCATCCAGAAGAAAAAATCACTGCCATTATCAAGCAAGGCGATGCGGGTGCTGACGGCTATCTCTTTATGGCTACCAAGAAGGGCACCATCAAGAAATCTGCCATCAAAGATTTCTTCAATGTGCGTAGCAATGGACTGATAGCCATAAAACTCGCTGATGGCGATGAACTAAAGTGGGTCAAGGAGACTACCGGCGAGAACGATATCGTTATTTCCACTTCCGCCGGCCAGGCCACTAGATTTAACGAAAAAGAGGTTCGTGTCATGGGTCGCTCAGCCATGGGCGTAAGAGGTATGCGTCTTCGCCCGAAGGACGAAATTGTCGGTATGGACGTAATCACCGATCCAAAGCAAAAACTAATTGCCGTTTCAGCTAACGGTTACGGTAAAGCTACCCTAGTTTCCAACTTCCCACCTCATAAGCGCGGTGGAGTAGGTATTAAAGTTGCCGCTGTTACCGCCAAAACCGGTCCGATTGTCGCTGTTCATACTTTGGATCCATTAGCTAAAGAGGTGATTATGATGTCTACCAAGGGTCAGGCCATTCGTGTCGCGATGAAAGAAATTCCTACGCTCGGTCGCGCAACTCAGGGTGTTCGTATCATGAAAATGAGCGAGGGTGATACCGTTGCTTCTATCGGTATCGTATTACCAGAAGAAGAAACCGAAGAAAAAGCCAAAAAAGCCTAAGTGTTTTACAGGGGTTGAATTATTTAACAACTCGTGTCTATACTCCTCTCACAACTAAATTAACAGAGGAGTATTATGAAAAAAATCTCTATACTATTTTTGCCAATTCTTGTTTTTGGATTGGTTCTTAGTCCACAAAAATCAGCTCACGCGGCAATTCAAGCCGAAAACACCACTTGGTGGTCAGTCGAGGAAATGGTCGAATTCTCTCACCAAGTAGATAAAGAAAAAGAAGATCTTTGTCACGACGATCAAGTCTGCAAAGAAAATTTCTACCTCTCGATGTACGAGAAAGGTGGCAAGTATAGCGCATTACTTAATTTTCTCGAGACCAGAGTATGGCTCACTTCTATTAATCCCGCCAAAGAAACCATCAAAATCTTCTATTTTGACGAAGATAATATGATGAAACAAATGGGTATAGAAGAAAAAGCCGATCTCACTCACCTCTATTTCGGTTGGTTCGATGATTGGTCTGGACAAATCTACAACTATAACTACGAACAGTTTATGGATGGTTCCATATCCGGCCTTCATACGATGTATGTGGGAGACGAAGCAGAAAACGGTGCTGGCTGGATCCCAGCCTGGGAAGAGGTTGAGCTATCTGTTGCTGGCTCAGATTTAATTCAAAACACCTCAGGCAAAATCGATTATGCAGCTTTTTCTGGCCCATATTTTAACGCTCAAGGGTATTTTGATATCTCCAATTGCCTCAACGCCCCAGATTATCGAGAGGGAATGGAGTGTAAACTAATGATTTCGGGCGACCAGTGGGCCTCCTATTTTCCACCTAGAAATGAAACTGAGCCAGAAAACACAATCACTAGTACGCTAGATAACTCTGTCCAGGCCGAACCAGTTGAGGGAACATCTCAAAGAGAAGGCTTAGGCGAAGCAAATATAGGGAACGAACAAATAGCAGTGTCTTCGCAGCCTGAGCCCATAAGTAGTGTTTCATCCATACAGTCAACTAAGGAAAATGCTGTCAAAACTCCAAATACCGGCACTATGACTCAACCCTGCGCACAAAAGACCATTGAATTTCCATGGTGGCTCGTATTTCTTATTGCGCTAGGCGATGCAGCTATTATTTGGCTCTTCTGGCCCAAAAAATCTCATAAAAATCCCAAAAAAACCCTTGACAAAGAAAAGTAAGTGCGATAAAATGATGACAGTCTAAAGCTGCGAGTAGATATTTTAGCAGTCTTTGGAAATAATTTAACAATTTAGTTGTGCAATTAATCATCGTCAGTTTTACTTTATGAGTTTTTGAACAAACTTATACTTTAATGGAGAGTTTGATCCTGGCTCAGGATGAATGCTGGCGGCGTGCCTAATACATGCAAGTCGAGCGGTAACAGGGTTTCACCGTTTCCTTGACACACTTGGCCATCGTGCAAGTGGTGATACTTCGAGGGAACAGTGAAGCTGCTGACGAGCGGCGGACGGCTGAGTAACGCGTGGGAACGGACCCCAAACTGAGGGATAACGCATCGAAAGGTGTGCTAATACCGCATGTGATCTTCGGATTAAAGGATTTACGCGGTTTGGGACTGGCCTGCGTACGATTAGATAGTTGGCGGGGTAATAGCCCACCAAGTCGACGATCGTTAGATGGTTTGAGAAGATGATCATCCAGACTGGGACTGAGACACGGCCCAGACTCCTACGGGAGGCAGCAGTAGGGAATCTTTCACAATGGGCGAAAGCCTGATGGAGCAACGCCGCGTGCAGGATGACGGCCTTCGGGTTGTAAACTGCTTTTATATCCGAGAAATATGATGGTAAGATATGAATAAGGACCGGCTAACTACGTGCCAGCAGCCGCGGTCATACGTAGGGTCCAAGCATTATCCGGATTGACTGGGTGTAAAGAGTTGCGTAGGTGGCAGGGTAAGTAGATAGTGAAATCTGGTGGCTCAACCATTCAGACTATTATCTAAACTGCTCCGCTCGAGAGCGTTAGGGGTAGCTGGAATTTCTAGTGTAGGAGTGAAATCCGTAGATATTAGAAAGAACACCGATAGCGTAGGCAGGCTACTGGGACGTTTCTGACACTAAGGCACGAAAGCGTGGGGAGCAAACGGGATTAGATACCCCGGTAGTCCACGCCGTAAACGATGGATACTAGCAGTTTCGGGTATCGACCCCTGGAGTTGCGAAGCTAACGCGTTAAGTATCCCACCTGTGTAGTACGATCGCAAGATTAAAACATAAAGGAATTGACGGGGACCCGCACAAGCGGTGGAGCGTGATCTTTAATTCGATGGTAAACGATAAACCTTACCAAGGCTTGACATCTCGGGAAGGCTTCCGAAAGGAATCTGTGCCCTCGGGAACCCGAAGACAGGTGATGCATGGCCGTCGTCAGCTCGTGTCGTGAGATGTTTGGTTAAGTCCATCAACGAGCGCAACCCTTGCAACCAGTTGTATTTTTCTGGTAGGACTGCCCCGGTAACGGGGAGGAAGGAGGGGATGATGTCAGGTCAGTATTTCCCTTACGCCTTGGGCTAGAATCGCGCTACAATGGCCGGTACAATGCGAAGCGAAGCAGTGATGTGAAGCAAACCGCACCAAAGCCGGTCCCAGTTCGGACTGGAGGCTGAAACTCGCCTCCACGAAGTCGGAATCGCTAGTAATCGCAGATCAGCATGTTGCGGTGAATACGTTCCCGGGTCTTGTACACACCGCCCGTCAAACCATGAGAGTCACCAACACCCGAAGTCCGATTCGTCGGCCTAAGGTGGGGGAGATGATTGGGGTTAAGTCGTAACAAGGCATCCGTACGAGAACGTGTGGATGGATTACCTCCTTTCTTGAGAAGGAATTGATGCTTATGAATCCGTGAGGACACATAATGCTAGGTCGGTTACGGTTGTGTTAAGTAAGCTTATAACACAACAACTCTGGTTTACCAGACGTAACACTAAGCTTTACACAAAACTACGAAGATAATTGCACAACTAAGTTGTTAAACACTAATCCGCCCCAAAAAGGCGGATTTTTATCCTCAAATGATTATGGTACAATAAAACCATGGAAAATCACAATTCATCTCCATTCAAAAACGAAAACAGTTCACCCGTAGATCATGATTTAGACAAAGGCTTCGGAGAAAAGGCAGAAGCACCCAGCAAAGTATTTTTAGGAAAAACGAAGGATGGCGCAGAGGTTTACGACAGAATAGACAGCCATTTTCACAGCGAAGGAGGATTAACGCCTGAGCTCTTGGCGGAGGCCATCGGCACTATAAACTCCAAAGGCAGACCATTCATTAAAGAAAAAATAGACTTCGATCACATCATCGGTGCTCAAACTTGTGTAGAAACTGGGCCAGAAGACGAAATCGTGATGGTTTATCGCAAGGGAAGAAGCGGCCAAACCCCAATGGTAAAAAATCGAGACACAGAACCGTGTAATTCGATTATAACCATACTCAGAAAAGACTTTTCAGTTCGCGATAAGGACGCTTATGAGATGGCGACCAGCTATATAGGGAGTGACTCCCCAAGAGAACCTTGGGATCCTAGCATTAGCACAGACAAAGAGCTTCAACAAAGTACAGATTTTTGGAATTCCCACGCTTTGCTTTATGATGATAGCTTAATCGATTGGGAAAGGACAAAAGCCTTTGAATTTATGTCCGAGCCTACTAAAAGGGCAGAACTTATTCGGCAAAAAACAATCTATGCTGGACTCTTTGTCGATCCAGTAGATTTATATCAAAAACAGCCATCAACCCTAGAGAAAAGAATCAAAAACCCGCATGTCACCACAGCATTCAAACCAGGCCTCGATCAGCTTCATCTCGAACAAATCGGGAGCGTCGCCAGAATATTTGCAATTGGTTATGGCAACGATGGAGAAAATGAAGGCTTACTAGTCAGGATTGAAGCGGATGACCCAGAAATTCAAGCGGTGTGCGATAATCTAGAAACTCCCCATATCACTCTATCGATTAGCAAAAAAGGACAAGCTGTAAATACGGCGTTTCTCGATTTTGCGCCTCTTGAGACCCCATTTGAAATAACAGGATACTACGGGTTATTCTCTCAAGGAAAACCCAGAACTAATCCAGCAGAGCTATCAAATAGTTGAACTAATTTCGACAATTATTCCATTCTTTACCACTATAATTGGCAAGAATTGAAACAACCCAATTGACAAAAACACATTTTAGTGTTATTATAGCATTATCGCTCAACGGGTTGAACATTTTCAAGCAATTAGGAGGAGGTGTTATTGCGTGGCCAAATTTATTGCGATGGTTGGCATTGCCGGTTCTGGCAAGTCAACGATAGTGGCCAAGTTGGCAAAAGAGTATGAAGCTGTCGTATGTAGTTCCGATGCTATTCGCGGGGAATTGTATGGCGATGAGTCCATCCAAGGAGACTTTCAGTATGTTTATAAGCTTATGGAAGAACGTGCTAAGGAGGCTCTCGAGGCAGGACGTAACGTCATTTACGACGCCACCAACGTCACAGCCTGGCGACGCCGTCAAATACTAGCTTGGCTTCCTCAGGGAGTTGAAAAGGAGTGCGTTTGGGTCAATGTGCCCATTGAAAAGGCACTTCAAAACAATCTGAAGCGAGATCGTCACGTTCCCGAATGGGTAGTTCGTCAGCATGCAAAACAGCTAGAGCCGCCCACTTTGACGGAAGGATGGAATCATATTCGCGTTGTCGAATGGCCTCAACACTAAAGGCGGACTAATTAGTCCGCCTTTTTACTATTTTTTTGTTTCAATTCCGTTTGATCAGTTGCTTTACGAATGTATTTTCTAGCAAATAAGAAAAATTGACGCATCGCATCAGCTATCTCCGGAGACTCTATCAGCGTAGACATTCCGTCCTTTCCGTAGTTAATAAAGGCTACATTATCTCCAAAAATATCAATTTCCACCGGAGAATCATACTCAGAACCAGGCAAAACCGTTCGATCAAGTAATACCTTTTTCGCTGTCTTACTATCTAGATTTACAAAATCATGAGAGGTAATATTATTAGCTTCAATTTTGGCCGCAACGCGTCGTTTTTTAAAATCTTCAAGCGCCTCGTTATCCGCCATTTCATCAAACTTACTTCTTACAAAATAAAAAGTTCGTCCAGTATCCACAATTTTGTCATAGATCATCTTCACCCCCTCCTGCCCATAAAAAGTCGCTACGCCTGGCTCATGTTGACGTTCATTATAATAGTTAATAATCGAGGGAAGATTACTCTCTAGATTCTTCGCCTGTCTCGCTACAACACGCAGGCGCTTCTCGGCAATGGTTTCAAGTGCAGAAGGATGCTTTGGTACGTAAGCGGCGATTTTACCTCTGTCTTTCTGGGCAATCAGACCAATTTTCTCTAACTTTTCCGCTGCGGAATAAACCGTAGTTCGATTTTCTCCGATACCATTAGCAATTTCAGTAGGGGTGCTTTGCCCGTTTTCTACTAGAAATAAATAGATGTTTGCTTGCATTTCCGACAAGCCAATTTGAGTTAAAATACTTTTGTCCATAGATCCATTATAGTCCCAAAAATAGGATTTTGTCAATATCATTTCGACAAAATTTCAAATCCCCACCTCTATAAAAAATAAATTTATGTTATTATAGTTGACAAAAATAGAGTTTTTTGCTATACTTACAACAGTTGCGAAAAGTTGGGAGCTTCGAGCAATCGCATTTTAAAACATTGTTCCAAAATCACTTCACAGTTTTTTAGACAAAGCTTGAGGTGACATTCCAGCGAAATAAAAGGTTGAAGCGGTATTTCGTTGGAGCGTCACCTTAAGCGGACCGCTTTTGGTGGCGACGTCGCGTCGTATAATGCTAAACCAGTTGTAGAGGTAAGATTTGACCCTTGCCTTGGCTGGATACACAGAAGGCCGTCTTTGACGGCTAGACACGAGAAAGCTATCAAAAGCAGAATTGCCTCCGTGTGAGATAGCAAGTATCGAGGGAGTTTAGTAATAAACTCCTATACGATACCCGAAAGGGAATCGTAAAAACTGTGTAGTATGGACGTTTTGGAGCGAACCGATCGTAAGGTTTGCTTATGTTGTACAGCACACGAGCCTAAGAACGGGACACGGTGACGGCCTCTTGCCTCCAAGTGGAGACGAGTAGGAGAGAAGGTGGTGTAGTGAATGGCCGCAAACCATTCATCAAACCGCATGGCGTCGCGCTTCCTGAGCCTCAAAAACTCAGGGATGTTTCCCAATGTTCGATCCTGGCCTTCAACACAGAGGTGTTGAGGGGTGCCTCAGGAGCCTGCCGGAGGGCAGGAGGTAAGTGGTACCGGGTGGCAAGCGAGGAAGCCTCGCCTATGAATATGAAACAGTCCTGGACGTTTTGGCGTCCGGGACGAGATTACCGCAAGGTATCTCTAGCCCCTTGGGCTAGCTCGGCGGACTCCGCCGGTCATATTCAACTCGGTTCGTGTACTAGGTGCCTTACGAGGCTTCCTCACAAAGGTACACGTGGGCAAGCAAACCCAAAGACAGAGGAGTATCGAGTAGGTGGTCGGCCAACCATTCGAAAGTGCGAGATCTGTTAGAGGGTGTCCATGGCTCAACAACAACAAAACGTTTTCGTCACCAAACCGTAGGGATACGATAAGGGACGAAGGAAAACCATTGGAAGTATGGCCCCAAGCCAAAACCTTCCTAGCATTTTACACGTGGCGGACTATCAAGTCCGCCTATTTTTTACCATAGATTGTCGAAGTTATTTCGACAAATTCTCGAAATCTCACCCCTGCAAAAATCACAATCATAACTTTGCAATTGACAAAATACGTCATTTCTGCTATAATGGTAGCAACAATCAGCAAATGATTGTGCAGTTTAAAATAGCATTAAGATATCCTGTTGGTTCCTGTGGCTAATTGTGGGTTATTTAGTCTAGCCTACAATCAGCCACAGGAGACGTCCTTGGCCGAAATATCTTTTCGGCCGACGGGCCAAAAACAGGAAAGGAGCGCGGTATGAATTACCTCGCCAACGCCTTCAGTTTGCAGATGCTTGATGTCGCCACGGAGATTAACGTCTCCATCCGGCCTATCGAGCCGACCGAGGTCCCCTCGGACGCGATCAGCTGCATCGGCCATGCCGATACGGCGAATGTCGTATCCGACCTCCTCGGCCGGCCGGTAGCGTGCCACCGGGCGAGCATTGCCCTTGAAGAAGACGACGTCTTGTACGTCGCCCAAATCATGGGCGGGCGACTGCCTGAAGGCGCCACCACCCTACCGGAGGGGTTTAGCCTTCAGTTCCTGGAGGTAGTCCCCTACATCAAAGTCCTCCCGTATTAGGAGGCGCGATTGCCCTTCTGGGGCGGAAAGGGGCGGCATATGCTCCGTAGTATCTTCCCAGGGGTCGACCTGGGTTACCAAAACGACACCAAACTCTCTAGGCCCCGGGGAGAACATATTTAAGGGGTCTGCCGGAAAAACCGGCAAATGGGGGTAGTGTACTCCCGCCCCCTAGAGGGGCAACTAGAGGCGAAAGCCTAGTTGTAGCGCAGTTTTGAGTCTGCGCTCGCCCAGCTAAAGGGTGCACAAGTTAAAACTCAACCTCCAGGGCGGGCTCTCTGCTCGCCCTCTTTCCATATTTGAAGCTAGATAATTGCGAACCACTTCGTTCTCAGCTATCTCGTTTCAAACGAAACGGGAGAATGTTTACAATTGGGAAAGAAAGGAGGCCACATTATGGCCACCTCCATCAACAACCAAGGCTCCACCACGACCTTGCAGATGGGCGACTTGATCGTTCTGTCGTTGCAGGATGATTACGTTTGGGAAAACGAGCTCATGACGCGCTCTTTTCCATTCAAACTGCAAGATGCGGCCGGAATGCGACCGGGGGATGTTTTTGCCCCTCGCGCTGGCATCGTCGCTGGCCTAACCTCCTATGAGGGAATAGAGACTCTGGTTTACCAGAGCTTCCACTGCGGGCGGTATGCTCCCGCCGGGATGGAGGTTGTCCTTTGCCTAGAGGATAGTCTCTTCTCGGTTCAGCGCTATTCGCCATGGAGTGGGCACTTCGGCCTTCCTAAGCGAATGGACTCAAGGCAGTTTAGCTTCGACTCCTCCTTCTTCTATGGGGAAGTTTCCCCTAGGAAAAGGTTGGGCGATGTCTTAGCCGATAACCCCCCTGTCGTCTTAGCTCGCATCAAAGAGGAAGCTCGTCAACAGGCGAGATGTAACTCCTTACAAAGCTATGGTGGCAAGGGGGCAGAAGACATCAAATTCCCGCCCGACGCTCTGCTACTCGATTTGTATCGAGCGGCAAGAGTTATGGGGCACAGGGAAGTCTATGTCCCAACCTTCTACACTCTCCGCTCATGCATTTTAGAGCGGGACGGGGAAAGAAGGAGAATTGCGGCTAGGGTCTCTCTAGAGAATTTCTAGTCGTCCGACTCGCGCAGTTCTGGGTCTGCGTAAGCCCCTTTTTAGGGCAAAACAAAACCCAGAAAAATCTTTCTGCCCTCGGCTTTATCCGGGGGCTTTTTCATTAGTCAATGCCCAACCCATCTTTTTTAGACACACCAAGCCCCATATGCTAGAATAACCATAAGCATGCCAAAAAAGAACAAGTCTAAAACAACTAAAATTAAGTTCAATCTACTCGATTGGTTGTGTTTCGCCATCAGCGCAGTAGTATCTCTTATAATTATTCTTTTTTACCACGAAAACCCTCCTTTTTACACCTTCATGGGTATCGTAGCTTTAAATACCGGCGTCATCGGTACAATATTAAACATCAAAGGCTACCGCAGTAATTACATTTTCGCCCTCATCAACGCTTTCGCCTGTTTTTATACGTCCTGGATTAATCATTTCATCGGTAACGCACTAATGAATCTCGCATTCTACGGTCCGGCCAATTTAGTAGGTTTTCATTCTTGGGGTAAACACAGCGGAAAAGACAAAAAAGTGATTGCACGCAAATTTACTCTAATCCAAGCTATTGCCGCTGCCTTCATATTCATTATTACTACCATTCTGTTCAATGTTATTCTAGTCGCCTTAGGCGGTTCACAAACCATCCTAGATAGCGCGACTACAGTTTTAGCAGTGTTTGCTATCATCCTCTCTATTCTTCGTTTTCGCGAGCAATGGGTCTTTTGGCTTTTGTCCGACATCCTTCAACTAATCATGTGGACTACAACTAACGACCCGGCCGTGCTCGCGCTTAGAATATTCTTCCCACTTAGTTCTATTTACGGCTACATCAGCTGGCGAAAACTCATTAAAAAACCAAAAAATAGGCGCTAATCATCCTCGTTTATAAGGGAATAATCTGATATAATTGAGAGATGAGCACAAGTTACGATATTGTTTATTTTGTGAAAGAAGAAAAAACCAACGAAGAGTTGCGTTTTTCGCTTCGCTCTATAGAAAGAAACTTTCCTCATGCAAGAGTTTGGTTTTATGGCTGTGCTCCAGAGGGAATTAAACCAGATAAGTTAGTTAGATTTGTTCAGGCTAATGAAGAAAAATATTCAAATGTCGGCACGATGATGACCATGGCTTTCGCCAACAAAGAAATCAGTGAGAACTTTTGGATTTTTAACGACGATTTCTTTATTATGAAGCCAGTCAAAGATTATAAACCGCATTATGATGGAGATTTATACCGGTATATCGTCGCAGTCGAAAACAACAACGACGAGCAAGTCTCGCGGTATACTCACATTCTTCGCTCAACCGCAAAACTATTAGAGGAAAATGGATTGCAGACTAGAAATTACGAAACTCATACTCCGCTTCTCGTTAATCGCGAAAAAGCCCTCTTCATCAGAACGCATTTCGGCGCCGGTATGGCCTTTCGCTCTCTTTACGGCAATTATTGGAAAATCGGCGGCGTCAATCAGCCAGACGTCAAAACAGCCGATCCATCTACCCCCTTCGACAAAGATTCCGACGTCTTATCCACCTCAGATATCAATTTTAAAGTCGGTGATATTGGCGAATATATCCGCAACAAATTTCAAAACAAAAGTCGATTCGAAGACTAAACCTCTCTCTGATGGTATAATAGTACTATAGCATTCGTATGAAATGTTAGTACTTCAAAGTTTTGCCCCTACAACAGAAAGGAGGCCGTAATGGCTCCTAGATTTGTCATGATGGTTGGCTTGGCCGGCTCTGGTAAATCTACAGTCGCCAAACGCCTCGCAACCGAAAACGGCGCTCACATAATCAGCTCTGACTCCATCAGGAAAGAGCTCTATGGCGACGAAACTATTCAGGGTGACTCTAAGCTCGTATTTCGACTTATGGACGAACGGTGCCTGGCCGCTCTCGCGCAGGGAACAAGCGTTATTTACGACGCCACCAATGTCTCTGTTCGTTTCCGTGAACAGATACTGGAAAAAATCCCTCCAGAAGTTGAAAAAGAATGCGTGTGGGTAAAAACCTCAGTCGATGTAGCGCTAGAGCGCAATCTCAAGCGCGACCGGCAGGTCCCCGAATGGGTCATCATCCGACAAGCAAGTCGGCTTCAGCCGCCTACCTGGGAAGAAGGCTGGAGCCAAATCCGTGTTGTTTAGTCAAAATACTTGACAAAATGAGGAAAATTTGGTATAATACACTACATAAACCAAAACCCGACGCCCCTCGGGGGGCAGAAAGGAGGCTTGCGATGAGCAAGACTTCCACCAAAAAGACGGCAACCTCCGACCGTCAGTCCCTCCAGCGCTACGCGCTGAAGCAGGCAACCGCCTCCCGTAACGGGTGGCGGGTGGAGGCGAGGGGTGACGCCCTAATCCTTCGGCGTTAGCCCCCCAACCACCGGTTAGGGCGAACCGGACCACCAAAATCGCCCAAACCACTAACCCTACCCCGGCATCTGCCGGGGTTTTTCTTGTCGTTGTTTATCTGTTGTCGCCAGCGCCGTGTAACTTATTGCGCTCCTTACGACTAGTTAGTTTCAGGACATTCATCTTTGCAACCTCAGAAAAGGGAACGTCCAAATATCTTGCGATACTCGCCACGTACCAGATTACATCACCTAACTCTTTTACTATCTCTTTTTTGTCCTCATCTGTAGCGCGCCCATCCTTATCGCGTAAAACCTTTTTGACTTTATCGGCTGTTTCTCCGGCCTCACCAGCAAGCCCCAATACTTTCTCTATGAATCCGACCTCTGTCAATTTCCCTGGCCCATACAAATCAAACTCTTGAATTGCCTCTTGATATTCGTCAAAATCCATCTTACCTCCTCTTTATGCTATAATTATATCACATGGAAGATACGCGCAATTTGATAGATGAGTACAAAGGGCTCAAAAATGAACAAGTTTTTGATGAACTGTCCAAGTCGCGTACACCTTTAGAAATTGCCATCGAAAACCTTGAACACGATTTTAATATTGGCTCAATTGTCCGCACTGCCAACTCCTTTAATGTGAAAAAAGTTCACATCATCGGCAAGAAAAAATACAACCGTCGCGGTGCTATGTGTACAGATAAATATTTAGAGATTTTGCATCACCCCACCATTAAAGAGTTTCTCAAAACTCAGAAGGGCAGGGAATTGGTTGCCATAGAAAACAATCTAGAGCGCGCCAAACCCCTAAAGGATAAATTATTTGAACAAAATACCACCCTTATTTTTGGTTCCGAAAGAGACGGCATCACAAAAGAATTACTCAAAAAAGCCAAAGATATTAGGTATATCGAAAGCTTTGGCTCTACTCGTTCAGTTAACGTCGGCGTCGCCGCAGGGATTGCAATGTATGAGTACATCCGCCAAATCATCCTCTAAAACTCGTTCCAAGAGTAATTTTCTTCAACGTATTAATACTAGGTTTCCTTGGTTGAAGCTGGTCGCAGTATTAGTTATCGGTATTATCGCTATTCTTGATCTTCTTGATCTCACCATCTCTAAGGCCAATGAAACCTACCACGAAATCAGTATCGCTCCGATGTCTAAGCATATTCGTATCACAGAGCGAGATATTACTGGCAAAAAACTAGTAGCACTCACTTTCGACGACGGGCCTTCCAGCGCCACTACACCATCCTTGCTAGATACGCTCAAAAACCGTGACGTGCCAGCCACTTTCTTTATGCTAGGATATATGGCTCGTAGCAATCCAGAGATCGTCAAACGTATCAAAGCGGAAGGTCACGATATTGCTAGCCATACCATGTATCACCAAAATCTAATCCGAATTACTCCAGCCGCCGTTCAGGCAGACATCAACGAAGCAAATGCAGTTTTTCAAGATATACTTGGGCATTCACTCGAATATACTCGTCCGCCATACGGCAATATCAATGACGCAGTCAGGAACAACGTCGGTACCCCAATGATTCTGTGGTCTGTTGATACTCTAGACTGGAAAAATCAAAACACTGATTCAATCATCTCCACGACGATGAGTGAGGTTTCGGACGGAGCAATCATTCTCATGCACGATATTTATCCCACTACTGTTAACGCAGTCCCAGTCTTAATCGATGAACTCAGAAAAGCTGGCTATGAATTTGTCACCATATCCGAACTCACCAAAATCCGCGACTACACCCTCCAAAACGGAACCGCCTACTACAATTTCCGTCCTTAGCCGCCTAGTCCAAACAACAGCCTAATAAGTCCACCAAAGATAAAAGTATGTAGATTCGCAGCGCATATTAGCCCCACGATAATTGTAATTACTCCTACCAATTTTACTCTCTCGTAAGAAGACACGCCATTTGCAAGGTTATCAGAAATTTGACGATAAAATATCACCAACAACGCCCCAGCCAAAGCTATTGCGAGTCCCCCAAATAGCCAACTCAAACTAAATTCGTAACTCATAAGCCTTATTGTATCACAATCTAAGGCCCCGAGGTTGACAATTTTAACTTTTTCGGTAAAATATAAGCCATGGGGTAATAGCTCAGCTGATTAGAGCGCTGCCTTTGCAAGGCAGAGGTCCTGGGTTTGAGTCCCAGTTACTCCACCAAAGTAGGAGCCGAGCGAAAAGTGAACCTGTTCACTTTTCAAGTAGGTGACGAATTACTTAAAATAGTGCTTGCACATATTTTAAGTAATGAGGAAGCTACGAAAAGAAAGTTTACTTTCTTTTCCGAGGCGACGTCCATTGGACGACTTTGAGCGTCAGCGAAAAGTCGACCAAACGTTAAAAATTTGGGGATATAGCTCAGCTGGTTAGAGCGCGTCACTGATAATGACGAGGTCTGTGGTTCAAGTCCACATATCCCCACCAAATTTTATCTAACTCGGCATTTTAGCCGATTTTTTAGTGGTAAATTTCTGTTAAGTACCCTGCGGCAATAGTATGAAATTTTGAACAATTTTATGGCAAAAAACTGTCAAAAAACGCAGTTTTTACCCCTATAAAAATGTCTGTTAATACCCTAAACAATTTGGTCTCACAAAAAGCACCTGCAATATAAAACTGCGATGCTTTTTAAACCTTAGTTATTCGTAAAATCCGACGTTGCGAATTGTTCTAATTCTTTAACAGTTCCAGATTCCGCGTTCAAGCTATAGATAGCCCTGTGATACAATCTCTGAGTGCCGTTGTTATAATGGCAACTATAATTTACGGCAATTGGTATATCCGTACTTAAATCAAAGCCTAGAGATTGAGTCAAATAATTATGCCCATTCATATATTCTACCGAGAATGATTCGCATTGAGAAAGATATATTTTATCATCATTAGAATAAAGATTATACTTGGCAACTTCTGGCATTCCGTTTTTAATCTTTTGATCTGTCAAAGGTTTCATTGCTGAAACTAAATCGAATTGTCTTAAATCATCAGTCGAACCAAGCTTTTTAGTATCCAAGATATAATACTTGTCGTCTTCGGAAGAAATGTTGTTGAGGGCCGTTCTAGTACCGCCACTGACGTAAACTAGTTCGTAACGCTGATTTTCTGCATTGCCAAACTTATTCACAAATAAAGAATAATTTCCGTTAGAAGTAGACGTCGTTGACTCTTCGGTTATATCGTCAGCCGTAGTTATTTCCGATAACTCATCCTGCTTAGAAATACTTTGTTCTGCTTTTGTGCTTTCTTCTTGCTCAGCCATTTGGTTTTTTAGATTCTCGATTTCTGTACTACTTGAATTATTCTGAATCATACCATAAACACCAAACCCAATACCACAAACAGCCACAATACACGCAACTGCCGTAGTGATTTTTAATCCATTACCATTTTTTTGCTTATTTTCTACTATTGGCGCTACTGGTACCCCAGTATCAGAATTTTGTTCCATCAAATTTCCTTTCTATAATACTTATGTTTCTATTATAGCATGGTTTAATATTTCTCGTACGTCTTCCTTATAGATTGTTAATACCTGCCCAATTTGCCCCCACCAGATTTTATCTAACTCGGCAACATAGCCGATTTTTTATTGCCAATCAAAATCATCTGAATCAAAATCACCTAAGTCAAACTCATCATCCTCATCCGAGTCGGAAACATCTCTTTCCGCAGAGGGAAGAACAAACGGGTCATTTTCACTTTTTCTCTGTCTTTCCTCTGTCTGCTTTTTTACTTTTTCAAGTCTCGCATCGAGTTCTTCTTTGAATTCTCCAGATATTTCTGGTTCAAAATGCGGGTTTAATTCTACGACACCAGTTTTTGCGTTATAGTTTCCCAAAATAAATCTTCTATCTATATAATTTGTTGGTCGTCCTTGCGCATCCTCGTGTTCAACAAAATAAGCCTGCGTCCTCTCTGTGGGTAGATCCGTATACATATGGTAGTAATCTAAGGGAAAACGCATTAAAATCACGTTTTCTGCATTTCTGTGGGGCCAATTGTCTAGCTTTTCTTTCATTTTTGAAAAATCCAGTTCGCCCTCCAAAGAGCTCCATAATCCAACGGTGTTATTCGTTAAATCTGTCGATCCTACGATGCGCGAATCTCTGTCCTCTCCGACCATCGAACCGAGCGATTCATATCCTCTCACCCCTTCCTCAAAAATACTCTCAACTATCTCGTGCCCGTTTCCGGCGGACGCAGTCCCGTGTCCCGAAATCATTGAGTTTTCAAAAGAATAAAGATTAGCAATCTCTTCTAGTTTTACGAATTTTCTCTCTCCAGCAAACTCGGGTACGTCTTTTAAATATTCTTCACCCCAAATTGATTCTTCCTCTAACTGTTCGTTGCTCGATTGAATAGCTTCGCTCATTTTTGACCTTTATTTAAACAATTTATGATCAAGCTTCAATTTATCGACAAAATTCGTAATCAAGCGGATGTCTTTAGTGACTTTCTCGGTTTCGACCGCCTCATCAAGCTCCTTAAATACTCCCGGAGCCTCAAAAGCATCCTTTCCGTCATTTAACCCTATCAATAGGCGGTTATCCAAAAAGCCGAGCATAAAAGACGCCTCGTACTCGTGGTTTAAATCAAGAATATTATTGATAAAATCTGGACCCAGTAGATAAAAGGCCTCAAAATCATCTTCGGCATACGTCTTAAACGAACGGTTAAATTCATCAGACTCCAACTCAATTCTTTTGATCTTGCGACCGGTCTTGGCATCCTCACTTGGCAATCTGGCAGCGCGAAACCCTTTTTCAACCACCTCAAGGCGGAAATTAAATTTCTTTGGAAACTCAAAAATCATGAATCGCCCTCTAAAAATCGTGATATAAGAGGTGTTTCCTTCGCCGTCACTACGCTTAACTTGTATATGGGCATCAGCTTGAGCAAAAGTAACATCTTTATATTTACCCGTGAAATAGTCATTAGAAGTGTAACTGTCTCCAACATTAATCATCTGGGTGTCAATTAGTGCATCTCTTTCGAGCCCAGCCTCATGATCATAATGTATATCCGTAAAGGTCTGTCGAAGGCTCTTTTCAACAAAATAAGTTTTGTAGGCTAATTTGTAAGCTTTAGCCTCCTTATTAGTAATAAAAAAGACCAGAATAATTGCGTAGAAAATCATAAACAGCATCACAATACTGATATAGAAAAAGACATCGAGAAAGGAGCTAACTCTAGAAATAGCGAAAACAGCAATCAAGAGACAAATAGCCGTCACGCTCGAAATAACAACTACCTTTTTTGCCTTCCGCTTATAAAGTTGATGCGCATTTAAAACATCTTTGAAATCCATAAACTAATTATAACATAAAAGGGAAGCCGGTCCTTTCGGGGCGGGTTCTCAGGTCATACATGTATTTTAAGTAGCCTCGCAGTTTAATCTACTTAAAACTACCTCTATTGTATATCACGTGACGCATAATGTCAAGTACTTTTTTCCACAAATTGTTCAAAACTTCGCAAAAAAGTGTTCGGGTTTTTCCACAATTATTACAACATATTTTTTAGAATTAGCATATTGACAAACGTTAAGCACTATGATATAATGTACTCATACACTCTTAAAGGGTGGTGTTAATTTTTAATTTGGTGGGCAGAATAGGAGTTCTAGAATGGCTGGAACTAAAGCTGGCGGCATGAAAGCTGCTGCTACTAACAAAGCTAAATACGGAAAAGAATTCTATGCCCGTATTGGTAAAAAAGGTGGCCAGAATGGTCACACTGGCGGTTTTGCCGCTAATCCTGCGTTAGCTCGTATTGCTGGTGCTAAAGGCGGACGTATCTCTCGTCGTGGCCCAGCGAAAAAAGCCTAAGTGAAGTTTTCACAACGTGGACAATGGTACTCCCCATCTGGAGTCTGAAATCGCGTTAGCCCGCACTTGGGACAACGCGATTTTTTGTGCAACCAATCTCTATAAGTATCTAATTCGTTTTGAGCTACCTCTTCATCCCACTCCACCTCATATTTATCGGCTAGATTTTTCGCCTGATCCCACGCTTCGACCTCCATTTTTAGACGTTTTACATCTGTATTAAAATCTCGATGTCCTAGAGTCGCGTGCCCTAATTCGTGCAGGAGTAAAAGCTCTCTATTTTGCTCGTCTGGACCAATCACGATAGTCCTTGGTGGCCTAAAAGCAAACTTACGTCCAGAAATAAGCTTGAAATCAGGATAATCATGCCTCAATCTATTTAATAAATCATCAAACGGTACCAAAGGGAATCACTCCCGTTCTTTTTGGCGAGCATAGATATAACAACCATATATGACCGACTCGTTTGGGCGCTTTGGTCGGCGGTATCTTACCTTCAAATCATTAGGTAGATATTTTGTATACAGCTTAAAAATCTTACCAAGAGGCCCTCCAAGCACGATATTATCAGGGTGGTAAGTGTTAACAATATCTGGCAGGCCAAGATAAATGCGTTTTGCTACATCTTCTAATGCTTTCTTATCGCGTAAATCCGTAGCATGATCAATATGATAAGAACTCTCGAGCGCGGAAGCAGCCGCTATATCCTCCCATTCCTTAATCTTACCGCCATACCAGTACATCTTATGGCCAGGCTCAAAGCTCCGCGATTCTGGCAATATATGATTCTTTTCTACAATTCCACCACCAATGCCAGTTGAAAAAGTCAAGAAAATCGTCTTTCCAGGCAGTCCAAAACCTTCAAAAAGCGCAGCCAAACTAGCATCATTTTCAAAATAAACTGGGCAGTCGAACAACGCTTTTATAGGGGAGAAAATATCCAAATCGTCCCAATTTCGATTACCAAATTTTACTGTATAATTTTTTTGTACAACACCCGGCGCAGCCACAACTACAGAGCGAATTTTAAATCTTCGGAAAGACTGCAACGCGTCATTAAGGTCTTCTAAAAACACTTTTGAGCTTCGTGATGTCTTGAATTTGTTACGCTTTAATACTCGGCCTTTTTTCGAGAAAAGCGCTATTAGTGTTTTTGTTCCTCCAATATCAATCGCTAAGTACATATCTTGATTATATCATAGATATTTGCTATAATTACCTGAATCTTGGGCTCACTCATTACCCTATTTTTGCTTAGTAGGGCAATGAGTGAGTCTAAAGGAAGGAAATATTAATTATGGCAAATGCCAAAAAAGTAACTATGGATGAACTTCTCGAGAAAAACGAAGATTCATTCAAGAAAGCCTTGACGGGAGATACCATCAAGGGGACAGTTTTGTCTGTCAAAAAGCACGAAATATTAATTGATCTAGGTCCACAAGGTGTAGGCTTAGTTCCGCGTCGCGAAGTTTCATTCGCGCGTAATCTAAAGGTCGGCGACGAGGTCACTACCTCTGTTATCGAAGACGAAATGAATGATGGCTATGTTTTGCTTAGCCTCAGAAAAGCCGTCAAAGACAAGGGCTGGGATGAAATCCAAGCCAAATTAGACGGGAACGAAACCGTAGAAGTCACTCCATTTGACGCCAACCGAGGCGGTCTCTTGGTAGAATACGAAGGTATTCGCGGTTTTATGCCAGTTTCTCAACTTTCTGCCGAGCATTACCCAAGGGTAGGTTCTGCCGACAAGGACGAAATTTTGCAACGCCTCAATTCATTAGTAGGCAAGTCTATCAAGGCTCGCATCCTTGATGCCAACAAGAAGGAAAACAAGCTTATCTTCTCCGAAAAAGAAGCAATCAAAGATGGCTTAGCTGAACGCTTTTCTGAACTCAAAGTTGGCGACGTGGTTAAAGGCGTCGTTACTGGTGTAGTGGACTTCGGTGTGTTCGTCAATGTAGATGGCATCGAAGGTTTGGTTCACATTTCTGAAATCTCATGGGAAAGAGTAAGCAACCCATCTGACTACGTCAAAGTTGGTGACACTATCGAAGCAAAAATCATCGCTATCGACAAAGAACGCTTGTCTCTATCTATGAAGCAATTAGTTGAAGATCCTTGGATTTCGGAAGTACAAGGTCTCAAAAAAGGCTCCAAAGTCGAAGGTACGATTACTCGCATTACTCCATTTGGCGCTTTTGTTCAAATCAGCCCAGCAGTAGAGGCATTAGTCCATGTCTCTGAGCTTGGTGAAGGCTCTGATGTAGATCCAGAGAAGATTTTCACCCTCAACGAGCGCAAAAGCTTCAAGGTATTAGACATCGACAAGGAAGGTCGCAAAATTTCGCTTTCCATCGCGAAAAAATAGCCCAGTCTTCATATTTGTATTTGCTTATGGTATAATCATACCTAAAGGAGTTTTTAGTGAAAAATAGTAAGAAAGAATACAAGGGAAGACCTTGGCTCGCATATTATGATGAAGAAGGAATTCCGTCTCATCTCGAATATCCAGATTGTTCCATGGTAGACATGGTTATTCAGTCGGCTGAAAAATGGCCAGATAACACCGCCTATGTATACTATGGTCACAAAGTTACCTACAAAAACTTTGTCAAAAAAATCGAAAAAACCGCCCGTGCGCTCAAAAACTACGGCGTCAAAGAAGGCGATCGCGTTACGATTTGTATGCCTAATACGCCAGAGGGAATCACCATGGTGTATGCCGTAAACATGGTTGGCGCCATCTGTAATATGGTTCACCCTTTGTCGTCCGAAAAAGAGCTAGAATATTACATCAAAGTCGCAGAATCTAAATACGTTTTAGTCTTTGATGCGGTCTTTGACAAAGTCTATCGATTAAGGGACACGGCACAGCTTGAACGCATTATTGTAGTGCGCCCATCCGACGGTCTTGGCTTCTTGAAACAGCGTATGTACAAGCTCTTACACGTCAAAAAAGTGCGCCTGCCAGCCAACGATAGTCGCGTGGTACTTTGGGAAGATTTCATCGCGAATTCCTACTTTTATCAGGGTAGCTATCACGAAGAGCGTGGCGGCAACGACCTCGCCGTCATTATGTATTCCGGTGGCACCACCGGTGCGCCAAAAGCCACTATGCTTTCAAATCTCAATATCAATGCCGAGTCTTTATGTGACGCCACGATGATTCGCCAAGTCGAACCAGGAGCCACCGTCCTCTCGATTTTGCCTATCTTTCACTGTTTTGGCCTCGGGATTTGTATCCATACTCCTCTTTCGAGGGGTATGGGCTGCATTCTTATTCCGGCCTTTTCGCACAAGCAATTTGCGGACATCATCAAGAAAAACGAGCCAAATTTCATCGTTGGCGTCCCGACGCTGTTTGAGGCTCTCATCAATACAAAACTAAAATCCAATGACCTTGAATCTGTTTCTGCGGTTATTTGTGGTGGCGACGCCCTCAACCAAACCTTACGCGACAAAGTCAACGAATTCCTTAAAAATCACGGCTCTAGTGCCAAAATCCGAGTCGGCTACGGTCTCACTGAAGGCTCTGGCGCAATCTGTCTTTCTCCAGAAAACACTTTCTCTGACGGCATCATCGGCGCACCATTTCCAGATACAGATGTCAAAATCGTCAAAAACGATACCTTCAAAGAGCTTTCAGCTGGCGAAGAAGGTGAGATATGTGTCTCTGGTCCGCTCGTGATGATGGGCTATCTTGGCGACGATGCCGAGACCGCTCAGGCTATCCGTATTCACGATGATGGCAAAATCTGGCTCCATACAGGGGACCTAGGTCGTTTAGGCGAAGACGGTTTTGTCTATTTCGCTCAGCGCCTCAAACGTATCATTGTTTCTTCTGGCTACAACATTTATCCAACCCATCTCGAATCCATCATTAATTCTCATGAGGGCGTGCTTACTTCTACGGTAATCGGTATTGATCATCACTACAAGGGCCAAGTGCCAAAAGCTTTTGTCGTGCTTAAACCAGGCTACAGACCGGGGAAGCGCATCGAGCGTGAAATCCGTGAACTCCTAGAGCGAAATGTTCCGATTTACGCCCTCCCAGTCGCCTACGAATTCCGTGATAAACTTCCTCAGACCAAAGTCGGCAAAGTCGCCTTCCGCGAACTAGAAAAAGAAGAAAAGAACAAATAATTATTTGTAATAATTCAACCTTACTCTAATTTGAAGTTTCAGCGGTTTTTGCCGCAAGAAACGGTTTTTACGCCATTTTGGGAAATACTTTTTGAGCATCTCGCGAGAGCGCACAAATCCAGGCTTTCCCTCGGGGAAACGCTCAAAATCCTTTGCTGAATCAATTAACAAATTCCAGATAAAAAACCATTCCAATTCGTCGTGGTATTTTTTCTCAGCTTTTTCATCAACAAATCTCTGATAAAGTCCTTCGAGCACAGGGAAAATATCAAAAATGTGTTTGTTAAACTTTTGCCTATGGAGCACCGAATTTGCATTTTGGGTGTAAAAATACAGAGCCTCATCTATACTAGAGAGTCTATCTGTATAGAGAATTAAAGCAGACATTAGCCCCATATCCTCATGAATCAGCCCCTCTGTAAAGGCGAACTTATGCTTCACCCACCATTCACGACGAATTAATACCTGCCACGGCCCCATACCATATCTAATAAACCTACTTTTGTAGTTCGGTTCATCAGGCGAAACAGGGGAGAGGTAGTCACTGTTATCTTTAGAATAAATCCGCTTCGCTCCCATCATTACTAAGTCCGCCTTATCTTTATCCGCAGTCTTCAATAGCTTACCAATTGCTTTCTCAGCGATATAGTCATCTCCATCTATAAACCAGATAAATTCTCCCTTTGCCCGCTTTGCTCCAAAATTCCTCACTGCAGCTGCACCCGCTGTATGACACTGCAGCACCCGTATAGTTTTTGAGTGTTTTTTAGCATATTCCTTCATAAGCGATAGGGAATCATCAGTAGAGTCATTATCTATTACTAAAACCTCTCCCTTTATCCCCTTTAGCGAGTCAACAATCGAATCAAGGCATCGCTCCAAATATTTTTCGGCATTAAAAACTGGGATAATAATCGAGATTTTAGGCATTACTTAAAGATGTCCTTAAAGATTTTATCAGTAATTTTGCGCCCCAAAGTGCTTCCTACTGAGCCAACTATATTACCGAGCAGTCTATCCTTGGTCTTCTGTGCCTTTTCTTTTGCCTTTTTGGCCTCTCTTTCGGCTTCTAAGCGCCTTTTCTCCTCAGCCTTGATTCTATCCGCTTCTGCTTTTTCGGCGGCCTTCTGGGCGGCAATACGTTCCTTCTCGGCTAATTTTGCCTGTTCGCTGGCAGCTTTTTCGGCTGCTTTGTCGGCTGCTATCTGTTGTTTTTCAGCTGCGGCGGCTTCCTCAGCGGCTGCCATCTCTGCAGCCTTCGTATCTGCCTTTTGCTGAATTATCTCTGCTGCCGATTCCGCATCTACTGCTTCATCATATTTACCCACGAGCGGGCTAGCATTTATCACCTTATTACGCGTAATTCCGTCTATCGCACCCATCAAGCTTTGAGGCGGCAAAATTGTTGCTCTCTCTACTATCTCTGGAGCACCTTTTTCATTCTGGAAGGAAATTAAGGCCTCGCCAGTACCAAGCTCCAAGATAGCCTTCTCTGTATCAAATTCTGGGTTTACACGAAAAGCCTGCGCTGCTGCATGAACTGCCTTTTGCTCTGATGGGGTATAGGCTCTCAAAGAATGTTGCACTCTGTTACCTAATTGCGCTAATATTTCATCTGGAACATCGGTCGGACTCTGAGAAATAAAGTACAACCCAATTCCGCGCGAACGAATCAATTTTACAATCTGAACAATTCTTTTCAACCTATATCCCGGCATCCCATTAAAGAGCAAATGTGCCTCATCAAAGAAGAATACCAGTTTAGGTTTGTCCAAATCGCCTACCTCTGGTGAAGTAGAGAATAGCGTAGTGAGTAGCCACAAAAGAAATGCCGCGTACATATCTGGGCTTTCAAACAAAGTTACTGCATGGAGGATATTTATTACGCCACGCCCATCCTCTGTCGCAAAGAAATCGCTAATATTTAATGCGGGTTGCCCAAAGAAATGATTAGCCCCTTGATTCTCCAAGGTCAAAAGTGACCTCTGTATCACCCCAATACTTTGAGTGGTAATATTGCCATATTTCGTAGAATACTGATCTTTGTTTTCGCTGACATATTGGAGTACGGCTCGGAGGTCCTTGAGATCAATCAAAGCCAAATTTTCATCTTTAGCAATTGCGAATGCTATCGCCAAATTACCTTCTTGAGCCTCTGATAAACCAAGCATTATCGAGAGGACTTCCGGTCCCACCGATTCTACTGTAGCACGCAAAGGGTGTCCCTCAGTCCCAAACAAATCCCAAAACCTAACAGGGAAGGACTTAGCCTCAAAGTCCTTAATTTCGAGTTTATCTAGGCGTTTTTGGATTGCATCTGTCATCTCACCTTTTACTGCAGTTCCAGCGAGATCTCCTTTGACGTCTGCCAAAAACACTGGTACGCCGGCATCCGAAAAACTTTCGGCCATTACTTTTAGTGTAATAGTCTTTCCAGAGCCCGATGCCCCTGTAATAATCCCGTGCCGATTCGCCATTTGTGGCAAAATCGCCAGTTCCGCCCCCTGTTCATTTTTACCGATTAATATTTTCCCATTTGCCAACATAAAAACTCCTTTATTCTATTATATAATATAATTAAGTTAAAATAGGAAACAACTATGAAAGAAGTTTTATTTCCAGAGAGCGCTACAGAGGAAGAAAAGAAATCTTTTAACCTTGAAATTAGCTCTTCTGATGACCAAGCCTTAGGTTTTGAGCCAGACGGCCATCAGTCTCCAAAAACTAAATTCGCCGTCAGAAACATTGTCTTAAACGAAAAAGGCGAAATTGCCCTGGTCAAATCCTTTAAATACGGCTATACACAGATACCCGGTGGTGGGCTCGAGGACGGCGAGACCATCGAGGAAGCTCTAAGGAGGGAAACAACCGAAGAAATTGGCTATAATATCAAAATTATTAAGCCGCTGGGATATTACCGAGAACAACGCGAAAGCAGTCTTAACAAACACTCCTGGACTACCTGCTTTTCTTTTGTCTATCTTTCAAGAGCAGTCGAGCATGTAGGCACCAACTACATGGAAGACGAAATTGCCGAAGAATTCGCACCGGTTTGGGTCTCGTTAGACGAAGCCATCAAAGCCAAAGAAGCCGAATTCCAGCATTTATTAGATACTAAAAGTAGTTATAGTGGAGCATTTTCCTCTTGTCGTGATTTGTCAATTCTCAAATATTATTCTCATCTTTCATGATAAAATAGTGATATGTTTGGGAAAATCCTTATTGTTTTATTGATCTCCATGGTGCCTCTTATTGAACTTAGGGGCTCAATTCCAGTTGCAGTCGGGATGGGTCTTGACCTTCCCGAGTGGGCGATTCTTATCACGGCCATCATCGGCAATATTATCCCAGTTCCATTCATTTATTTCTTCGCTCGTAAATTCCTAGAATGGGGAAATAAGCAAAAATGGCAACCGTTACACAAATTCTGCAATTTTTGTCTCAAAAAAGGCGAAAAGGGCGGAGAAAAATTGCTCAAAAAAGCCAAAGGCGGTGTTTATTGGGCACTTTTCCTCTTCGTTGCTATACCGGTTCCTGGCACCGGTGCGTGGACCGGGACCTTAGCCGCCAGTATTCTCAATTTAGACTTCAAAAAGACTATCGTCGCAGTCACTGCCGGCGTAATCACTGCTGGCTTAATTATGCTTGCTGTTTCACTAGGATTATTTAGATTTATTTTTTAGTTGGAACAAAATTGTCCATCAAGGCATTATTTTTACTTCGTTTTTTCAAATATAATTCACCAAATCCACAGAAAACCGCCGCCCCAGCTATATTCACAAAAATATCCTTCATCGTATCCATTAACCCAATATCAAGATAGCCTTCGTCTACTGTAATAGTGTCGCCATTAGCAAGATGAATGTCGGTATTCACAATGTCATCCACTCGCACTGGTCGGTTACCGCCGTCTCGTTGCATCGTAATCGTAGATATTTGCCGTACGTGCGCATCTTTTTGGGCGTCCGTCCTTAGCGTCATATCAAAAGAAAATTCCAAACATTCCCACGCTATCCCTAGTGTTATAGAAAAGCAAAAAGCGAATAACAGTGTGAAACCTTTTTTACATTTTTCTTTGTTCATAATTTCAACTAACGACAAACCAATCCCGGCTAAGACAAATCCACTCAGAAAATGTAAAATAATATCCCAAAACGGAAAAGGTCCATAAAACGCAAACACTTCACCCAGAATTAGGGAAGCAAAAACAAAAAGATAAAATGTAATTTCTAGCGCCACGGACAAAGACATCTTAAACTTATTTTTCACTAAAGCCGGCGTCCAATATATTACTAACGCCGAAAAAGCTAAACCGATTTTCATCCAATCATTAAGAGTAATCGCATAAACAAAAGCCGCTATAGATAGCGTATAAATCACAACGAATACTATCTGAGATAATTTGTTAGCTTTTTTGACCGACTTCATACGAAACATTATACTACACGCATGCTAGTTTACTTTCATAAAAAAATTGGACTCTCGTCCAATATGGCTCCCGGGACTGGACTCGATTCGAAGAACGATGTCCAGCTTTTTGGGCGCATCGTTAGATGCGTGGCTCCCGGGACTGGACTCGAACCAGCAACCTCGAAGTTAACAGCTTCTTGCTCCACCATTGAGCTACCCGGGATCGTGCCACTATTATAGCATATTTTTCCATTTTGTGATAAAATAATTGTAACTTGTAGGATGGTTAGAATTTTACAACTGCCCTACGGGACATGAAGACTTGGCCCGAGTGACCTGGAACGTGCCCGAAGGGCACGTTCGTAAAATTCTAATCATCCTCGATCAAATTTTAACACTACAGAAAGGAGAGCTATGGAAGAAAAGACGATTCAAATTGCCGGTTCTATTACTGTTGACGAGCTTTCAAAAGCCCTTGGTCTTTCTGTAACCGAATTAATCGGTACGCTTTTCAAAAACGGCATCGTTGCCACTATTAATCAAAGATTAGATTTTGAAACCGCCTCTATCATTATTGACGAACTTGGTCTTAAAAACGTCAAATTAGAACGCAAAAATACCTCTACTAAAACTTCTGATTTTCACAGGGAATTATCCGACAAGGCCGTTACTCGCCCACCGGTCGTTGCAGTAATGGGACACGTCGATCATGGTAAAACTACCCTTCTCGACACACTTCTTCACAAAAAGACCGTCGACGACGAAGCTGGTGGTATCACTCAACATATTTCTGCTTATCAACTCAAGCACAACGACAGACTAATCACTTTTCTAGATACTCCAGGTCATGAAGCTTTCGCCGCCATTCGTCAGCACGGCGCTATGCTCACTGATATCGTTGTTATCGTAGTTGCTGCCGATGATGGCGTCAAACCACAAACTATTGAAGCCATCAACTTTGCCAAATCCGCCAACGCCAAAATCATCGTCGCAATTAACAAAATCGACCGCGAAGGCGCCGACATCGACCGTACCAAAGCCGACCTTTCCAATCACGGCCTTCAACCCGAAGAATGGGGTGGTGATATCATTATGGTACCCGTTTCTGCTAAGCAAAATCAGAATCTCGAACAGCTCCTAGACATGATTCTTCTTACTGCTGATATCGAAGAACTAAAAGCCGACATCGACATCCCAGCCGAAGGCCTAGTTATTGAATCTCATATGGAGACCGGCAAAGGCTCCGTAGTCAATCTCTTGGTCACTGGCGGGGAACTAAAAACCGGCGAGTTTATTGTCGCTGGCTCCACCTATGGCAAAATCCGCACCATGCTAGACTGGAAAGGCAAGCCCAAGGGCAAAGCTACTCCGTCTACCCCTGTTACGATTACTGGCTTTAAAGAATTACCGAGCTTTGGCGATCGCTTTACAGAAGTTAAAGACGAAAAAACCGCTCGCAAGATGTCACTCCTCAATGCTCAAGCAGCCGCCAATGAATCTGCCGATGCCAACGTTACCAGTTCAGATTTGCTTCGCATGATGAATATAGCCGACAACACTAAGACCTTTAATGTCATTGTCAAGGGCGACGTTCTCGGTTCGGTTACGAGCGTAGTGGACAGTCTTCGTCTTATTGATACCAAGGGAGAAATCACCTTAAATATCGTTTCTACCGGCGTCGGCGACATTAGCGAGAACGATGTTTATATGGCTGCAGGCGAAAACACTGTTATTTATGGCTTCAATGTTTCTGTGCCAGTCAATATCAACAAAATGGCTGCTCGCGACAACGTTCCAATTCGTACATACAAGGTGATTTATGAACTATTAGACGACGCCAAACACGAGATGGAAAATCTCCTTGACGCTGAAATAATTGAAGAAGACAAAGGCGAGCTCAAGGTTCTCGGTGTCTTTCGTACCGAAAAAACCTCCATTATTGCCGGTGGTGAAGTCTTAAAAGGCGACGTCAAACCCGGCTACCTCGTTCGTGTAATCCGTGACAAAAAATTCCTCGGCGAAGCCGAAGTTACCTCAGTTCAAAGAGAAAAAATTGATGCTAAAGAGCTCGTCGCTGGCGAAACCGGTGGTCTTGCGCTTAAAACCACGCAAAAAATCGATCTCCAAATCAATGATAGACTAGTCTTCTTTACTCGCGAATCCAAAAAACGCACATTGTAATAATTCAACGCAGAACGAAAAATCGTAAGTGCCATTTGTTGTATGCTATAATTACCATAAGGAGAATAATTATGGAATTTGACGAAAAATTTTTACAAGAAATGGGTCTCTCGGCTATGCCAGAGGATGAAAAGCAAAAATTCTTAGCTTACGTCCAGGAAGAACTAGAGGTCCGCATCGGCGAGCGCATTAGTCGCGGTCTTACCGAGACTCAACTTAATGAATTTGACATGATTACCGATCCCGCCGAAGCCGCCAAATGGCTTGAGATTAACCGTCCAGATTATCGCGACATCGTCACCCGTACTATCAACGAAATGAAAGAAGAGATTCGCGCTAATCGCAACAAGCTTATTTAGCGTAACCGTTTAAGAAACTTTTTATATCCATCACCTTACGCCCTTCTGGTTGTAACCTGTCGATACTCAAAATTTGCCCATCAGCGCAGGGAAGCGCCAAAACCGCCGTCTCACTCGGTTCACACACATGCGCCTCTAAAATGATGCATTTTACGCCAAAAAACGTATATTTCGCTTTTGGAAACCCTTGAAAAGCTATAATTTTCCGTAAAGTTTGCTCAGCCGTATCTGTTTTGGGCGTCAAAATTCCCATAGATTTAGTTAATTTACCACAATAAGTCGCCTTTTTATCATCTTGTGGCCTTGGATGCCGGACACGTTCAACCCATTTTCTATGTTCTTTGACTACGTCTGGTCGGTTAGACTCTCTACCCAGTTTTTCGTATTCCTCATCGTAGTTTTTGCCCTCAAACGCCTCATCTAGTGTGTTTAGTACCATTCCGGCCAACTCCGCCCCAGTTTTTGCTAAATAATAATAGATTTCATCCTTGTTCAGTGGTAATCCAGAAATGGTTACTTGCGTATAAACCGGTCCAGCGTCCATCGTCTCCGCTAGTTTCATTACTGATACGCCGAATTCGTCATCTCCCGCCAAAATCGCCGACTCTATCGGTGATGCTCCTCTATACAAAGGTAGCAGGGAAGGATGAATATTTAAAATCCCCTCTGGCTCGAACAGCTCTAGTAAATCTGGCTTGATAATTGTCCCAAACGAAGCCAAAACTCCATGAATCTTGGGGTTTTTTAGCTTCAATTCGCGGACTTTTTTTAAATCTTCGCGTGTTTTGGCGTGAAAAACTATCTTGTAATCTTTTTTCAGCACTTCAAGTGCATAGTCTGCTAGCAGCCCATTTCCAAAGAAGATTATCTCTCTCATTAAAGATTATTCCTCACCCCAAAGTTTTTCGTTATCGGCAATCTTAGATTCGTAGTCTACCGGAACTAAATCTCCCTCATCATTCATCTCATAAAAAGCATCTTTTTTGCCCTTTATATGATCAATAAACAGTATTCCGTTCAGGTGGTCAATTTCGTGCAAAAGCGTTCGCGCCAATTCATCTGTCGCTTTGATTCGTACCTCAGTACCATCCTCTAACATTGCTTTAACCTTAACTTTGGTCGCTCTTGGTACCATGCCATAGATCGAAGGCACCGACAAACACCCCTCATAATCAGTCTTCGTTTTGCCTTCGGTCCTGATTACCTCTGGGTTAATCAAAGCCGTAAAAGAAGCATTTTTCTTATCCTCCATATCATCACGAATGATAATGATACGCTTATTAACTCCCATTTGAGGTGCCGCCATCGCCGCGGACAGCTCGTAAGGATGTTTAGTCTCCCAGTCCAGCGATAATTTGCGCATTTCAGCGATAATCTTCAAAATTTCGTCGTCGATGACGCGCACTTTCTCTGATTTCTCCCTGAGCCGCTTATCCGGCGTGGTAATAATTTTCATGCCCACATTATACCATAATTATCTCTGTTTTATCAAGGTCATGGTCTTTCAAACTCACACTCTTTATCTCAAAATCTTCGTACGTATTGTAATAATAAGTCTGTGTCAGGGAAGAATACCCACCAGTGTAAATGGTCTTTTCAAACCGTCCATCTGCCATCGCTGCGGCTCCATCTATCATAGAAACACCGTTTAGTGTATGAAAAAGCCGCGACACATTAGATGCTTCATTAGGCTGCGCCGGGTAGTGCGTATTGAGGTATGCAACTCTAACAAAACGCGAAGAAGAATAATAATCACCTGGCAATCCGCGCATCAGGGAACCACTACCAAAAGGCATTAATTCTGCATTTTCCCACTTAACTTTTTTAGGCATCAGCGGCAGCAAATTCATATAATTTCGCAAATTTTCTTTGTGCCAGCCGTATCCAGGTTGGTTGGTCAACACGTCAACTTCATTTTCAAAGATTTCCATACCTCTATTGGTATATTCCACTACAATGGATTTTTCTTTGTCGCCGATTATCCAATGTAACTGCGACACAGGATACTGCTCATTAATCGGTCTCGCGACAATTGCTACGTCCACCAGAGCTTGTTCTACCTCTTCAACTGTTTTAAAATTTAAAGCTATCCACAGAGGGAATTCATATGCCGCTACGTTGGTCTTACCCTCTACAACGTCAGGTTCGTAAGATGCATAGCCAGGGAAGTTTAGTCCCGCCACCGCAAGTCCATATTCGTTTGCGCAGTCAAAATACAGAGGTACGCCTTCAGCTATAATCCCCATTCCAATTAGGGCCGGAGAATTCGCCATCTCGCCCAAAAATGCTGATTTGTATTTGTATCCCCTAGGAGTAATCAGGACTTTTTCGCCATACCCCTCACACCAATCCAAATTACGGCCAAAGTACATATTCCCATTTTCATCTGTAAATCTTATTCCTGTGCACATGTTTCCTCCATTTTATTTACGCATATTATAGCACAAATTAGAGTAATCCTGGCGGGTCAAGTGAAACCTTAAAATTCGGATCTAACTCTTTGCACGCCTCTAATAAAGCCTTTCTAGAGCAAGATCTTACTATTATCTGCCAGGTATAACCTCTAGCAGTCCTCTCATGAAAGGCCGGTTGAGGTGGGGAAATCAACAATTTTTTATCGTCTGATAGTTTTTTTATTAATTCTCGAATTTTCCGCACCACCACTGCCTCAGTTTTCATCGTAATTGCAAGCTTCATTACGAATCTATACGGCGGAAAGCCGGCTTTTTGTCGCCTTATTACCGCATATCTATAAAACCCCAAATAATCTTCGTCTATAGCATATTTCAAAACAGGGTGTTCTGGCCTAAAAGTTTGAATAAATACCTCAGCTCTATCTATATGGCCTCGCCCCACGCGCCCCATCACTTGAGTCAATAGCTGAAAGGTTCGCTCCTCGGCCAAATAATCTGGCAAAGAAAGCCCCGCATCCGCTTGCGCTATCCCCACTGTTGCGAGTTTTGGTAAATCCAGCCCCTTAGCCAAAGTCTGCGTCCCGACCAAAATATCCACTTTTCCGTCTCTCACCTCTGAATAAATCGCATTTAGGCTCTCACCTTTTTTGTTGTCAGCATCAAACCTTCTTACTCGTGCATTAGGGAACAGCTTTTTTAGCTCGCTCTCTAGGAGTTTTGTTCCAAATCCCTTATGAATCAACCCCGGTGTACCACATTTTGGGCAGCCAACTGGTACTTTTTCATGAAAACTGCAGGTATGACAAACCAGTTCATAAGTATCAGCATGAAGTGTCAAGGGTAAATAGCAATTTGGGCACAAGATTTCTTCGCCACAATTTTCGCAAATTGTTAGGGGTGAAGAGCCGCGACGGTTATGAAAAATCAGAGTTTGCCTGTTTTGATCGAGGTTTTCTGAAATTGCCTCAAGTAGGGAATTAGAAAAATACTTGTTTTTGGTAAAATTATCCCTGTTTGTTAAATCGACAATCTTAATATTCGGCTTGATCGCCTCCGATTTTGCTTTTTCTTTTAACCAAACCACGGCTTTCTGCCTTGAAGCCAGATAATAATCTTCTACAGTCGGGGTAGCGGACCCCAGTATCAATGAGCATCCTACCTCCTTGGCGATAAAGCTAGCCACCCGTATCGCTGAATAACGGGGCGGGTTCTCTTGATAATATGAGTTTTCGTGCTCTTCATCGATAATTATTAACCCCAGGTTAGAGAGTGGCGCAAACAACGCCGATCTTGGCCCTATCACTATCAAATGATCATCCGAATTCAATATCTTCTCAAATATCAAGTGCCGTTCCGCTTCAGTCTGTCGGGAATGAATTACGATTACCCTGTTACTAAACTCCTTTTTGAATATTTGCACCAATTGCCCCGTAAGTGCGATTTCGGGCACTAATAGTATGGTAGATTTTTGCTCTAATTGGGCCCTAGCAGCCATTTTAAGGTAGATATTGGTCTTACCACTACCAGTTACGCCAAAAAGCAGCTTCGTGGCTCCTGGAGCCTTCTGTAGGCCTTCTAGCGCCCTTTTCTGCGCATCATTAAGGGGGACACCCTGGACGGGTGACGGTCGTGGAGGGGGTCCCCCAAAATTGCCGTCAATTTTGGGGGAGGACAGCGACCGGCAGGACCCGTCCAGAGTGTTACCGAACATTTGTTCGGTTTTTCGGCGCTTTTTCTCAACTCCCTGAGGTAATATCAAGGATACTCCTTGTCCTGACGCCGCCATGTAATAATCATGCAAAAATCCAATCGTTTTCAAAAGATGTTTCGGCAATGGCTTTGAATACAATACTTTCAAAACCTTGCGTGTTTCAAAATCCGGCTGCGCAACTTTTTTAACAACAATACCCGGAACATTTCTTCGCCCCACAGGCACTATTACGATTTGTCCAGGAAGCAGGGAATCATCAAAACTATAGGTCAGCGCTTCCACCTTCCCCTCTGGTATCACCTCGTAAAACATATTATGATTATAGCATATCAAAAACAGGCGAAAGTTTTACAGGGTAACCGAAATATCATAGAAAAACAGAAAGAGAATTGTTGTAATTTTTACTAATTCTATGCTATAATAGAGGTAATTTAAGTGAGGTAATATGTTAGATCTATTTGTGACTTCTAGAGTGCGCCGAAAAATCATCGTTGTTTTTGCAAAATACCCAGACTTCAAGACACATGTAAGAGGTCTAGCCAAACTCATAAAAGAAGATCCCGGCAATATCCAGAGAGAGCTAAATCACATGGCTGAGGGCAAATTCTTAATCGTCACCAAAAAAGGCAAGACCAAAATCTATCAAACCAACAAGCAATACCCCATTTTAAAGGAACTTCAAAGCATCGTTATCAAAAGCCAAAAAGGCAACAAACCATCAAAAACTATCGGTTAACAGGGGTACAAATTGAGTAAAATTTTTGAACAACTAGTCAAAAAGCGGGGCATCTCAGCAGATTTTTTAAACCCCAAATACGAGAATCTAGAAGATCCATTTTCCTTGTTTAGCATGAAAGATGCTATCGCCCGTATTCAATCTGCTATCAAAAACCACGAAAAAATCTTAATTTACGGAGACTACGACGTTGACGGCGTTACGTCTAGCACCCTTATGGAAGATACTCTAGTACTCGCCGGTGTCGACCCAGATAATATTGAGATCATGCTACCAGATCGTTTTGCTGATGGCTACGGTATGAGTCCAAAACTAATCAAGCGCGCCCAGAAACAGGGAACAAAATTAGTCATCACGGTCGACTGCGGCTCGCGCAACCATGATATTATTAACGAGTTAAACCTTTTAAATATTGATACGATTGTTACCGACCATCATGAAACCGACGAAGAAATGCCAGAAGCTGTCGCCGTAATTAATCCTCATCGCAAAGATAACCCCACCCCAAAACTACAAAACCTAGCCGGTGTCGGGGTGGCATTCAAAATAGCTCAGGCCCTAGTCCAGCAGCATTCCATCCAGAATGGGCAAGAAAAATGGCTACTGGATTTAGTCGTTCTAGGTACAGTATGTGACAACATGCTACTTACTGGCGAGAACCGTATTCTATGCTACTACGGCGCCAAGGTCTTATCTAAAACTCGACGCCCCGGCCTAAAAGAATTAATGCGTAGCGCTGGAGTAAAAAAATTGAACTCCGATTCGATTGGCTTTCAAATTGGCCCACGACTCAATGCTGCCGGACGCCTTGAAACTGCCGACATCTCTTTAAATTTGCTTCGCGCCAAGGCTCAGACCGATGCCGCCGAACTCGCCGCCTCGCTCGAACAACTGAACAAAAAAAGAAAAATTGAACAAAATTCTGCCATGCGCGAAATCAAACAACGCGGCATTTCTGACGATCCCGTGATTATCGAGACTGGACATTGGCACGAAGGCGTACTCGGTATTGTAGCTGGACGTTTAGTCGAAGAATATCAAAAACCCGCCTTTGTTCTCGCCGAAACTACAGAAGGAATCTACAAGGGCTCTGGCCGCAGCTTCGGTGATTTCAACCTCGCCGAGGCTCTAGACGCTATCAAAGATACCATCATTAGTGGTGGTGGCCACGCTGGGGCTGCCGGAGTAAAACTCGACAGCAAAAGCCTCTACCAATTCCGCGAACAAATCAACGAATACTATCAAAGCCTTAATCTCAAAAACCAAACCGAGCACCTAAAACAATCCTCAGACCTTAATCTTACAGACTTTTCAGAACTAAACCTTGAATTACTAGAAGAGCTCAGACAATTAGAGCCCTACGGCGCAGGGAACGAAGAACCTATTTTCTCTCTTAAAGACACGGAAATAATCAATATCGCTCATATGGGCGCTGACGGCAATCATCTTCGCATCGATATGCGCGACCAGACCGGTAAAACTCTCAAACTAGTTGCTTTTTACGCCCCAGAAGAATGGCTAAATCTTGATCCTCGCGACCAAATTGAGCCATTAGTCAAACTCACCGAAAACGACTTCAACGGCGTCAAATCTCTAGAAGCACGCATATGTGATATAATTATCTTATGAAAAAAGTCATCGTCAAATGTAAACTATCTAATCACGAAAACTTTGAACGAAAACTCTCTGATATTGATTTAAATTTTTCTCAAGTCTATTGGCAACACGATCGTATCTATGTACCCCGTGACTACAAGAATAATTCCAATTATCCGCGTCTTGTCATCCGCACCGAAATGCGTGCCGTAGACAAGCCCGCTAAATACACCTTAATTCTTCGTCGCCATATCGAAGACTCTGACATCGATATAGTAGAAGAAACATCGGTCAAAAATTACGAAAGCACCGTCAATATTATCTTTCAGCTTGGCTTCAAACTGGCTGGCGAAATCTCCCGCCGACGTCAAGACCTTCGCATGGGTGAGGGGACTAATATCTACCTAGACAAAATCGAAAACCTCCCCGGCTACTATGCCAAAATCGAATCCAATCTCAGCCCCAACGATTCTACCGTAGATGCCAAATTAGATCTCAAAAACACCTTCAAAACCCTTGGCGAATCAAATATTATCAAAAGTCCTTATTTTGAGCTTTAGCCTCTCGGTGGCTCACCATCTGGTTCACCGAGTAGTTTTTTACTCTTGATTTCGTATCTGCGCCCATTTACTGGTGACACGTAATAATCTTCATTCAAGAGGTTCACAAACATTGTCAAATCTTTATCGTCCATGATAATAATCGAGCCGTCGTCATCTGTCATCAAATCTAACTGCATTTCATCGGCGTAGTCAATCAGCTTATCCTGCGGCATTTCCTCGGCAATCTCCATGGCCTGGACCTTTTTTAGGATTGGTTTCTTGTCTGCGAGTAGGGAATCGAGCGTCAGTCCTTCCGCGAAGGAAAGTTTGTATTTCTCGGTCAATTCTTTCGCTTTCGCCTCTGCAATCACCTGAGATTTATAGTCATATTGGAACAAATTCTCAAATTTCGCCTGATTAAATACGACAATATTGCCATCCACAATCGCTACTTGATTATCTTCTGGCATCTTTAGAGCGATTTCTGCCGAAAATGGCTCAAAACTCTCCCCGTTAATCTCCCAACTTGAAGTACCTTTTAGCGCAGATGAAGCTGGCAAAATCTTTGCAATATAAAAAGTCTTCATTCCATCTTCACCGGGGTAAGTAAACTTCGCGATGATGCCTTTTACCTTTTTAAAATCATATTCGTTTTCTGAGAAATAATCTATGTCTTTGTACTCATTTTCAATCAGGTGGATTAAGGTTTCGGCGCGGCCGACCTTGGAAAGGGAAGTGCGATAAATCACTTTTTCTTCACCGTCAGCCTTCTCGTATTCGCGGCATTCGAGCCCTTTATCAGCCTCTTCGATGATATAATGTATCGCCTCCTGCATAAACATAGACTTCACGGCGCCCGTCAGCTTGTCTGAATATTTTATCTTAAATGGCGTGTAATTCTTGTTAAACAAAAACAATTCTGCTGAAACATTGTTTTTTACTTCATCAATCTCATTCGCCCAGAGAAAGACATCGAAATCTGATTTATCCATAATATACCTCGCTTATTTTTCTCTATTATATCACGAAAAAAATAAATAAAAAAAGCCCCCGACCATGAAGGCGATGGCGAAAGTATATATTGCCATCTACAGGGAAGAATAGCCACTTATATCTTAATTATACCACAGAACAGGGAATAAGTCAATACCGCTTATGTTCGGTTATTTCAAAACAATATCATAAAACAGTCAATGGCGTTTGTTCGGGAAAATAACAGAGATGTTTTCCACAACCTGCGAAA
Source organism: Candidatus Nanosyncoccus sp. (assembly GCA_045646085.1). Lineage (GTDB taxonomy): Bacteria > Patescibacteriota > Saccharimonadia > Saccharimonadales > Saccharimonadaceae > Nanosyncoccus. The sequence goes on from JAZRJZ010000006.1 coordinate 78,607, forward strand.
AACTAACCTTAAAAAAAGTCCAAAAAAACACTTGCATTTTTTAAAAAAATATACTAAACTGAGATTAGCGAATAAAACATACAAAAACGCTAAACAAAAAGTAAGTACCTTAAAAAAGTTTGAGATCGGCCAACTAGGAGTTTTGGCGCGCATTAAAAAGATAGCGAGATGCGTCAAAAAAATCGTGCGTTCTTTCCTTAAAACACACCTCCCAATAAAACTCTATATGGTCTAAAACCAATACACAATAAGTCTCTCAACGGCTGCGATATGAGATTAGCTTCGCGCTGGTAAAATCGTGGTGGATTATATTGTGTCAAACAAAAATCAAATCAAAAACAAAACCGCCGAAGTTTCTAGTTGAACGGTCTCAAACGATGTATAATGAAAGCATGGAGAAATTGCATATCCCAGTGCTATTATCGGAAGTGCTAGCTACCCTAGAACCGCATCCCGGAGAAAAATATTTAGATTTAACTGCCGGCTACGGGGGTCACGCTAGTAAGGTTTTGGATGTGACACAGAATTATAAAGATGCATGCTTAGTGGATCGAGATGAATTTGCAGTGGAGTATTTAAAACGCAAATTCAAATCAAATATCACTATTAAACATGAAGATTTTTATAACGCTATGTTGCAGTTAACCGAGTGTGGAAAAACTTTCGATATAATACTGGCGGATTTTGGAGTTTCTTCTCCGCAACTAGATATGAAGGAACGAGGTTTTTCGCTTAAAAACGATGGCCCTTTGGACATGCGGATGGATCAGCGGCAAAAAAAGACGGCGGACGATATTGTTAATAAATACAGTGAACGCGAGTTGGCAAATCTATTTATTAAATATGGCGAAGAAAGCCCTGGTCGTGCTGCGATGCTGGCAAGAATAATTATCCATCATCGCCCCATCCATAGTACCGTGGAACTTGCCGAGCTTATTCGAGTACGGCTTCATGGCTACTCACGGATTCATCCTGCTACCAAAATTTTTCAAGCTTTACGTATAGAAGTGAATGATGAACTAGGAGAAATCGAACGCGCTTTACCACTTCTACCAAAATTATTGAACCCAGGCGGCAGAATTGGAATCATTACTTTTCATAGTCTAGAAGATAGATTAGTCAAAGAATATTTTAGGGAAGCATCAAGCCACGGTGAGGAATCAGCACTAAGTATTATTAATAAAAAACCTATCATTGCGGAACCAGAGGAGTTGATTATCAACCCGCGAGCCCGGAGCGCAAAGTTCCGCGCGGCTCGACGGAATTGATAAAAATAAAAACATAAAAAAGGAGGCAAAAATGCCAAAGCAAATCATGGTTGCGAACAAATCCCGCAAACAGACCATCAAGGTCCACTTCCGCTAGTCTCCCTCACTTGGGCGGCCCGCTGCCGCCCAAGGTTTCGAGAAAAGCGCGACATGGACCTAAAAGGTCCGCCAATTAGAGTTCACACGGAGAGTGTGGAGTGTATGACCTTCCCGAAGTAGCCTTTATAGCTCACTTATAGCTCTGACTATAAAGGCCTTCGGACTAAGTAAAGAAGGACAATAATATTAAATAAAAACAAACATCAGCGAGGAAAAAATTAATGATCAATCAAACGACCTACGTCACGAGACGCGACACTTTCGGGAATAGTTTTGCGCGCAATCGTAATACTGTCCGTCACACCAAAAGGAGTCTAGGCTCTATTTCACAAATCGTAATTGTTAGCATGTTGACTTTAGTATTCGGTTTAATCTACGTAGCCGAGGGAACCAAAGCCACTAGTTTTGATTATGAACTTTCTTCCGTCGAAACCGAAATCACCGAAAAGAACGCCAAATTAGAAGATCTCGCTGTTGAAAAGGCTCGTCTTACTTCGGTAGCCACGGCCAAAGCCAGTACAGTTGCTGCCGCCATGGAAGACGCCACGGTAAGCGGTTATGCCACAGAGTAATAATTTAACTAAACGCCTAAAGATTCTCAAGATTATAATTTTTGTTTCACTGGGAATTATTCTAGCCCGGCTTTTTTTCATTCAAATTATCGAACATGGTGTTTGGGTTGCCAAAGCCGACGAGCAACATACTTTACTCGAAACTATCACGCCAAAGCGCGGTGAAATATATATGATGGACAAAAATCAGCCTGTAGCCGTAGTCTTAAATCAGACTACTTATAACGTAGTCATCGACCCAACCGTCACTCAAAAAGAGGACATCGAGAAGGTAGTTAATGATTACGTAAAAGAGTATACAGTCGTAGACCTAAACGAAGTTTATAGTCAAGAAGGTCTCAGATATTCTATCGTCGCCAAAGGCATCCCTCGTGAAATTGCCGAACAAATCGCCGAAGCCGAAATTCCTGCAATTTGGCTCAAAAAAACCAATCAACGGGTTTATCCAGAGGGCGAATTAGCCTCTGGACTTTTGGGTTTCGTCAATAACGAAGGAGTTGGCCAATATGGCGTAGAGGGCTCCCTAAATCAAATTTTGGCAGGCAAGGACGGCTTAATCAAAACTACAGCCGATATTAACAAAGTGGCACTTTCTATCGGCAAAGACAACGTTAAAATTCCAGCCGAAGATGGCAAGAATTTGGTTTTGTCAGTAGACCGTGGTTTGGAACGAGGAATCGAAGAGATAGCCCAAAAGAATATCAACGAATCCGCCGCCACCAATGCCTCAGTTCTTGTCATGAATCCAAACACAGGCGAGGTTCTCACTATGGCGAATTTACCAAGCTACGACCCAAACCATTATACTGAAGTCGAAGACGCTTCATTATATGTAAATCAAGTTACGGACGTGCCTTATGAGCCGGCGTCTATTTGTAAAAATTTTGCCTTTTCGGCCGCTATCAATGAAGGTTTAATGACTGGTGAAACTACTTACTATAATCAGGGTTACGAAATTGTCGATGGCTGGAAAATTGAAAATGCCGAACAGCGCGCAATCCTATTTGGTACTCTTTCAATGAAAGACGCACTTTATTGGTCACTCAATACCGGCTCCATTTATGCGCTCAAACTACTGGGTGGCGACACTGCTTCGATTAATCAAACTGGACGCGAAAAAATGTATGACTATTATCATAACAAATTCCGTTTAGGCCAAGCAACCGGTATTGAATTAATCGAAGCAGAAGGTTTTATTCCTGATCCAAACGAGGGCTGGGGTCGCGATTCCACTTATGCCAACATGACTTTTGGCCAAAACCTCAGCATCACTATGCTTCAAACTGCGACAGCCTTTTCGGCAGTTGTTAATGGCGGAGTCTATCATACCCCTCACGTCATAAAGGGAACTATGGAAAACGGTGAGCTCAAAGAACAGGCGTTTGTCGAAGATGTTAATGACCAGATACTATCCGAAGAAACTTCCACCATGATGCGTGACATGTTGGTCAACAACCGAAGCTACAAAGTGCGCGGTGGCATTGACCGACCAGGTTATTCAATTGGCGGCAAATCCGGTACTGCGCAAGTAGTGGTAAATGGGGCTTACGACGACACCATGAGCGAATTGGTCGGTTCTTATATTGGCTTTGTTGCTCCAGAGGGGGAGTTGCCAAATTACGTAATAATGGTTAAAATGTGGGGAGAGGGGCAAAGCATTGATAGTGGGCAAGCCATGACTTTATTTGACTCGCTTTCCAATTATCTAATCGATTACTATAAAATCAAGCCAAAAGGATGAATATGAATTTTAGCGAAGAAATATTTTACGGATTATTATTAGCTCTAGCAGGGTTCCTCTTCTCGATGATTCTTACCCCGTTTTATACGCACTTTGCATATAAATATAAATTCTGGAAAAAGCAAAAACAAACCACCGTGGACGGCAAATCATTGCCAGTTATGACCAAACTTCACGCTCACAAATTCGAACACGTATTCCCGACCATGGCTGGTCTTATTGGAGTAGTTGCCGTAACGGCTGTGACATGGATTTTTAATCTAGATCGTGGGCAAACTTGGCTGCCATTAGTTGGCTTCTTAGGTGGCGCACTAGTAGGCGTCATTGATGATGTTATTAATATATTTGGTTCTGGGCGTGGCGCCGCCGGATTGCGCGGTCCAGTAAAATTCCTACTAATCACCGCTGTAGGCTTAGCTCTAGGTTGGTTCTTTGCCGTCAAGCTCGGCTGGACCAGTATGCTTATCCCATTCTATGGCGACTTTGAAGTTGGTATTGTCGGCATGATTCTTATCTTCGCTTTCGCTGTAGTAGCTACCTCAAACGCAGTTAACATCTCCGACGGCCTCGACGGTCTTTCTGGAGGTCTCGCTATGCTTGCTTATGCCGCTTACGGTGTTATCGCTTTGTTGCAGGGAAACATGCTACTCTTCGGTTTTTGTCTCACTGTCGTAGGCTGGCTCTTGTCTTACATTTGGTTTAATGTGCCGCCAGCGCGCTTTATGATGGGCGACACCGGCTCCTTTGCCCTTGGTGCCGGGTTAGGCGTTGTCTCGATGATGACCAATGCCTTCTTGCTCCTACCAATTATTGGTCTACCGTTCGTAGTTGAGGCCGGCTCCAGTCTCATTCAGCTATTTTCCAAAAAAGTCTTTCACAAAAAAGTCTTTATTTCTGCTCCGCTCCACCACCATCTAGAAGCCAAAGGTTGGGGTGAAGCTAAAATCGTGATGCGTTTCTGGATTATCGCCGGCGTTTGCGCTATCTTTGGCATCTTTGTCGCCGCCACAGGAGGTGCAATTTGAAAAACCGCAAACACAAATCTGATTTAGTGATTTTGTTTGCCACCCTAGGCTTAATGGCGCTCGGCCTCATCGTGATTTATGCAATTGGTCCAATGCGCGCAAACGTGCTCAATTCCACTTACGGTACAGACTATGATTCTAATTACTTTTTCTTAGGACAGCTTCGCTCGGTCGCTTTAGCACTAATCGCCTTCTTTGTCGCTTTCAAATGGGTTCCATACAAATATATTCAAAAATGGGCCAAACCTATCATGATTGCGGCGCTGCTGATGTCGGTGTTACTGTGGATCCTAGCCTTAGCTGGCTCAAGCCTTGCTAAATGCGAGTTAGGTGAATGCCGTTGGTTTAATCTTGGTTTTATTAGCTTTCAACCCGCCGAGTTCCTAAAACTAGCATTAGTTATTTATCTTGCCGATTTCTTAACTAGGAAGCGTGAAGAGGGAAGCATCGGCAAATGGCGTGAATTTTGGCTACCATTTATTATCGTGAGTGGCGCTTCACTATTTCTAGTTGTTATCGCTCAAGGTGATCTCGGTAGTGGCGTTGCGCTCATTGCAATTATATTTGGTATGCTTCTAATGTCAGGCGTTCCGGCGCGTCAATACCTTATTATGTTGGCTGTTGTTTTTGCAATCGGTATTGGTGCCGTTGTCACTTCATCTCACCGCATGGAGCGTATCGATGCCTGGGTCGCCACTATTTCTGGCAGCGAAAGTTCCGATTCTACTTATCATGTCGAAAACGCTATGATGGCGATTGGCGTCGGGGGATTATTTGGTGTTGGCGTCGGCAATTCCGTGCAAGCCACTGGCTATTTACCAGAATCTATTAACGACTCCGTATTTGCGATTATGGGCGAAACTTTCGGTTTCGTTGGTCTATGTCTAATCATTTTTGTTTTTGCCGCTCTACTTTATCGCATGTTAAAAGTTGTCGAGCATACGGAGCCGTCCGACAATCGTCTGTTTGTTGTTGGTGTCTTTTCTTGGACACTAGCTCAAGTAGTAGTTAATATCATGGCGATGACTGGACTTGTACCAGTCACAGGCATTACGCTTCCGCTTCTATCATATGGTGGCACCAGTATGATCTTTATTGCTTTTGCTATTGGCCTCGTTTTGCAAATTTCGTGTTATACTAGTAGGGAAGGAATTAAGCATGAAGATATTAGTAGTGGGCGGAGGCTCCGGGGGACACATCACACCAGCCGTCGCCGTAGTTCGTGAAATTTTAGAGAAAAAACCTCGCGCCGAGGTCGAATTTTGGACCGATCCCAAGTACCACAAAAACGTCACCAAGCTCACCACCGAAATTGGTCTTTCCTGGGGTGAAGAGAAGAAAGCTTCTCATAAAACCCCCTACATTCGCGTGCGACGTTTGCCAGCTGGCAAGTTCCATCGTTATGCTAATTGGGCGTTTAGCGATTATTTCGTCCATTTCGAAGTCACCTTAAAAGAGCTTATTTTTGGTAACATTGTTGGCTTTTTTGGCTTTTTAGCCGGTATTATTACCAGTTTCGTACGTTTATTACCTAAAAAAACACGCCCCAACATTATTTTCTTAAAAGGTGGCTATGTTTGTCTGCCGGTTGGCTTAATTGCCCGTTTATTCAAGATTCCATACATCATTCACGAATCTGATGTGGTCGCTGGCCTCGCCAATCGACTTCTTATGAAAAAAGCCAAAAAAGTTGCTTTTGGTATGCCATTGTCAGAAGAAATTCAAGAAAAGCATCCTAATTACGTTTGGACCGGCATTCCAGTTGGTTCCGAATTCAAATCTGTCGCTCCATCTCAACAGCTATCCCTCAAAAAAGCTTTTTCTTTTAATCCAGACAAGCCACTCGTCGTTATTACCGGTGGTTCTCAAGGCTCCGAAAACCTCAACGAGGCCATCCGCGTCATTTTACCAGAATTATTAAAGTTTACCTCCGTAGGCCTAGTTGCGGGACGCAAACATTATGAAAGCATGGTTGATCTCAAGCGTTACGAAAACTGGGACAAAGCCAGCCTCGAATCAAACTTCCGTATGTGGGAATTCTGCACCGTAATGAACGAATTAATGGGGGCTGCGGACGTCATTGTATCTCGGGCCGGCGCCACTACAATTGCCGAAATGGCGGCACTCAAAAAAGCTACAATTCTAGTACCGTTTGAGCGTTTACCAGGCGGCCATCAACAAAAAAATGCCGAACGTCTCGTCGTAGCCAAAGCCGCCTCGGTCGTTAGCGACATGGAAATGGTCAAAGACCCTACCAAGCTTCTAGAAGAAATCCGTCATTTAGTTAAATCACCTCGTCTTCGCGCCGAAATGGCTGACCGTTTGCACGAAGAATCTCGTGGCGATGCAGCGAAGAGGTTAGCCGAAATAATATTAGAGGAAGCATAAGAGGTAAAAGAGTGGGGAAGAAACCTGTCGAACAATCAGAGGCGCCGACGCCACCCAAACTCGTCAGCCGACGCGATCATCGTAATTCAAACTTCAAACTTGGGCGTACCATCGGTGAAAAAAGGGAAAAGCTCGAAACCGCCAACGAGCGCGCCGCTGCCCGCAAAAAAGACAAAAAGAAAAAGTCCTTTAGAGTTATCTTTACCTTAGTAGGGTTTCTAATATTGTCAGCCGTCTTAATTGCGCTTTGCATTTCTTTTATCAAAGACAAAGAAACCGAGCCAGTCGAAATAGTCACCGAAAACAATTCGCCTGTGCCTACTATCGAAATAGTCGACGAAGAAGCTGCTTCGGCTGGTGGCAAAATTACCTCACGCATGACAGCCTATATTGGCCAAGTCGAACAAAGCTTTCGCGATTTAGGATATCAGCCCACTAGAGCCGTCATTCCATCAGGCGCCATCCGTGAAGTAGATTTTTATCTCGAAGGCTATGAAGGATTTATTAAGACAATCATCGACCGCGGGGCCGGCGTTACCGTCGAAGATGCCGATCGTATGATTCGTTACCTAGACGGCGAGCCTTTCAATTATATAGATGTCCGTATTGATAACAAAGCATACTGGAAATAACCTGTAAAACAGGGAAGTGTTCGGGTTTTGTTCTATTTTGTTTAGTGTTCTTCCGTTCGGTTTTAGTTCGGTTTTTTTCGCAACCGAGTATTTATTTAGGGAAGCAAAATATAAAAAATAACAGGGGAAATAGGGAAATAGGGAAACAAAAATGGGGAAAAGTCAAATTCAAAAATTTAGCTGTGGAAAACTCCAAGGTAAACAGGCCGTATATAGGGGTGAACGGGTTTAAATAGCAATTTAAATGCTTATTGGCACGCACTCACTTAACTATCACGAGATGTTCCTATAGCGTGCTCGAGGACGCTCGCATGACTAGAGCCTTGTAACAGCCACAACGAGCTAAATCTTTTGATGCATTTAAATGACTAATTAACATAAATCATACAAATACGAAACCATGTTTTAGTCGTGATTCCCGCCTACCATAAGCGGAATTACCCTAAAAGGACGATAACTTAACCGTCTTAAAAACATAACCGCAATGTCTTGAAATATGCATTGTGCGACGTTAGAGCTATATAGAAAAGCCAAGCCAACTATCGTCGAATCCTGCCATTTTTCTGGCTGGTCCTGCTTTCCTTTTTTTAAAATTCTTTTTATTTCCCTCACGTGTAGCTATTTAATGTTTGATCGACAAAAATCCGTCGACCGAATTATCTACTTCTACGTAGTGGTCAGGCCTATTAACAGGGGTAGATAAGGGGAGCGGATGATGTGACGGTTCAATCGTTACAGGGGTCTTCTCTTGGTACTCCACCTCTGGTTTAACAGAGGGAACTACAGGGGTAGCCGACTTAGTATTTCCCTTTTTCGCGGTCTTTTTCTTCCCTTTTTTGGTAGTTTTAGCTGGTTCAGCGGATGCAGTATTTCCCTGTTCGCCAACTAATTTTGCGAGATCCTTTAGACCTAAGCGTTCCTTACCTTCGGCCGCATTCGGACTTAGCTTTTGCTTCATAAAATCACCTTGTGGAGTAGGGGTCTTTAAGTTCGGTTTTTGTTCGGTACGAGAGACGGGCTTGAATACAGGCTTTTCGCGGGAATTAATTACGAGCTTTGGTTCCCCTTGTCGGCCAGAATCGGACAGTTCTTTTTTGTATTTCTCAGACTGCTCAATCGTATCGCGGATTTCTTTCTCGACTTCGAGTCTAGGGCGAGCAAAATATTCGCGTGAATGCGCAATAATTGCGTCTAGATTGTCTTTTGGCGAAGAAGGTATAGAAAGAGTCGTTGCCGAAAACGCAGGCACCTTCTCGCCGTTTATAATCATCGAAATCACGAAATGACGATTATTAAGCTGGATAATATCAGACTCCTCGAAAGTCGGCTCAAATTGTTTGACTAGAATTGGCGCATCATCAGCTGATACACGGAACGAAATCGTGGTACCGACGTTGCCAAATACCGCATCGCGCACGCTGTCAGTCATCTGGGCTACGTATTGGTTGGCGACGGTCAAATTCAGGCCATATTTACGTGCTTCAGAGAGAATCACTGCGAAGGAATCTGTTGCGAAGTTTTGGAACTCATCAACATACAGATAAAACGGCCGGCGATCCTTCACATCTGGAATATCTGAGCGTGACATCGCAGCAAGTTGAACCTTA
>JAZRJZ010000007.1:0-13592 GCA_045646085.1 Candidatus Nanosyncoccus sp.
TCACCACTAAAAAATTAATCCCTTTAGGGATTTATTTTTTAGTGATAATTTCAGGCGTGGGGCGCGAACCCGCAGGGTTCGGACGTCGTAGGAGCTGAATAAAAATCCAGAATTATATTCTGGATTTTTTGAAGCGACGCCCGACGTAGTCTTTTCGCTTTAGCGAAAAGACGAGCCCCACCCGGATCACCAAATGAAGAAAGATTGAACACACCGTAAAAAGGCGTTTTTATTATTCTGTGCTAAGTTTTATAAGAATACTTCCTTCGCCTAGTTCCGGAAGATTATCAATATGCCCAATCTTCGTGTAATCGTAGTTTGTATCGAAAGACTTATAGAATACCACAAGGCAATTGTCACCAAATAACATCACGTCACCAGCTTCGATATGATTTGGGCTATAAGTGTTCGTTGGTAGAGAATCCTCTAAATACACGTACTTCTCATTCTTATTTAGGTCATCCATCGTAATATCTAATGGTAATAGCTTAGTCAAAGCGGAGGTAGTTGAATTTTCTTCTAAGTTTATCTCAAATTTTTCATTGTTAATCTTGACGTAGATTTTGGCCATTTTATCCTCCTCTTCTTCGTTATCGGTGATCGAAGTCTCTTGATTCAAGTTAGGATCTATATTTGGGCTTTTGTTATTCATGAGAATTGTCGTAACAATAACTGAAATTATTACAACGATAAAAACAGGCATGGAGATCTTGAAGCCTTTACTGTTTTTAGTGCTTGCCATTATTTAGCCTTTCTGACTGGGTGTCTTATTACGGTTTTTAGTTTGTCTGCGTCGCATTTTCTAGGATCGCTAAGATAAATTTCGTGGTGATATCTTTTATCGGTTATATCTAGCTCATAGCCGTTAGCTTCCATATATTTGTGCATTAACTCAACGGTGGCCGGTTCGTCGTCATAGCTTCCAATATGCATACATTGGACGCATAAGCCCTCGTCATAGGTCAAAAATTCCACCCTAGAGAAGTCTTGTTTCTTCTTCTTGGTGGCTTCTTCTATCGCCCAGTCAAAATCTGCTTTCGTCACAAAGTCTGGTAAACGAATAATGGAAATGAAGTTTAACCGCTCTTTATGGTTATAATCTATACCATCTTTGCCATCTTGCCACCAAAAGCCCTCAAGTGGTGGGACAACGTATTCAAAGAACCCATCTATCTTATGATCGCCTTTATAACTCATCTTTATCGTATAGGCGACTCCGTAAAGTAATCCAAGCGTATTTTGGTAATCGCCATTTTCTTCATTAGGATTTCCTTTACCTCTAACGGCGACGTAGTTCATCTTCGGAACATCAACAATACTCGGTTTATTCTTCGGTAAGTAGTACTCTTTGTATTCCTTTTTAAAATCGAAAGCCATATTAGTCCTTTGTATTAATTATACCATTGGCATTGTATTTCTTTTATTTTCTTCATTGTCATTGTTTTAAGTCTCTGCGGCTCCATGTAAGTGCTTATATAGTTAAAAGTTCGAATGGAGCGAAGCGACATCCCCATCTCTTTGCCTGTATATGTATACCTCAGAACTCGCAAGGCATCAGCACCGGGTAGTCTTTCTTAGGTATAACCTTGATCTTCGCCGTGTATTCGGGGTGGTCAATACACCAGTCTACAACCATGCAAAGCCGAATAGGATAGTCTTCTCGCCCCTCACTATGTGAAAGAATTTAGTCGGTAAATTCAAATAAGATCGTGTTGGCATGTATACTTATTAAGAAACTCTCGTCTTTGATTGGGAGTTCTCGTTGAAGGACGAACTCAATTTTCTTGAACCCGTAGTCAAATTTCAAAAGATGAGGAAAAACATCGTAATAGTAATCAATGTAATCAGCGACAATTAAAACATATTTTTTATCTTTCTTATCATGAAAAAGATATACCCAAACATCATGATCAACTTGATAATGGCCGTCTTCTACGAAATTTTTGAATCCATAAGCAGATAATGCCATTTTTCGCTCAGACTTTGTTAAATACATATACGCATTATATCATAAAAAAGGCCGACGCGTGTCGACCTTAATAGCATTTGATTGGTGAGTAAGAATTTAAAACTTATGAGTTTCTCCACCGAATTTATCGGCGTTTTCATTGATGAGGTAATCCCGCTTTTTATCGGTAACCCATGCATCTCTGAGATAGGTAACATTTCCGTTCCTATCAATAGTGGCATGGCCATGACCCATACCGTCACCAGAAGCATTCAGGCCACCGAAGTATACGTCAATTTTGCCACTACTATCTTTTCTTGGAACAATCTTGGCATTATGGCCAAATATAGTTCCAAGATAATGAGCATTAGATTCAATAAGCGCCATATTGACTTTATCCACCGCACGCTGCTTTATTGCGGATTTTTCGGACTTCACCTCTTCGAGCTTACGATTAAAAGCCGCCTGCGCTTGCTTGAACTGTGCCTGAAGATGATCAAACTCAGCTTTAGCAGAATCTCGCATAGCTTTCAATCTCTTAAACTCTGCAACGGCCGATTCGTGGCGAGCCTTTGCCGACTCAAAATCTGCTCTCGCACTATTAAAAGCCGAAGAATCCACTCTTGGAGCCGAAGCCTCCGCGTTTTCTCTCGCCCGCCTCACTTCATGAGCAAGCTCAGATATTTCCGCATTGAGCTCATCGCGTCGCTCTCTGTGTTCATAACCCTCCTGAGAATAATACGGAGCCTCAGACTTGTCGCCATACTGATAAGCATTGCTAGCACGTTCAAAACAATCCTGCATAGCTCGATGCTCATTGTCAGCCTCATATTTCAAAGATTCAATCCGAGCATTGTTATAGTCGCGGATGCGACCATACTCCTTCCAGACCGCATCACGATTATCGTATGCTGACTTCCTTGCTTCAAACTCGCTATTCATGCGTTTCCTAGCTTGAACACGCCCTTCCCAAGCCGATTGCACGACGCTATGAGCAGCATTAGTCTGATTTTGCAAATCCTTAAACCGCTGGAACGCAGCCTGCTTTTGTTCAAAAAGCGCCTGCTGTTCCGCCTTCAACCTATCTAGTTCTGGATTTCTTGACATTCATAATCACCAACCTCAAAAAATAGTAACGTACGTTTGAGTGCCCACCAACCAAATACAAAATAATTATACAATATTCTATTGCACTTGTAAATTTCAATCAATACCAAAAGCTTATTTCTTCTCTTCTGGCTTCTTAAACACCAAATCTATTTCTAGTGTCTTACCACTCGGCCCAAACAACACCGGAATAAACCCGACATACTCATAGCCTTTTTTCTCGACATATTCATTAATCACGTCACGATGCTCTTTAATATCCGCATTAATTAGTTTATTGTTCGCATATTTTAATCTTACAAACTCCATAAACCTCCTTTCTGTCATTATATCATAAAAAAACACTTGCATTATAATAAAAACATGCTATAATATTATTTATGAATAACAATAATTTCACATATCGAATTCATGTTAAGGCCACCCTTCCAATGGTCGGCTTTTTCGTACGGCTCTCAGCCTAGATATGCGGAATTTATCTTCTTAATCAAAATTACACTAGATAAGTTTCAAAAACGAAACTTATTTCATCATCAAAAATCGTCTTTGAAGTTTATCTAGCCGCAGATCAAAATGTGGCTAGCCCCTTAACATCGTTCGCTAGAAAGGAGATAGCATATGAAAAAGCACAGTCGTAGTGAAAAATACCTGTCACTGATTTGTCTCGAGTCTATCATTACTTCCGGTTTTTTAGCAGTACCAATCATGACTCCCTTTTACAACTCAATCGGTCTAAACCAAGAGCAAATCGCTCTTACACAAGCCATCTTCACGGCTGTGATGATTATTCTAAATCTACCAGCTGGTTGGTTAGCAGACAAAATTAGTCGTAAATGGGCTAACGTCATCGGCGATTTGGGCTGCGGTATTACACTACTTTTCTACTCACAAACGCAAGGGTTCGTCGGTGTCGTAGCATGCGAAATCGCTTTCGGTGTTTTCATCAGTCTTAGCCAAGGAGTTGATTCGGCATTAATACGTCATTTTTGTCACAAAATCAGCACCAACGGCGACCAACTTTTCAAAAAACGCAATGCCGAAGTATTTGCCATGCAGGCCCTGAATAGTCTCATCCTTGTGTTACTCGCAGGCCCTATCGGCGCAATTAGTTATCGCTTAGCAATTGCCTTATCGAGCGTCCCAACTCTGATCGGTGCAATTCTCAGTCTACTAATTGTCGACGATAGCGAAAAACTCCAAAGCCAGTTCAAAAATCCTTTCAAGGATATCGCTCGCATCGCCAAAACTAGTCTCAAAAACCCAGCCTTGCGTCTACGCATTTTTGCCCGTAGTATCGGACGCGAAATGACTCACGGTATCATCTGGTGTTTTACGCCGATGTTACTTTTCGTTGGCGTACCGATCGAAATGGTTTCGCTCGGTTGGGCACTTAGTTACGCAGCGACCTGGCTCGGTGCTCAGCTTGCAGCGCGCTTTGTCAATCGCCTAGCAGAATGGCAACTCTTCGCCGTCCCCCTTGGACTCACCACGCTCGGTCTCACCCTCATCGGTATCGACCTCAACGCCGTTACCATTTGGTTCTACCTTCTTCTAGGTATCACCCAAGGATGGACTGGCGCAACCCTGATGCCTCAAGTTCAAAAACATGTAGATCCATCTGAACAAACCTCAGTTGTATCATTCGCCAAAGTCGTTGCTCAGCTTATCTACATTCCGGCGGTCTGGGCCATTGGCCTAGTAGCCGACTGGCAATTGAACTACAGCGCACTCATGACTCTGGCAATCTTCTTGCCAGCAGGCATCATCATATTAATAAAACTAAAGCGAACGATTTAAAAAATAACCTCCGATTATAGTCGGAGGTTATTTATTTATTATATTTCTACCAACTCGTATTTCGTCTCGCCAAGCCCCAACGATTCTGCATACGGCAAAATCTCACGTCCAAGCCTAGAATCAATCCGCTCTTTCATCTTTGCTACACCCAGATCTTTGCTCGCCCAAATCATATCAATAAACACCTGGTCATTCGCCACCGGATCAAGCGAAGCCACGATACCAAGATCTTCCATCACTGGATCATCCTGATTCTCGTCGCAATCACACGATGTCGATATCGCATTCATTACGGTAATATAAACTATCGGTTTGCCTTGCTCTTTCAAATAATCCGCCACTGCCGTCGCCGCTTCCGCCATTGATTCAATAAAATCAATTTGTTCGTGTTTCGACGCCCAGCACAATGTCGGACTCTTAGTTTTTCCGCATGAATGGATATAAGCCTTCCCGTTTCTAGACGCAAATCCAATCGACTGATTTTTGAGATTCGCACCAAATCCCCCCATCATGTGTCCTTTGCCATGCGCGAGATTCACAAATGCATCATAATTATCAAAATGCGAACCAAGCAAATCATATTTCAAATGCTTGCCATTATGCACCGGAATTTTAATCTCACCTTCCGCATCCATAATATCGACATCCGCAAACGAAGTAAATCCATGTTCCTCCGCCACCTTCATGTGATCCTTCGCGTTGTTTCGCTTGCCCGGATACGCAGTATTACATTCCACAATCGTCCCACCAAGCGATTTCACGAACGGCCCAATCAAATCCGCCTTCAAATATCCCTTCGCACCTTTTTCGCCCGTCGACACTTTCACGCCAATCTTTCCGTCCAATTTCACACCCAAAGCTTCATAGATTTTTTGTAAACTTTTTGGTGTTATTTCTTTTGTGAAAAATACTTTTGCCATAATACTCCTTTTCTCCATTATAACCTAAACTTATAGCAGCTCTTTAACCTTTTCTTCCATCTCTTCCGGTTTGTCCGTCGGCCCAAAACGATACACAACCTTCCCCTCCCGCGAAACTACAAATTTTGTAAAATTCCATTTAATAAAACCTGGCTCTTTTGAAACTCCCGGTATTTTTGAAATCGCCTTCATCGCCATTTTATTCTTCATTCCCTTCGGCTCCGAATCTTCCGGCATTTCTTTTTTCAAATACTTAAATAGCGGCTCCGTTTTATCGCCATTCACTTCAATCTTCGCAAATTGGTCAAACGAAGTATCGTATTTTAAAACGCAAAAATTATGAATTTCATCATCCGTTCCCGGCGCTTGATGCCCAAATTGATCACACGGAAAATCCAAAATCTCTAGACCTTTATCATGATATTTTTTATATAGTTTTTCTAATCCTTCATATTGCGGCGTAAACCCACACCCAGTTGCCGTATTTACTATTAATAAAACTTTGTCTTTAAAATCTTTTAGCGATTTTTCTTTTCCATCACGTTGTTTAACTTTGAAGTCATATATTTCCGCCATGTGGCTCCTTTCTTTTTAATGCTTCTTCAATTTTTTCAATATCTTTCAAATCTTTCGGCCGCATCTTTTGTTTTTTAAATGCCAAAATACTTTCCAAAGTTTCACACTGATACCCATCAACTACGTCAAATTCAAACTTATCAAAATCATCCAACGTCTGCACGTTTTCGTGCGGCATATAATATCCTTTTTCGTCTTGTGGCAAATCGTATAAATTAATTTCTTTCGCCAATCGCTTCGTTACGGTCAAATCCAAATCCGCCGTTTCCTCCCTCAGCCCCCGAAGCAGTAGCGACCCGCCCGACAAAATAATATATTCTTCCTTCGGCCAATTAATTTCTTCTAGTTTGGCAATAAATTCTTTTTTATTCATCCTTTTTCTTCCCAAACACTTTCGCAAGATGTCCGAGATAGCTCGCCTTCTGCCCCGCATCAATCGCGTCGCCGAGTACCGGCACACTCCGCGCTGCGTCCGACACTTTCTGATGCACCGCCGCCCGCGTCGGCAAAACCGAATTTTTCACTTCGCTCATAGCCCTATCCGCCACTCCGCTAACAATCCCGCCAGCCACACTTTTCGCCACCGTCGCCCCGGTATTCGCCGCCTTCGTCGCGAGCTCCGTAAAAAGCTCCGTATATTTCTGATTCAGCGGACTTTTAGAGAACTCCGTTTCAAACTCGCCTACATCCTTGCACTTCTCACCCAGCTTCTTGATTTCATCAAAAAGCTCCGCAACTTTCTTCTTCCCCTCTGCATCCAATTTACAACTTGCCTCAATCGCGTTTTTCCGCGCCTCGATACTTTGTTTAATATATTCATCCATAGGTCAATTATATCAAAGTGTTATAATATAGCTATGAAAAGAAATCATATTAGTACAGGAAATTCAGGTGAATACTTCGTTGCTGGCGAACTCGAAAGACATGGCTTCACCGCTGCCATTCCAATGTCAAATGTCAAAGACTTTGACATCCTCGCTATTAATCGCGAAACATATTCTCAATATGCAATCCAAGTTAAAACTACGAGCTATAAAACAAAAGCTTGGACATTAAATGAAAAAAATGAAAGAATTGAAGGCGATAATATTATCTATTTCTTCGTTTCTTTAAACGAATTGGAACAACCAGAATACCATATCGTTCCAAGTAAAATAGTTGCTAAAAACATCCGAGAAAGTCACGCGGAATGGCTCGCTACTCCAGGCAAAAAGGGCCAACCACACAACGATAATCCCATGAGAAGATTTGACGATCAAGATGATAAATATTTAAATAACTGGGGCGCTTTATTTTAGCTTATAAATATCTTTTGGTAACATTTCCTTCGCAAAGTATTCACCATTATCTGCCTTATATGCTAAATACAACCGCACCTTCAATTTAGCCAAACCTTTATTATTTTTCATTAGTCTTAAACAATCTCCTTTTTCACTTTCTGGCACCGCAATTCCGTAATTCGTCGCTGACGATAACTCGTTCATTTGTAAAATTATTTGCGAAACCGCCCAGCGAAACTCCGTTTCAAATTTCGATTTCTTTTCGGAATTATCCTTCGCCTTCAAAGTCCCCTTTGCTTCAATATAATATCGATTAGAAATAACTCCCTTCGAATACGCCGCACACTTCAAATCAATGCCTTTATCTCCATCCTTTGCGTAAGATCTATACAAAACCTTAAAATCATCCCTATGTCGACACTTATCTTTCAAATAATTAATCACTCCATCAATTACATTGTCTTCATTCATGATTAATTATCCATTCAATCTATCGCCGTACGGCAAGCTCTTTATATAATCTTCCATAAACTTCCAATCAGGCTCGCCATCTGGGTCGGCCGGAAGTTTAATGTCCAACGTATACATATTATCAGGCTTTGCCTTACGCCCATATGAAAATCTATACATATTATATGTTAGCTCCGTAGCTAAAAATATACCGATATGTTTATTTATTTTAAAACCAATCGGTTCATAAATTCGAACGGTATCTAACCCCCAAAAAGAATCCTCTTGATAAGTAGTAAACATCCCGCTTGCCTCGCCGCCAGATACAATGCAGTTCCCGTCACAATTTGTTTGGTCATAAAAACCATCTACGCCATTATTTGCCATAGTCGTAGTAATCACGGGATATTTATAATTATTATCTCTAAAATCAAAATAATCTTCGTCATGGACAATCCTATCTCCACGTCTAATTTTGAACAACTGTCCTAGTCGAAACTCCTTCCATTTTGATATATCAAAAGCAGGGGCCGTTGATTTTTTATACACAAGATGCGGATATTTACCAGATTTCACCATATAAGAAAGATAATCATTGAGTGTCTGTTGAAAATCTGCTTCACACAACTCACTATAGTCAGTTTTCATATATGCTTCGCAAAGCCATTCATCGTCACCTGAAACTTCGTGCATAGCAGAAATACCATCTCGAACAACTTTATTCCTAAATAAATCTAACCATTTTTCCTCAGTTCTTCTCCAAATTGAATTATTGTTTTCATCGAATTGTTCAACACGCCCAAGATTCTTTTTCTTTTTATGCCCATCGTCTTTGTAATAACCAAAGAAAGTCTTATTTACCGTACCATCTGCATTTATATGAGGTCTACCAAGCGTAAAAACCATACAGCAAACGCTAGCTGAAGCACCTGGATAAAACACTTCATTTGGCAAAGTAAAAACAGCCTCCAGTGTGTTGTCTTTTAATAGCTCATTTTTCATATTGGATATTTGTTTACTTGTTCCAATAGCTGTAGAAACTGGCAAAAGAATTGCTATTTTCACTTCCTTCGGTGACGTCCCATCCTTCATCCTCTTTTCGTTTAAACGTTTGACCATATCAGAAATAAACTTAAGGAACACCATTCCTTTCGTGGGGTCCTCCTTACTATCTTTTTTCCATCCCTTTTTGTATTCTTTTGGAATATTAATTGGCTTGGCATTGTATGGCGGATTCATTAAAATAATGTCGGGATCTGCTTTTTCAAAAAAATCTTTACTTTCAAATAAATTAGCTTTGGTAATATTTGAATTACCATCACCATGAATTAACATGTTTGTAGTTGAAAGCCCAAATGCTTTTTCTTCAATTTCTACGCCAAAAATATGCTCTCTTTTAACTACTTCTTTTTGCTCCTTCTTTTCGTCAGAAGGAATTCTAGCTCTATCAACATCGGCTAACTCAAGAACCATAGCTTGAACCAAAAATGAGCCAGAGCCACAAGTCCCATCAAATACCCTCTTATTTCTATCAACTCCAGTCACCCGACACATGAAGTTAGTTATATGGTCAGGCGTAAATGCCTGATTCTTGTCTGCCTTGCCAGTATACTTATTAAATGCAATAAAGAAAAGGTTTAGAATATCTTGCCCTTCGGAACTATTCGTATTTATATACTTATATATATTATTGACAATTTCATCAAGTATTTGGGACCAATCTTCTGTTTTTAAGTTCTTCACCTTTTGGTCGTTGAGTACATTGCGTTGCAATAAATCAATTTTTAATAATTTATTATCTGAGCCATCCAACAGTTTGGTCAAAGTCTCTTCTATGCCACTACGAATTTGTGCAGCAGTCAAACCATTCCAATAATCCTTTAATTTTTTTCTCGATAAATCGTCTATGGATGAAACCCCTTGTTTTTTCAATACGTCCTTAATATATAGAAGCGTAGTGCCTACAAACTGACTCCGTAACTTTTCATCTATATCTTTTTTATGAAGAGTCTCATTCAGGGCATAGGTGTTTTTTAATACCTTCTCGCGATTGTTTTCCCGATTTAGTTCAAAGAGACTCTTATAATGAGCCATGTTATCAAGAATATTTTCACTAGACAATAAATGCTCATCATCGATGTCTGATTTCCATACACAAATTCTATCATCATTAGTATTTGCAAGAATACAAATAATCTTTTCGCCAGGATGTAAGGCTCGTTCTTCTTCCAGATATTCTCTTAATTGGTCTTCATCATCACTCGTAAAATTCTGCTTCGTCTCAATTAGCACTACAACATCTTCGTCCTGAAAACGTATATCTAGCTTAAAATGGCTAATATTATGGCCGACGGCATTTTCAAGCGCAACCTTAGAACCAGCATCCACTACGTAACTATATTCTCCAGTCTCGACATTAGAAGTTAAAAAATTCTTGCCCACTCTTTCAATCATCTCGTGACGATTCATGTGTATTACCTCCTTATTACACTTATGTTAACATTTTTTCAAATAAAAATAAATAAGCGTATACTGTTTAATATGAGGCTTGCTGTTTTAATATTTTGGTCGGCAAAGACTTGCCCTCAACTAGTATTGGTGCACTATTCACCGTAAATCTATCTATCATATAACCATTAGAATAAAAATGCCCTTTCCCATCAACGCCCTGATAATACCAATTGTCATAACAGTCTTTAAAATAAATCCTAAACGTAATCTCTACAGTTTTATTATTGCCATGTTTAAAAACTGCAGAAGACAAACAGTTCATATATTCTTCTCCCTTATATAAAATCGGCATAATATTACAATACCCATCATTTTCCTCAGAACCACATTTTATACCGCCCACCCATATGTCATACATTTCTCGCTGCCCAACATTTTTTAAAAATAGTTTAATTTGGAGTATCGTCTTCCCGTCACCTAACACGTCTATAATCGAAGAAAAACAACCATCCCCAGGTCCTTTAACATCTCCAGGTAGATATCTCGCTGGCAAAACTACATCAACTTTATCTTTAACTTTTATCAGTGGTAAAACATTCTTCCTGCTATCCTCCTTCCGATTTTCATTTTGTTTCATTATAGGAATAAGGACAGCAAACACAGTACCAGCAAACCCAACGAATGAACCAACAACCGGACCAAAATACTCAACACAAAGCTTCAGCCACGTTTGTGAATTTTCGTCGTTCACAATCCCATGTTTACTCGGAAAATTTGTCATATCAAGAAGATAAATACAAAGAAACACAAAAACAGAAAATACAAAAGCAAGCAATAATATTCGTACAAATATCCCAGAGTATTTATTCTCTATATTTCTCATATATAGCCATTATAACACCTATACTTGTAAATATTACAATATATTATATAATATGCTTATGTTTTATTAGTTTTTAAATCTTTTGGTCGTCACCTCAACTACTTCCCTTAACTTTCCCCTATCATCCACCTCCCCCACCAACCACATCGGCTTCGCTCCAGGATACGGCTCAGCTTCCTCCATCTGAAACTCCTCATTCCCCTCCACCTTTTTTAGAAGCAACCTATCATCATAAATCCCCCCAACCAGCACCCCGTCCACATATAATAAATACTCCCCCATCATCGGCCGACACCTAACGTCAGAAAACCCCGCCGCCAGGAGTTGCTCCAATATATAATCTCGATATTCCTTCGTACTCGCCATAAATATTATATTCACCTAATCAATCTTTTTATATCCGTACCTATCCAAATCTTCCGCAATATCATCATAATTTTTTCCCGCCAACATGCCGCCGGCAATAAACTCTTCCGGCGTTACATCCGCAAGCAAATTCTCCGGCATCACAAACTTATTCTTTTCACTCACATCAGAAAATTCAAAATCAACTAACACCAGCCCTTCTAAACCTTCTTCAAACACATCCACTTCCGCATCAAACCCATCAATCTTCGCATAGTAACGCTTCTTCGCTACTCGTTTTTCACTACAACTCGCCAACGCCTCATACTCCGCCTCACTCAACTCAATCGTATATTCCATCATTTCCGAAGCATCATCCGCCATCGGCGTTTTCTTCGTGATCGAACACTTATCCCCCTTCTTCCGCAGCCTCAAATGCGAATGCTCCGGCCCATCCGGTATATAAATATCTACAATTTCTACAAAGTCCGCCCCCTCAATTTCCTTCGGTAGCTCCTTTACTAGGAACGTCCGCTCTAATTCTAATTCATCCATCTCGCCTCCTTTTTCTTATTATATCATCCTGCATCTGGGTGGGGGGTTGATTTCTCCCTAAACCCGTGCTACTATCCCTCAATGACCAAAAAAGGCAAAATCACTCCCAACGGCGTAACTCTAGAAAAACACGAATTTAAAACAATCCTCATTTTTACTGAACTAGGCTATAATGTTTCCTTAATACCAAAAAGCAACAAAAAAGGAATTCATACCGCCGATATTATCATGGACAGCAAACAATGGGAAATAAAATGCCCCAAAGGAAA
The DNA here is from genome assembly GCA_045646085.1 of Candidatus Nanosyncoccus sp. GTDB lineage: Bacteria > Patescibacteriota > Saccharimonadia > Saccharimonadales > Saccharimonadaceae > Nanosyncoccus. The sequence goes on from JAZRJZ010000007.1 coordinate 12,582, forward strand.
CGGAAGATGGTTATTAGAAAATACTTTAAAAAGAGCCAGTAAACAATCTGAAAACATTATCATAGATTTATCCAGAATAAAAATTCATCAAACAAAATGTTTGAATGAATTAGAAAAACAATTTTACAAAATCAAACAAATACGCAGGCTACTAGTTGTAACAAAAAACAAGAAAATAGTTGACTTTGTCAAGTAAATTGATATAATCAACTTAACAAGATAGGACCTGTCTCGGAATAGACGGGTCCTATCTTTTTTAAATCTGTTATAATGTATACAAAGGAGTACAACAATGAAACAAGCAAAACCCATCATCTGGGGCATCGCTATCATCGCACTTGGCATCATCTTTGGCGGTAGCGCCCTCGGATTATTTACACTAAATATCTTTTTTGACGGCTGGTGGACCCTCTTCATCATTATCCCAAGCCTCATTAGCCTCTTCACCGAAAAAGACAAATTAGCCAGCCTCGGCTTCCTCGCCGCCGGCATCATCCTACTACTCGCCGCTCAAAATGTTTTCGACTACGATGTCGCCTGGAAAGTCATCCTCGCCGTCTTCCTCGTCATCGCTGGTCTCACTATTATCATCAAAGGCGTTTTCAAAAACAAAAATGATCAAGAAGTTACCAAAAAAATCGAAGAAGCCGCAAAAGACGGCTTTAGCCTAGATTCCCAAATGGCCATCTTTTCTGGCAGCGACCGCGTCTACAACGACGAAACCTTTCAGGGTTCCAACCTTGTCGCAGTTTTTGGCGGCGCTAAACTAAATCTCAAAAAGGCCAAGTTCACTAAAGACACCGTCATCAAAGCCTTCACTCTTTTTGGCGGTATCGACATCATTGTTCCCGACGATGTCAAAGTCAAGCTCAAATCCGGCTTCATTTTTGGCGGTTTTTCTGACGACCGCAAAAACGCCACCGAAAAAGGCAAACACACCATCTACATCGACGCAGCCGGCGGCTTCGGCGGCGTCTCCATCAAAGTCGGATCGTAGCCATGTCGTTCTGT
>JAZRJZ010000008.1:0-16878 GCA_045646085.1 Candidatus Nanosyncoccus sp.
GTAAATCAGAAGCAGAGACTGAGAGCGACAAGCCACGATTAAAGGTAAATGAGACTGGGATTTCTTCCTGGTAGGTGAGGGCGGAGGTGGAATCGTAAACGCCAAAAGCAACAAAACAGCACGCTATCCCGACAAACACCCTACCAAAAAATTTCGCCATAACTAAATTATACCATAAGCGCCTAATAATAATCCACAAAAAAGCCCCCCGGGCTAATTCCGGGGGGATCGAGTTTCAATAGATTGTTGCTTGGCGCGCTTTTTCCTTTCAACATTACGCCTTGCTTCACGCCGATAACGCTCTTCTTGTTCGCGTTGAAGTCTTTGCAACTTTATGGCCTTTGCTCTTTCTATATTCATTTTTTGCAACGTTTTTTGCTGTATGTTTAGATATAGCCACCCGGCCTTTGCTAAACTAGCTACATATGCTACGAAGTATAGAAAAACGCCAAAAAGTATACAAACAAGAACCAAGAATAAAAACCCGAAAGGGCTCACATCGAACGTCATATTGGCGGCCAGCATAATGAATAAAAGGGTCGTCAACACCGTAATCACATAAACGATAGTCCGCCTCGAAAGTCTAGGCGAAACCTCCATTCCGTTATAGCCGCTCTGTTCATAGCGGAACAAACCCATCACGGCAAGGATAATCGCGGCGACCACAGCATAAACCGTCCAAACATTTATACCTATTGTAAACTCATAAAAACCCTGGCTCATTTTTCGTCCTTTCTGTCTCAAATCCAATGAACCAACTACGAGGTTTTCTGCCACCGCTTCGAACCTATACCTCAATTATACCACAAGCAACTTAAAAAGTCAAATTTTACTCTGTATTCTGCTTGACGGAATCGTAATCTATTCCATAATTAGCGTACTGTAACCTCATATAAGCATCATCTAAACGAGTAGATAGATCACTCAGCTCTCCAGTCTTTTCTTTTGCCATAATCAGGAACTTTAATGGTTTATTCTTGCCACCACAAATCTCCATCGAATCACCGTAGGCAAGCTCACCCGGAATCGTCACTTCCCTAATACCGTCCAATTTCATTCCCACTACGCCAGTATTCCAACCCTCAATCATCCCGACAGATGCATCCAAAATCTTCGCGAATGCCGTCGGATTTTCATTGTCGTCAAAAGAGGAATCAAAAACCGACTCGTCCGCACACCAACCAACATAATAAGCCAGATAATCGGTATCTCCCTCTTCTAATTCTTTACCCGAGCCAGCTTTAAGATCGCGAGTCTTAATTCCGTCTTCATTTGCAGAATTCTCATTATAACCAACTATTTCTGATTTATACTTGATAAATTCATCATAATCACTCTTAGTCTTTTCCGAAAATTCAGCTTGAATCTCATTATAAGCCGCTTGGTACTCAGCTATCTTGGCGTCATCGACTTTATTCTCATCCGTAGCAGAGCTAGACGCGCCACTTGCCACAATCGCCGCATAACTCGCCACAATTGACCCCACCATCAAAATCGCAATCAAAATGATAAAAATGCGCTGTTTCGGGCTAGTCCGTAATTCTTTTTCGTCCATTCTGTAAAACTCCACTTAAATTAAAACTATTATATCATAAAAAATAACTAAAATAGTACTTCTGGGGGATTCCGGAGCCTGGCAAGGCGAGGATTAGCGCGCGAGCCCCGTGGCGACGGGAGCGAGCGACGCGACCCCAGAAGTACTATTTAGTTATTTTTCGGCTTTGACCCTTTTAATAATTGCGACCTTTTTAAATGAGCCGCCAGCTTTCTTAATCGCCTCAACTGCAGATTTTGAAGCAAACTGCGTCTCTAGCTCAATCTTCTTGGTTAATTCGCCACGCGAAATAATTTTCACCTTAGCAAACGGCGAAGAAATCAACGAGGCTTCTGCCAACTTGTAATTATCCACCTTACCAGATAGTTCATTCAATCTATCAGTATAAACGACTTCAGCTTTTGGATGAATCGACTTAAAACCTTTAAGTTTTGGCACCGCTTGCATTATTGCACGCTGGCCACCCATAAACCCTGCCGGCATTTTGCTGTGACCAGTACGAGATTTCTGACCCTTAGTACCACGACCAGCAGTCTTACCCTGACCAGCCGAGATGCCACGTCCTTTACGAGAAGGACGAGTATTCTTCTCTACTTTCAAATCATTATATTTCATTACTTAGTCTCCTTTTTGCTCTCAACTCTAGTCCATTCCTTACGCGGAACTTGTTGACGCAAACCTTCAATCACGGCGTAAGCAATGTTGACTTTGTTCGTTGAACCAAGCGACTTAGAAATCAAATTCTTTACGCCAGTCAAACCCATAATTGAACGTACAGTACCACCAGCAATAATACCTGTACCAGGAGCTGCTGGTTTCATTAAAACGTCTGCACCAGTTACCTTAGTACGAGTCTCGTGGCAAATTGTTTCGCCATCCATATTAAATGTAATCATAGTCTTCTTAGCCTTAGAAGTGGCCTTAGCTACAGCAGTAGTTACATCATTACCTTTAGCTACACCTACGCCGACTTTATTCTTGTGGTTACCAACCGCAACTAAAGCCTTAAATCTCATGCGACGACCACCCGCCACCGTACGAGATACGCGATCTACTGCAATAGTGATTTCATCAAATTCTTTTGGCCCCGCGTCTGCGCGTACACGATCACGACGATTCTTACGCTCCATCTTGCGACCCGCAATGTCACGAGTCTGCTTGGTAGCGGCAACTTTATCGTCCATCTTCAAAGTACCGGACTTGTTAATTACTCTTGGGGCTTTTTTATCAGCTTCTGCCATTTTAAAACTCCAATCCTTCCTTGCGGGCAGCGTCAGCAAGTGCTTGGTTGCGCCCAGCATATAATTTTGAACCCCGGTCAAAAACTACTTTTTTGACTTTTTTGGCTTTGGCCATTTTGCCAATTTCGGTACCAATTTTAGCAGCCTTTTCTTTCGTTGTGCCAGCCATATTAGCGCCAACCGTAGTAGCATAAGCCAAGGTTACCTTCTTGTCGTCATCAATGAGCTGCGCAACAATATGACGATTTGAATAGAAAACAGAAAGACGTGGTCTCTCGCTCGTACCATGAATTTTGGCACGTGTTCTTTTTGCTCGATAAATAGCTTTCATTATTTCTTACCCGCCTTTCCAGCCTTACGAAGAATAACTTCGTCGACATATTTAATACCTTTACCTTTGTAAGGTTCTGGTTTTTTCAAGCTGCGGATTTCAGCAGCTACCTGACCGACTTTTTGCTTATCAATTCCGGAAACTGTGATTTCCATCTTGTTGGTAGTCAGCTGCACACCTTCTGGAGCATGATATTTCACGGGGTGTGAAAAACCAAGCGCCATTTCGATGTCTTGGCCACCGCCAGAAAGACGAAAACCTACACCGTTTACTTCTAGTTTTTTCTCGTATCCCTTAGTCACGCCAACTACAGCATTGTTAATCAATGCACGTTGAAGTCCGTGCCAAGCACGAGATTTTGGCTCGTCATCCTCTCGGGTGACAGTCAAGATATTGCCATCGATACTAACCTTTGTTTTTGGTTGTACCGGAACTATGAGTGTGCCCTTCGGGCCCGCGACAGTAATCTCTTTGTCGCCGACCGTGATTGTCACTCCCGCCGGAATCTCGATGGGTTGTTTTCCGATTCGACTCATTTGTCTCCTTAATTATTAATATTCGCACAATTATATCACAGTTTTCAGAAAATTACAATCTTTTTATCTGTTATCATTTTGCACGAAAGTGTATTTATAATCATTCAAATTGTAGCCTTTCTCCTCTAACTTCGTGGCTACCAAATCCAATGTCTCATTAGTTAGTTCAGGTTTTCTACTATTAATAATTAAACACAATTTATCACCGCAAGCCTTCGCGTAATCATAATTAATCACCAATGCATCACAATTCCTCCTAGTAGCTGGCTCTCCGCAAGCGGAAAATTCGATCGGCGTTTCGTTTTTTAGATTTGCTTTCTTCACAAAGCTAGCAGCATCCCCCGCATCAACCAGACCGCCATACAATCTCAAAAGAGCATCGAGCGAAACTTGGTGTTTCTCCTCTTCAAAATATGACCAATCGTCATTTTCAGGCGCCAAGCTCACATAGAGCCCAAAAGTTTGATTCTGTCTTAGTTCCATCTCTACAGTTTGACTCAAAAATCCATCCGTCGAGACCTCCGCCGTATAAATCCCTGGCTCAAACTCATAGATTGCATCGCGATATTCCACACCATCAATCATCACTTTTGCCTCTACTGGCACCACTAATATATCCAAGTATGCGGCTTTTTCCGTTTTACTAATAACCGGAATCAAACCAAAAAACACTATCGCGACCAAAACTATCCCAACTAAACACGCTATAATTATATTTCGACTAAAAAGCTTAATATCGTTCGTCATTTTATTTGCCCTCCCCATCGCAAAACGCTGGAATTATAATGTCGTATTGTTCGGCGTCAAAACCATGGCTACTTATCCATTGTTTTGTATTTTCGCGTGCACTATTTATTACTTCATCGTTACCGCAAGAGCTCACCCGGACATTTAGATAGTCTTTGCCCTCGTCATTATATCCAACCGAAACCACCACGAGCTCACCCGAGCCAAGTCTAAATTCGGCCGGCAAATAACTTCCTATCGTTGCCGAAGTAGTTGAAGTCCTTCCAATTCGACAATAAGTATCAGGATATTTCATTAATTCTGGCGCTGGACAGCTAATATCTGGCCTTTCATAAAAACTCTGTTTCTCTGCAAACGAAAAACTGATTTTGTATGTAGCTTTCAAAGCATCAACATCCACCAAAAAACTATATTTCTTGATAGTATCTGATTCTTTTTCCTCATATGAACTCGGGCGCACCAAAGCCTCTAGAGTTTGATCCACGCTCTGGATGCCTTCACTTTCTTGAATCGATTGCCACAAATAATTCTCTAATTCATGAACTTCCCCTCCAGACAAACTACTATCAATTTGATCAAAATTACTAAACTCGAGCGGTTTAACATCTAGCGCTATATTTATCATGGCGCAAATAATAATTATCGTAATACCTACGACGAATATGCCAATTACTGCCTTTATTTTTCCCTCTCTTTTCATACTATTTCCTCAACCTAAACGCTAAAAAGTTATTATTATAAAAACCACTAATATCACCGCTTCGCTCGCAATGCGAAGCTGAAGCAATCTTTGGTTCACCATTTACCTCTACATACATCTCGACGTGTCCCGGACCAATTCTAATGTCGCCAGGCTGCAAACTACCCAAACTATTTGGCACTTCTTCATATTTACCAGAAGTTCTTAAGTAGTTAAGCGTATAACCACCCGTAACTCCACAACAATAATAATCTGGATCCGCACCAGAATATCGCATGACTGTCGCCACAAAGGCATCGCAGCTACCACCTGCCGCCGCACAAGTGTCGCCATAAGTACTAAGTCCTACTTCCACAAGTGCCTTCGCATAAACAGGATTTGGATTATTCCAAGCATGCGGACCTTCCTCTTCTGACCAAGCCAGCTCAATCGCCGTAGCATTAATATCTCCATTTCCACCAGTCGAACAAGCCGCATCATAACCTCCTCCACGCTCAATCGCTTCTTCAACTTTCGACCATATATTTCCTGGATCATTATGGGTGTTAGATGGCGCATGCGAATGGCCCAAAACACCCTCATAATTCGTAAATTCGTCCGCGCTTAAACGTACCGCATGACTCCCCCATCCCACGTCCGAAGTCAGCGGAACGCCCGTTTGATCAGAAATCGCAAACAACAATGAAGCTAGATAGTCCCAATCCTCATCTGTAAAGTTATTTAAATCATAAGATGCATCATATTCGCTACTATCAGCATTACTAAAACCTACTATTTCTATTTGAATTGGGCCAGCTTGGTCATAATCAGCAATCGCTAGCGCCGGCCGATCAATCGAAAAGTGTTGAAAACCTTCTTTTTTCTTTAAGTCAACTGTAAAATGTGCAGGATACTTATTGTCGCTCGGATATGCCGCATAGCCATTAGTCGTACCCTCGGTACTGTGTAGCAAAATCTTATTTGGTTTTCCATCCGTCGTAGTGTAGCTACCTACTGGATTAACCGGCTCTTTCAAATCTTCCGCATTTGTCACATCTTCTTTTTTGATACCAGGAATCGAATCATCCTCAAGCCAACCCTCACTCCATTTCGCTTTTACCCCTCTAGTAGCACAACGACAATAGCCGCCACTACCATGATAGTTGCCAAATTCGCGCACGATTGCTTGACCCTCGCTAGAATCAGCATAAGTCTGCAACGCATCAACTGATTTTTTCATTGCTTCTATACTACCATAGCCAGCTCCGTTTACATTACCTTGCACCCAAGTCGGCCCTATCGCCTCCAAATATTCTTTCGGGTCAGCAATACCAATCGCCTGATCATGATAACCATTAGTCAATGTTTGACCATACTGCGCAAACCCTTCGCCTAAATTTTCGCCTTGGATACTTGCTCCGCCAACTCCCGTCCCTGGCGGACAGCCATTACCCCAAAAATTATTCTTACCACATTGAGATAATGGATCTTCATAACGCATTTGTACCAAAATCGCAATATAAGGAGCGCCTACGGCTTCTCCGAGTTGATAAGCTAGATCGCCATAAGTTTCGAGTAGAGACTTCATCGATTCTGTATCGCCATCAGACCATTGCGCGCTCGGAACATCGCCGCTACCATTAAAAAAACTTTTATCAGCATTTTTCGCCGTCAAAACCGACGAAAAATTACCCGAGGCCGCTAGCTTGCCGTTCGATAGTCCAAGCTTACCATCCGCACATTCAGATGGGTCATAAAAATAAATGTCATTCTGCGAATACTCTTTCATCTCCCCTGCCGTTAACTGACTAGCAGAAGCTATGTTTGACGTCAAAACCATAGCTGACACTCCAATCGCAGACAAAATCGCCGGCAACAAAAGCTTAATCCTCATACCTATCATATTACACCAGTTAACCTGTTTTTTCAAGCAAAAGAGACCGCTAGAAGCAGTCTCTTTTAAGTTTTATTTATTATTTTAGTGTTTTCGGATTAAATATGCGAAGCTAATAATCGAAGTAAGTAGACCTACCGCTACAGCGGTTATAATTGCAGCGCTCATAGCCGAAGCACCCGCCGCCGTAACCGTACCTGTATCCGGAGTCGCCGCCGCATCTTCAGATGCTTCCTCCGCATCAGTATAGGTTATAATGAATGCTGAGAATTTATCGTTTTCATAAGAAATCAGTCCGGTTTCTGCATCATAGTCAGCAGGCAGAATAGTTACTTCTGGTTCATCAGCATTGCCAACCCAGTGCAAGCGAACCACATTCCAAGTCCTTATCATACCTTCTGGCACTGCCGGCGCTTCAGACACGTCATAAGTCAACGTAATGGCGTATGGAATCTCAGTTACTACACCCAACCGACCGCCAGAAGCTCCATCGGTTTCCATTAAGTCAATCCAATATTCCAACGCGGCAAATGGCACCATTCCGTCTTGCAAATAAGCTTCCACTAACGCTCTTTCCTCGTCACTAATTTCATCTAAATTATACTCTTCACTATCTAGAGCAGCGATAATAGTACGGCCATCCCAAAGTACATTAGCAGCATATTCCAAATCATCAATCCAATACTTTGCACCACCATTCGTAGTAAATTCAGCTGCGCCATCACCGGTCAACTCAAAAAACTTATCGTGCAATGAGCCAAGTATATCGTCTGCGACATTACCAAGCTCCTCAGCAATCGCATCGCTCTCACCCTCGTCGTCAGTATCATCTACGCCACTCGTATGCGACGTCTTCATCACGACAAAGACAGTTTGCTGATTAGCTGGATATTGGCTATAGTTATCCGCGATATAGCTTTCATTTATTTCTTTGTTGAAAATACCACCAGAAATAAATTTTTCGACATCTTCGCTCGCCACTACCGGCTCGCCGTTCGTCGCATTGAATTCGCCACCAGTAATAGATAGTTCGACCTGTTCGATAGACTCGTCTGGGTTTTTCTGTGGGTTGCCCTCTGCAAACGCTACCGGAGCCGTAAAGACACCACCCGAAACCGTCGCAGTAATTGCTTGCTGAGTCGTATGTTGCGCTACCGCAACTGCTACACCAGAAGCAGTCGAACCACTACCATTTGGATCAAATCTATATTCTGTATCAGCATCAACATTAATCGTCGCGCCTTCTACAGACAATTCACCAGCACGCACTTCTACACCACACTTACCGGCGTCAATAGAAAGACCATCGCCCAATACAGTTTCACCATTAATTTGCGGCGCATAAACACCAAGATCACCAGAATGAATCGTACCAGCATTCAAAATCAACCTAGCGTTTGTGCCTTCATTGTTTCCACTAACCGAACCATTTCCGGCAACACCAATGCCTTCGTCCGAATTAGCAGTAATAATACCGCCATTCATTTCGAACTCAGAATTTTTGAACACTGAAACTCCCCAGGTGTCCGCATCTATTGCTCCATCATTCATCACCATCCTTGCGCCATCAGATACATTCACAGCAGTAAGAGTACTACTACCACCACGGATAGTGCCACCATCCATCGTAAACTGAGCACCCTCGTCCAACACGGAGACCGCCACGGCAGCTGCTTCGATAGTACCGCTTTTTAGCGTTAAAGCACCGTGAATATAAAACGGCGCCCATTCTCCGCCAGTTTCTACAACTTTACCGTTTTCACCAGCATAAATAGTCATAGAACCATATGGTACAAAAGACAAGCCATCCGACGTAATTGTGTAATTATTTAAATAAAGGGTAAAGTCATTGCTCGGGAACAAATCAGCCGTAAGATCGAACGATGACCCTACGACAATTGTGGAATCTCCTGCGTTCAAGGCCGCCGAAAGCTCCGCTGTACTAGTGACAATTGCACAGCTTTCAACACCTTCACAAGACTCTAATGTTTTTATTACTTCCTCAGCAAGAGCCAAAGGGGCAAACACCCCCGACCCTGCAACCAAAGCCGCCGCCGACAAGGCGTAAGCAACTCTTTTCTTCGCCATTATTTACCTCCGATTAATCTAATCTAATTATAATGTTTGTGCTTTCAAAACGCAAGTGTTTTTTCGATATTTATTACTAAAATCTGATAGTTTTCCACCAAAAATCCCCTCCGAAGAGGGGACTCTCGTAGCATACTCTTATTATATCACACTTATGCTATTTTGTCAATTTTACCTCTTTACGTACACCCATCACCAACATCGCTACACTTACCAACGCTACCATTGCCCCACCAATTGCATAATTAGCTTCAACGCTTCCAGTAGCCACCTCGCTCTTATTCAAAGTCAGACTACCGGTATTTGGCGTAATTGGAGGTACAATCGGCACGACATCGCCACCACAACCTTCGCCGTCCGCACATGGATCAATTTTCTTATACTCATTCACGATTTCAAACACCGCTTCAGCGTCCTTCTCTACATTTTGAGTCTCATTATCGCCCGTCACAGTTAAAGTATAATTCTTGAGCTCTGCGTTGTTTTCCTTCACTGTATATTCGCCAGTTGGAACGTCGCCCTCAACTTCACAAATCGCTACATCACCATCCACCATACAATCATCACTAAATATCAAGGTCATTTCACCATTATCGCCAAAATCTTCCGGACCAGTAATTGTAAAAGTTAAACCTTGGAGCTCCGCTTCACTTACGCCCGAGAAAGTCTTCTCAATCGCCAGAGAAGCAGCCTTACTACGCTTGTTGGTTACAGTCAGTATCATTTCGTCACCATCCCAATCAAATGCATTGTCGCCTTCGCCTCTAAATTCACAAGTCTTATTGTAAATATTCAGCATACCTTCTTCACTTGCACTGGCCCACTCACTCACACAGGTCACCGTTACAGTCGCCGAACCCTCAGCCAACTCATATCCAGCAGCAGCAACCTTCTCGCTAATCGTAAATTCAAACTCTTCCTTCGCTTCATCATCCGAAATCGGCACCTCAATCTTAATCTTGCCGCTTCCGTCAGTAGTCTTAGTCTCGCCATTCACATCAAACACTACACCACTCAAAACCTTCTCGCCACTTTCGTCTACTTTCAAAATCTCAAACTCATCCGCGCCATCATATTCATAGTGCGCCCCAGCTGGTGTCCAAGTATTTTTCACGGTCAACTCATTTTCTTCAGCCACCCACTTTCCTTCTAGTACGTTGCCATTATAAATATATAATGTACTAGCACTGTCCAAATTATCATCATCAATACCAGTTTCCTTAACTTGATAAGTCGCAGTTTCGCCCTGATTGACATAAACATACACAGAAATCGCATCCGACCCCCATTCGCCATAATCAGTACCTTCCAAAGTCACAGTTTGAGTGTCGCCACCGTTATTTGAAAGCTCCACTGTAATAATTGTTGGATTCACGGTCGGCAAACTACCCTTCGAAACGTCCCAGGTCTTCTTAATAGTGATCTCTCGAGTTGCTGGCACGTGAGTATTGGTAAATATAAACACTCCGTTTTTCATCTCGCCACCATCAGATTCATAGCCGCTGACACTAGCTTCCGTCACAGTATATTCAATTTCCTCCACGTCTGCATTCATTAGCGGCAGCCCAGTCCACTCGTGAGCCCACTCATCAGCCGTCAACTTCACCGGATCACCATAAGCTTCACCATCCGCATACAAAGTCACCTCAAGATCATCTGGGCGAATACCATCGCGATCGTCATCGTCTTCCCAAACTTTTGCCACCTTATACGAAGCCGTATTTACCGATGTATAAGTATTTTTAAAGTCAAATTCCGCAGTTTCACCTATTTTAACTGTCTTGGAAATCTTACCATTTGCTGGGTCGCTAACATAAGTAAAGTTATCAATACCAGCATTCTGCTCGGTCACCGTATATTTACCAATCGGGAGTAAACCACTAATCGTACAAACTAGCTTACCGCCAGACATTCCGCATTCATCATCATCGATCCCGACTGTCTCTGAATAATTATCGGGTCCGCTAATCACAAAGCTGATATTGCTATTCTCTGCAAATCCTTCAGCTGTAAGCCCTTCAAATGACTTCACAATCTTGAGCCCCTTTATCAAAGCTTGGTCCGTAGCCGTCAATACCAATTCGTCACCATCCCAAACATAACCCTTTACTGGCGTCGTTTCACTAAAGACAAAAGTCTTTTCGTAATAATTAGTCATCTCCTCGTCAACCGGAGTAATCTCAATATTTGTCGCCACGTCTAATACTTCCGTACCCTCAATCAAGGCATAGTTTTCCGGAGCATCAGTTTCCTCGATTTCAAAACTATAATTATCCTTTGGCTTAGCCTCCGATTCCGAGAATACAATCTTCGCCGTACCATCACTTCCAGTAGTATGCTCTTCACCATTCACTTCAAAAGTTACGCCACTAAGCGGATTACCATCTTGATCAAGCTTTTTAATTGTAAATTCACCCAAGCCAGAATAAGCGTTCTGCGCCGGCGTCCAAGTATTAGTTATTTCCGCGCCGCTCCAAGCTGCCGTCCACTTACCCTCCAATATGCCATCTTTATGAACGTACAAAATATTATTACTGTTTAACGCACTACCAGCAATATCTTTTTCTTTGACAGTATAATTGATTTCCTGACCCTTCTCATATTTATAACCTTCAAATTCACCAATCCACTCATTATTATATGACGTACCCTCCAGTCTCACCGTTTCAACTGTATCATTTTTATCGTTAGATACCGCTACGGTCACAAAACCAGGCATTGATGTTGGCAAAGTCCCCGCGCTCGTATCCCATTTCTTTTTAATAGTTAGCTTAGTGGTTTCTGGCACATGCTTGTTCGTAATTTCACCATCAGCAATCATCACAGCATAATTAATATCACCACTAAATTCACTACTACAAGTAATATTGCCATTAGTTTCGGCGCAACCTTTTGCCTCAACTACCGTATATGAAATTTCTTCACCATTACGATTCTTATGTAAACCTTCAAATGTATAATCTTTGTCCTCGTCAGCCAAAGCTTCATAGGCCACATATTTATTGCCGTCTTTTACTGCTACATATAAATCACTATAATCACTGCGCAACCCATCACGGTCGTCATCATCGTCCCAAGTCTTGCTCGCCGACACCGTTGTAGTTTCATAATTATTCTTAATCAAGATATCGACTACATCGCCATGCTCTGCCGTAACTACAAATTTATTAGTCGCGCTCTCCACACCGTTATATTTAACAGAATATTCCGGTGCGTCATAATATTCAAATGGTATTTCACCATCATCGCTTACTCCGACTTCAGTAACAGTGTATACTTCACCAATCTTAATCGGCATTGGCACCGGGATAATATGCTCTTCACCAGATTTCACACTATAAGTATTAGAAGTCCCGTTACCAGAAATCGTAAACTTAAATTCTCCACCAATCTTTTTCTCGCCATCTACGGTCAATTCTTTTTCCACATCAATATCAAACGGCTTAGCTTTTGGCACAGGAAATTCGCCAGTCTTGCCATCATTGTAAGTCAAAACTGCACTTTCGTTCAAAGCATAGAATCCGCCAGTAGCAGTCTGATTATAAACTTCTTCATTCATTTCAACTTCATAAGTCTTTTCCGCTACGAATACACCTTTGTCGGCATCCAAAGTAAACTCAGGCTCCCACTCGAGCGAAGTTTTACCGTCGGTACCACTAATAGTCACACCATGACCCATAGTGTCTTCTACTGATGCTTCCTGAATTAACGACAGAATACTACCACCAATATCATTGAAAATTCTAGTAAGCTCTGCCGGCGTAGCTGTGTAGTGCTTGCCTGGGCTTGCAATCGCATTAAGAATTGGCGTGCCTACATCACCCGCATCAAGTGCGATCGTATAAAGAGTACCATTGTTACTATCCTTAAAATATCCCGCCTCTGCAATCGCCGAATTGCCATGATTATAATACTTTCCACTTACACAATTTCCCCAAACGGTTCTACCAATACACGACCTCAAAGTTCCACCACTTCCCACTGAACCAGTATCAGAATAGCTAAACACCGTCTGGTCCACTTCCGAACTAGTCTCTAACTCACTACCATAGGCCACAAAATTATCATCATTATTCCTAGCCGATGCAGTAAAAGCTACGCTATAAGTCGGTTCGCCGTCCGAAAGCAAAATCATCGTTTTAATATCAGCCGTTGAATCCGCTAACAAATCTGCTGCCATATGAATCGCTGACTGCGTATATGTACCACCACTGGCGCGCATGCTATTGACCACCCTAGAAACCGTACCATAATCAGTCGTAAAATCAGTACCAGTAGAAGCAGAAGAAGCAAAAGAAACCACGGCCACCCTATTCGTAGTGTTATCACTAGGCAATAACTGTTGAGCCAGAGAATTAGCTGCTGATTTTGCAGCGGTCAATCTACCATCATCACCCATACTGCCAGAACGGTCAATCACAATTACCGTGTCTGAAGTTTTTTCAGTCTTTGGAGATTCAATTCTTAAAGTAACCTCCCATTTGTTAGCGTACCCAGGTACACTTTTAACGGTCTTTGACAGTACTACGCCATCCTCCAACGTCACCGGATCCGGGTTTTGAATCGTCGGATCATCACCATCCGCCGCAATTACCGGCAAAATACCGCTAAATACATTTATGCCCACCATTGCCACCGCCACGACTGCATTCATCAGTCTCTTGATTTTCATAAGCCTCCTTCGCTCTATAGTTTGCCATCATCTTATCACAACCCAAAACAGAGGTCAACGATAAGCATTTTAATATAGTGGGTAAAAAAACGGAACTAAGCAATTTTGAAGCATTTTGAAACCGCCCGATAAAAATTACAACAGTCACGGGCGAGTAGCCGGTACTGAAATACCGGGACGAGCCCGCCTGAGCTGTTGTAATTTTTATACGGCGCGTGTTTCAACGCTGAAAAATTGCTAGTTCTGTTTTTACCAAACTTTCACTAAAATTTCGCCACCAAGACGATTCTTTTTCGCTTCACGTCCAGTCATCAAACCTTTAGAGGTCGAAATAATAATCATCCCGCGTCCAGATTTCACTGTCGGTAAATCATCCGCAGACGAATACACACGACGGCCCGGTTTAGAAACTTTAGCAATCTCGCTAATTTTTGGATTAGCACCAGCTTCATTAATCGTGACTTTCAAAACCCCACGCGGTTTACCATCTTCAACTTTGTAATCAGCAATGTAACCATTCTTAGCTAACACATCTACCACGCCTACTTTAAGCTTAGAAGTAGGAACTAGAATTTCATTTTTTGAAACCTTAATTGCATTACGAATACGCGTAAGCAAATCGGCGACTTGGTCTGTAGATTGTAATGACATATTCTCTCCTTTCTCCTACCAGCTACTCTTTGTTACACCAGGAATTTCGCCCTTACTTGCTTTCTCCCGGAAATTAATACGACTTAGTCCAAATCGGCGCATATAACCGCGTGGACGACCGTCCAACATATCGCGATTTTTCAGTCTTGTTGGGCTAGAATTGCGTGGAAGCTTTTGCAAACCTTCCAAATCTCCAGCCGCCTTCAAAGCTGCGCGCTTATCTTTATACTTGTCATACATTTTTTGTCGTTTTTGATCACGAAGCACTGCAGATTTCTTAGCCATACTACTTTGCCTCCTTCTCAAACGGCATTCCAAAGAGTTCTAACAATTTTAGACTTCCTTCCTTTGAACCATTTTTAATAATAAATGTTACTTCAACACCATGAAGCACCGATGCATCCTCGAAAGTAATTTCCGGGAATACAGTCTGCTCTTTTAATCCTAAGTTGTAATTACCTTGTGCATCAAAAGCTTTGCGAGATACACCGTGAAAATCACGTACATGCGGCAAAGCCACATTAATCAAACGATCGACGAATTCATACATTTTATCATTGCGTAAAGTCGTGAGATACCCAACCGGCGCGCCCATACCTTTACGAATTTTAAATGTAGCAATTGATTTCTTTGCCAATCTCGAAGTAGCTACCTGACCAGTAATTTTGGCCAAAGTCAACTCCACGGTCTCAGTAAAACGCTTGTCTTCACGCTTTTTACCAACCCCGCACGAAACTACAACTTTTTTGAGCTCTGGGACTTGATTAATATTCTTTAATCCCAACTCTTTCATTAATTTCGCCTTTAGCTCGTTGTTGTAAAGAGCTTTGAGGCGTGGTTGTGCTTTTGCGTCAGTTTTAACTGCTTTAGTCGCAGTTTTGGCCTTAGCTTCAGCAGCCGTTTTCTTTTCCGCCATTATTTAGCTCCTTTCTTAGCTTTTTTGTCAACTTTTTTCACAGACGACTTCACGAATTTCGCCGCCTCAATTAACTTCAAATTCGACAAATCAATTCCAAGATGCACGGTCTTTTTACCGCCCTTTGGATTGATATATGATTTCGCTACGTGACGCTCTACTACGCCGATGCCTTCTAGTATCGCCCTGCCAGCTTCACGATCGATTTTTACAATCTTGGCTTCTTTGCCTTTATGACTACCAGAGATTACCAAAACTTTGTCATTAACTTTCAAATTCTTTGCCATTTTAAAGTACCTCCGGAGCCAAGCTGATAATCTTCATAAAACCTTTTTCACGCAATTCTCTAGGAATTGGCCCAAAGACACGAGTGCCTTTTGGAGTTTTATCATCATTCACTAGTACTGCTGCATTTTCGTCAAAGCGAATAGTTGAACCATCTGGACGACGAATTGGAGCTACTGTCCTTACGATTACAGCGCGTACTACAGCTTTTTTCTTAATATTTCCTGTTGGCGAAGCTTCCTTAACCGAACAAGTTACGATATCACCTACTCTAGCATACCTAGCGCGAGTACCGCCAAGTACACGAATCACGCCTAGTTCCTTTGCGCCAGAGTTATCGGCTACCTTTAATCTAGTTTCTTGCTGAATCATCTAAGCCTCCTCCCCTTCTGCCTGTTCAGCCTTTGCCTCATCAACCTCTTCAGTCTTTAAGGCTTCAGCTTTCTTGGCTTTAGCTTCTGCATCAGCGCCGACTTTCTTTTCTTCTTTTACTGTGTTTACATCTTCCTTCAACTCAACCGTACCGCGTGATTTTTCAATAATCTTGACCAAAGTGTAAGCCTTAGTCTTGGAAATCGGGCGGCTCATCGCAATTTGTACGCGATCACCAACCTTTGCCTCATTCTTTTCATCATGAGCAGTATATTTACGGGTCTTCGTAAACTGTTTACGATAAAGTGGATGAGTTTCCCGGCTAACAATGGAGACGGTAATGGTCTTATCGCGCTTATCGGAAGTCACAGTTCCAATCAAAGTGTGTGCCATCTTAAAACTCCTCTTTCTTAATTATTTTACATTTCACCGGTAGTTTGTGAGAAGCAAGACGCAATGCTTCGCGTGCTTTTGCTTCATCCACATCAGCAATTTCAAACATCACTGTACCAGCTTTCACTTTTGCTACATAAAACTGTGGTTCACCTTTACCAGAACCCATTTTTACATCCAAAGGCTTCTTTGAAACTGGCGTATGTGGGAAAATTCGAATCCAAATTTTACCACCACGCTTTACATAACGGGTAATCGCCTGACGTGCTGCCTCAATTTGACGAGAAGTAATGCGCTCGTTATCTAACGACATCAAGCCAAATTCACCAAACGCCACTGTATTACAACGCGTCGCAATACCCGCATTTTTGCCTTTGCGTACCTTACGATGTGGTACTTTCTTCGGTATCAAAATAGCCATCTTACTTTTCCCCCTTATAAATCCAAACTTTTACGCCTACAATACCAGCAATCGTTGGTGCATGATGACAATAAAAGTCAATGTCAGCACGCAAAGT
>JAZRJZ010000009.1:0-10469 GCA_045646085.1 Candidatus Nanosyncoccus sp.
ACTCCCGCCGGAGTCACCATTTTTTATGATATAATTATAGATATGAGTAAACTTCCGATTGTGGCGCTAATTGGTCAAACAAATGCTGGTAAATCTAGCCTTTTAAATCGTATGGCAAAGAAAAATATCGCGATTGTAGCTAGAGAAGAGGGTACTACTCGCGACAACGTGATGGCTACGATTGATAACGCGTTTGTCTTGATTGACACTGCGGGGCTAAAAAACCCGTCAGATGATTTTGAAGCTTCTATTCAAGACCAAATTGCCGATGCAATTGAGGTGGCGGATGTGATATTAGTGACGCTAGATTCTGCAAAATATTTCGATCACAAGGATGCTCAGATTGCAAAAAATGCGCTTAGGTCTGGGAAGCCAGTTTACTTAGTTTTAAATAAATGCGACCTTGGAGAATCTTTGCCGATTGCAGAATTTCGTGCGTTAGGAATTGCGCCAGAAAATATCTATTATGTTTCGGCGACTACGGGCGAAGGGATTCAAAAATTAAAAAGCGTCTTGCCGCGCGGAAAGGCAGACAAGAATAGTGATGTACTAAAGTTAGCCCTAATCGGACGACCGAACGTAGGTAAAAGTAGTTTGTTTAATTCACTCGGAAAAAAGCAACAGGCAATTGTGAGTTCAAAACAGGGAACGACGCGAGATGTAAACCGCGTAAACGTGAAATTTAAGGGGCGCGAATTAGAAATTTTGGATACGGCGGGACTAAGAAAGCCTGGCAAGCGCGAAGTTGGGATTGAAAAGTTTTCTGCGATTCGGAGCTTAGCTGCAATTGAAGAGTCAGATATTTGCGCACTCTTAGTTGATGCGACTGAACCTCATAGCAAGCTAGACCAGTCCCTGGCTGGACAAATCGTCGATGCGGGTAAGGGAATTGTGGTGGTTTTGACAAAAGCTGATTTAGTAGAAGATACCGACGAAATCCTAGATGAACTGGAGCGTGATTTTAACTTTTTGCCCTATGCGCCGGTGCTAATTACGAGTTCAGAAACGGGTAAAAATGTAACAAAATTGTTTGAGTTGGCATTGGAAATCGACGAAAACCGACACCAGGAAGTAAAAACTTCTGAGCTAAATAAAATATTGAACGACGCAATTACTTCACATATCCCAGCGGGCCTCAAAAACACTAGGCCAAAGCCGAAATACATCGTGCAAACCGATATTTGTCCGCCATGGTTTGTAGTGCATGGTCATGACTTGGAGCTTTTACACTGGTCTTGGAAGCGTTTTTTGGAGCGTAAAATTCGGGAAAAATATCCTTTCGTCGGAACACCGATTATGTTTTCTTTTCGAAATGATAAAAACGCTTAATTTTGTGCTACAATAGAATTAGGTGGGAGTATATTAGATATACTCTTTTTTAAACGGAGTATAAACGTACCTTAACAGGAAAGGAGCTATTATGCCGATCGAACGAAAAATCTACGTGGTCGACACGAACATTGTGGTAGATTATGTAGACATCATTCCCGGCAGCTCTAGAAAGCAGCCGGAAGAACCGACGGTGGACCTCAAGAATGCCCACATCGTCATTCCTACCGCAGTAGTGAGGGAGCTTTCTAGCTTCAAGAAGGAGAAGTCTGACCGTGGCAAAGCCGCGCGTGTGGCTCTCAAGAGAATCCGTGAACTTGTGGAAGGCAAGGTCGCGAATATCAACGATATCTATAGGCTAGAGGCCCCAATTTCCGTGGAAGAGGATGATCAACTCGTGTCGGTGCTTCCGGTACACAAGAATTTCAAGAAATGTCTGCCGTTTTGTCCTTCAGAAACCGACATGGACGGACAGATTATCTTGGCGACCTTGACCGCCTCTTTCTTGCAGATGGGATGGCCGATTGATGGTGCCGCTGATCCTGAGAAAATCAAGCGATTCGTCGCTTCGAACGTGATTTTGCTGACCAATGACAATGGCCTAGCGATTCGCGCGAGAGAGCGTGGAATCCAGACAATGCGTTATGGGTACAAATACCCCAAGCCCTACACAGGGCGTCGTGACGTAGTTGTGCCGAAGGCGGTTTTCGATGAACTCTACGACATGCATCGCGTCGACCTCTGGCTCTGGGATGAATATATGCCTAATGAGCCAAAGTTGATCGCTAATGAGTTCGTCGTGATGGAGTTAGAACCTGGTTATAATTATCCTCGTGATTTTGATCCTGATAGGAACCCATACTTCTCTCACGTTGGACGTTACGACGCGAAGGAAAAGGCGATTGTCAGCCTAAAGCACGTCCAGGAATTCCCGGTTCCCGTCAGAAATATTGGTCAGGCCATCTACGCCGAAGCGTTGATGAATCCTGACATTGCCGCAATTGTGTGCACTGGACCGGCGGGTTCGGGTAAAACCTACATGGCTACCATCTACGGTTATTATGCCTGCAAAGAGGGTTCATTCATCGGGGTTACGGTAGTGCCTTGCGACTCTAGTAGCAAACTCGGAGCGCTGCCGGGAGACTTGGACGAAAAAATGGACCCAGATGTCCAGCCGCTCAAGAACGCCTTGAGAAATTACCTTCTGAATGAGGATTCGAAGTTCCGCAAAGAACTGAGTGCCCTACAAAAATTCGGAACTGGCGATAAGAAAAAGGCGCGGTCGCGCGACTGCGACGATAATGGCATGCCCGAAAAGATCCCGATTAAAGCCCGCCTCAAGGAACGCGTGGACCTGATTTGGGATAACTGGTTCTCTAATATCCCAATTGAGAACGCAAGAGGTCGCGATTTTGCTTACGAGCTGGCGATTTACGATGAGTTCCAAGACCAGAGCGTGAGCCAAGCTGATACGTTGATAAAACGTTTGGGCGCGGACGGCAAAATCATCATCACTGGTGATATTGACCAAATCCATGCGCCATATATCGATCCATCTAGTAGTGGTTTGGCTTATGCCTCGAGGCAGCTGATGAATAGTCCAATGGTGGCGCAAGTCTGCTTCACCGAGGAAGAAGTCATCCGTCACCCCTTGGTCAAGATGATTACTCAGCGCCAAAAAGCCGAAAAAGGAAACGTCGACACAGAATAATGCTCCTGCCTGGAAGTGCCCCTGTTTTACAGGGGCATTTTCCTTATATGGTATAATTATCTTATGAAATTAGTTATTGGGCTGGGAAATCCAGGGAATCAGTATAACTTTACTCGGCATAATGCCGGCTTTTTGGCGCTAGATTTTTATTTTAAGCTTAAACACCTTAATTGGAACGAAAAACCGCGTTTTGGGGCCTTGTGGGGCCGCATGGATGATGTTTTGTTTATTAAACCTCAGGATTTTTATAACGATAGCGGTAAGGTAGTGCAAGAGTATATGCATTATTACAAGATACCGGCCTCTGATATTTTGGTGATTTGCGATAATTTTGATTTGGAGTTTGGGAAAGTACGATACCGTACGTCTGGGGCAGCTGGAGGGAATAACGGGCTGAAATCGATCGACGTAGCGATTTCTACCTCTGATTACCCAAGAATCAGAATTGGCACGGAGAATGATGACCTGAGGAAAAAAATGGGGGATGTGGACTTTGTATTGTCGAAATTTACTCCTGAAGAAAAGACTAAATTACCTGATATTTTGATGGAGATAGGTAAAAAAATTGACGATTTTATTGGAATTTGATATAATAGGTTTGTAAAAGTCAGTGAAATATCTGCTCTCCCCAATCAGAAATGATTGGGGTTATCTTTTTTAAAAAGTAATCCTATTAACGAATCACATATCCTTTGAAAGCTTAACATAGGCATCCGACCCATTTTATACCGCAATCTATTAGCACTAAAAGTGCTTGCCTGCGAAAGCAGTGCGCATTGAAGCTTATTCTTATATTCAAATTGGTCATACCACATTCCTTGATGAATTTGCGAACTAAGTGGCACCCCGAAAAATAGATTTCCATATTTTCTTATTATCAGAACTGGACGAAGAAAATCGGTACCCTTGCCATTTATTTCAGCGCCAATATTTTCACCAATTGCTAACCACCAGATTTCTCTTTCGTGATACAATGGCGGACTGTGAGAGTAATGGATTTCTTTTTTCTTCTTGCTCCATTCGTCAAAATGTTTTTTCTCTGTCACGTTAGGCTCCAGTTATTGGCGCCAAGGGAGCGGATACGGCCTTTGATTTCGAGGATAGTAATAGTTTGGTTGAATACCTCTGGCGGGAGGTGAGTTTGACTGATGATTTCGTCGCCGTTTCTGAGGCCACCGGCGAGAGATTTGAGGATGAGCGTTTCTACGTCAGTATCGCCAATTAGATGTTTTTGACGCAGTTTTCGGTGTTTTTTAAGGTATTCTTCAGGAAAAAGCTCGCGCGAAACATCATCTGGCCCAGTATAGGGAATTGCGCCCTGTTTGATAAGCTTGTTGCACCCTTGAGAATAGGGGTTGGTGATATTGCCGGGTACGGCAAAAACGGTTTTGCCTTGTTCGATGGCGTGAGTGGCGGTATTAAGCGAACCAGATTTTTCAGCTGCTTCTACCACTACGACTATGTCCGAGAGTCCAGAGATAAGACGATTGCGCTCTAGAAAACTAGTTTTGTGGTGGACCTCAGCTCCTGGGGCATATTCAGAGATAATCGCGCCACCTTGTTTGACAATTTCTTGGGCAAGACTCCTGTGATTCCGAGGATAGATTTGATCTATAGGGGTACCCAGTACTGCGACGGTAATACCTCCAGCGTCTAGGCAACCCCGGTGACCGATAGAGTCAATACCATAGGCCAAACCAGATACGACCACTACTCCGTGTTTTGCGAGTTTATAAGCGAGGTTATAGGCTATTTCTTCTCCATACTTAGTATTGCGGCGAGAACCAACAATTGCGACGGTTTTGGGTCGCATCTGTTTGTTATTTTTTGACACATTTTGCGGCAATTCGCCATAGAAATACAATGTTTTAGGCTTAAGCGCAATAGCGTCTAACACCTCTGTAAAATTATGCTCTAGGGGTGAAATTTGGTTGATTTTTGTTAAAAAGTGTGAAAAAAGTATTGACATATTTTTACTCCTGTGATATAATTAAAGCAGTTGGTACTCAAAAAAGTACCACACCGCACCTAAATAAGTTATAATTTCAGCTATACTACTCCTAGTGTAGCAGAAATTGCGAGCTTTTGAAACCCTTTCGGGCATTAGATTTCTTCATGGTTTAATGTTTTATAAGTATTACCTCCACTTTTGAAAGGTCACTTTCGAAGGCTTAGCAATCCCTCTAACCGGCGGGCCCCAAATTGTGTGAGGTGGGTTACGCTCCGGGGTCTCCCCGGTATAATTAGAGAAGCGTTAGAGGGCCAAAATAGCCTCAGGTGATGCCCACCCTTACCTGAGGCTTTTTTGATACTATATCTTAGAATCTTTCACACTTATGCTTGCGCGTGTGTGTTATTATAATATATATGGCAAAAAATTTGGTAATAGTGGAGAGCCCGGCGAAGGCGAAAACAATCGAGAAATACCTCGGTAGTGATTTTAAAGTTTTGGCTTCGATTGGGCACATTCGGAAAGATACGAAAGTCGATAAGTCTACTTTTGACGTGACTTACGAGATTGATCCGGAACACAAGAACATTATTTCCGAACTTAAAAAGGAAACCAAAAAAGCTGATAAAGTATGGCTCGCAACGGATGAAGACCGCGAAGGAGAATCGATTTCTTGGCATCTGTGCGAAGTATTGGATTTACCGAAGAATACCGCACGCATTACTTTCCACGAGATTACCAAATCGGCATTAGAAGAGGCGATTAAGAACCCACGTAAAGTCGATATGGATATGGTAGCTTCGCAACAGGCAAGACAGACTTTGGATATGCTTGTGGGGTATGATTTGTCTGGTATGGTACGCAAAAAGGTGCCGGGAGCGGTTTCGGCCGGACGCGTACAGTCGCCGGCGCTACGTTTGATCGTAGAGCGCGAGAAAGAGATTGAGAAATTTGAGAGTAAGTCTAATTTTAAGGTGGCCGGGAAGTTTTCTAAAGGTAAAGAATTTGTGGCGACACTGGAAGGCGAACACCCCAAGGACGAAAAAGCTGCGAAGGAATTGTTGGAAAAACTGTCAAAAGCCGACTTTAAAGTAACTAGCATAGAAGAAACTGAGGGAACGAAGGCAAATCCAGTACCATTTACGACTGCGGCTTTGCAAATTGAAGCCAATGCAAAGTTAGGATTTGCGGCACGTACCACGATGTCGGCGGCACAAGGCTTATATCAAGCAGGCTTGATTACTTACCACAGAACTGATTCTTTGAATTTGTCTAAACAGGCCGTGGCAGGAATTGCGAAATATATTGAAGACGAATTCGGCAAAAAGTACCTCAAGGTGCGTGCGTTTAAGACCAAAGATACTTCCGCACAAGAGGCGCACGAGGCGATTCGCCCAACAGATATTTCGCGTACGACAGCGGGGAAGAATAATTATGAGAAGAAGCTTTATGGGCTGATTTGGGCACGTACGGTTGCGACGCAAATGGCTAGCGCAAAAGTTGCTAAGACTACTGTTCATATCAGCCATGATTTTGTCGCAAAGGGTGAAGTCGTGGTGTTTGACGGCTTTTTGAAGGTTTATGGTAAGTCTAAAGATACGGAACTACCAAAAATGACCAAGGGTGATGCTTTGGACTGCGTAGAACTAGTCGCAAAGCAGAGTTTTGGTAAACCACCAGTCCGCTATACCGAAGGTTCTTTGGTGAAAAAACTGGAGGAACTCGGAATTGGTCGGCCGTCGACCTACGCTTCGATCATGACCGCGATTCAGGCACGAAATTATGTGGTAAAAGGCGAATCTGAGGGTGAAGAACGGGAAATAGTTGA
This sequence comes from Candidatus Nanosyncoccus sp., assembly GCA_045646085.1. GTDB lineage: Bacteria > Patescibacteriota > Saccharimonadia > Saccharimonadales > Saccharimonadaceae > Nanosyncoccus. Next base: position 6,820 of record JAZRJZ010000009.1, read on the forward strand.
ATTAAAGGCGCGAGGTGGCAAAATTTCGCGCGAGATTGTAACCGAAAAATTCGGCGCAAATAAGGGTAAGTTGATTCCGACGCCGATTGGCGAATTAGTTTCCGGATTTTTGACTGATAATTTTAAAAATATCGTGGATTATAAGTTTACGGCGAATATTGAAAAAGATTTGGATTTGATTGCGGATGCGAAATTAGAGCGTGTCAAAATGCTACGAGATTTTTATAAGCCGTTTCGCGAAACGATAGCGGTGGCAGATGGCGCCGAAAGATACAATAATGCGAGATTACTCGGCCATCACCCGAAGGACGGCAAACCGATTTATGCTAAAATTGGCAAAAATGGCGGATTTATCCAACTCGGCGATAGCGAGAAAGAATCCGGCGAAAAACCCCGTTTTGCGCCTTTGCCAAAAAGAAAATCAGTGAAAACTGTGACTTTGGAACAAGCTTTGAAACAATTAGATTTGCCGGCTTTACCACGTAGTTTGGGGAAGGCTCCAGATGGCACGGAGCTAGTGGCTTCTAATGGGCCGTTTGGGCCATACCTCAAGGGTGGAAAGTATAATATTCCGATGAAAGATTTTGATCCGTATACGGTGACTTTGAAAGAGGCGTTGCCGCTGTATCAAAAGAAGGTGGATTCGATTATCTCCGATTGGGATGAAATTATGATTATCAATGGGGCTTATGGACCGTACGTAAAGGGGCCGGGGCGTCGGAATAATGTAAAAATTCCTAAGGAAGTAGACCCAAAGAAGGTTACAGAAGCTAAAGCGCGAGAGATGCTGGAGAATAAACCGAAGACTAAAACCAAAAAGTCTAAGACTCGTAGGGGAAAACGAGGGAAGAAAACCCGTTAGGGTTGGTTTTAAATGCTCGGAGAGGGGAATGGGGGAAACCTGGTAAAACTGATTGTTTTAATTTGCGAGGGTGAAAGATCTGCCCGAAGGTGGAGTGGCGGTAACTGAAGTGGTGTTGCCGTATAGATTTGAGGTAGTGTTGGTAATTGGGCCAGTGGTAGTACCATTATTGGTTTTTGGAATAGTGACAGACCAGGTAGTAGCGCTATAGCCGGCACTATTGAACATATTACCCATATTTGTCACACCAGAAGTATTCCAGGAAGAGAGATTTAGATTAAAGGTGGTGGCGCTGTAGCCGGCTTGGTAGAACATATTAGACATATCTGTCACACTAGAAGTATCCCAATCAGAGAGGTCGCCAATAGACCAGGTGGTGGCGTTGTAGCCGGCATATTGGAACATTTGAGACATAGTCGTCACGCTAGAAGTGTTCCAATCCGAGAGGTCGCCTACAGACCAGGTGGTGGCGTTGTAGCCGGCATAGAAGAACATGCTTTGCATATTTGTTACGCTAGAAGTGTTCCAAGAAGAGAGATCTAGAGTGAAGGTGGTAGCGCTGCGGCCGGCATAGGAGAACATTTGATACATATTCGTCACACTAGAAGTGTTCCAATCCGAGAGGTCGCCTACAGACCAGGTGGTGGCGCTGTAACCAGCATAGGAGAACATGCTACCCATATTCGTCACGCTGAAAGTGTCCCAATCCGAGAGATCACCAATAGACCAGGTGGTGGCGATGCGGCCGGCAGAGAAGAACATTTGATACATATTCGTCACACTAGAAGTGTTCCAATCCGAGAGGTCGCCTACAGACCAGGTGGTGGCGCGGTAGCCAGCTTGGTAGAACATGCTATTCATATTTGTCACACTAGAAGTATTCCAGGAGGAAAGGTCACCAATAGACCAGGTGGTGGCGCTGTAGCCGGCAGAGGAGAACATGCTTTGCATATTTGTTACGCTAGAAGTGTTCCAAGAGGAGAGATCTAGGGTGAAGGTGGTGGCGCTGAAGCCAGCTTGGTGGAACATGCTAGACATAGTTGTCACACTAGAAGTATTCCAAGAAGAGAGATCTAGAGTGAAGGTGGTGGCGCTGTAGCCAGCTTGGTAGAACATGCCATTCATAGTTGTCACACTAGAAGTATCCCAGGAAGAGAGATCACCAATAGACCAGGTGGTGGCGCTGTAGCCGGCAGAGTAGAACATGCTAGACATATTTGCCACGCTAGAAGTGTTCCAGGAAGAGAGGTCGCCAATAGACCAGGTGGTGGCGCTGCGGCCGGCATAGGAGAACATGCCACCCATATTCGTCACGCTAGAAGTGTCCCAATCCGAGAGATCACCAATAGACCAGGTGGTGGCGCTGTAGCCGGCATGGTAGAACATTTGGGACATCTCTGTCACACTAGAAGTATCCCAGGAGGAAAGGTCACCAATAGACCAGGTGGTGGCGTTGTAGCCAGCATAGGAGAACATTTGCTGCATATTTGTCACACTAGAAGTGTTCCAAGAAGAGAGATCTAGAGTGAAGGTGGTGGCGTTGTAGCCAGCATAGTAGAACATTCGGTACATACTTGTCACACTAGAAGTATCCCAGGAGGAAAGGTCACCAATAGACCAGGTGGTGGCGCGGTAGCCAGCTTGGTAGAATATGTTACTCATATCTGTCACACTAGAAGTATTCCAGGAGGAAAGGTCACCAATAGACCAGGTGGTGGCGCTGTAACCGGCAGAGGAGAACATTTGAGACATAGTCGTCACGCTAGAAGTATTCCAAGAAGAGAGATCTAGAGTGAAGGTGGTGGCGTTGTAGCCGGCAGAGGAGAACATGTTGAGCATACTTGTCACGCTAGAAGTATTCCAAGAAGTGAGATCTAGAGTGAAGGTGGTGGCGTTGTAGCCAGCATAGTAGAACATGGTAGACATACTTGTTACTTTAGTGGTATCCCAAGTAGAGATAGTGGATAGATTAGATAAGGCACGCATCTGACTGAAAAAAGAGCTGGAGGTTTTATTCATGATAATATCTGTGGCTTCAGAATAATAGTAGATAGTAGTATCAGCTGAATCATACCAAGCATATATTGGATATGGTGAAGAACTGTCTGAGATAGTGTTTTCAGCAGCGGGAGTAAAGTTGTTTGGTAGGGAGTTAGAACGAACAAGAGCAGTGATTGTAGTATCTTGGGTATTATAGGTTGCCGAACTATTACCGGCTAGACGTTTTAGTTTTTGGTTTACATTTGTTCCAGTGTCTAAGTAGGCACCATTCTTCCAAACAGCATAAAGAGTGATGGTATTGCCAGTAGCAGTGAGATTAGTGACTTTTTGCCCGTCACTATAGAACGTACCAGTACCATCAGCTTTAGTATTCCAACCATAGAAGATATAGTCAGTGAGGGCAAAGGTGCTGGTCTTGATATTAGTAGCCTTGTCTCTTACGACAGTTTGATTAGTCATAGTACCAGTAGCAGAACCAGAAGTACCACCTACACTAGATTCATTAGCATCAAAGGCTATATAGTAGAGGTCATCCCAAATAGCGTATAATTCTATGCTTTGACCCGAATATAGATTAAGCAAAGAGACATTGGCATCAGCCGCATAGCTAGTACCAGTACCATCAGCCTTAGTGTTCCATTCTTTGAATTGTTTATGACTTCCTGGTGTAAATAAGCTGGCGGCTGCCAGTTTGCCGGCGCCAATTTCTGCAGTTTGACTAGATGTAGCCCCAGAACCATCATTGGCATTATAATTAATCGTAATTGCACCTTGGCTAGCTACACAT
>JAZRJZ010000010.1:0-19736 GCA_045646085.1 Candidatus Nanosyncoccus sp.
ATGTGTAGCTAGCCAAGGTGCAATTACGATTAATTATAATGCCAATGATGGTTCTGGGGCTACATCTAGTCAAACTGCAGAAATTGGCGCCGGCAAACTGGCAGCCGCCAGCTTATTTACACCAGGAAGTCATAAACAATTTAAAGAATGGAATACAGCCGCTAATGGTACTGGTGTTAGCTATGCGGCTAATGCCAATATTTCTTCACTTAATCTATATTCGGGTCAAAGCATAGAATTATACGCTATTTGGGATGATATTTATTATATAGCCTTTGATGCTAATGAATCTAGTGTGGGTGGTACTCCTGGTTCTGCTACTGGCACTATGACTAATCAAACCGTGATTAAAGACACAGCAACCGCAATTAAGACTAATACCTTTGCCCTCACTGGCTATATCTTCCTTGGTTGGAACACTAAAGCTGATGGCACTGGTACGTTCTATAGTGACGGACAAAAAGTCACTAACCTCATTGCTGCTGGTAATACTATCACTCTTTATGCTGTTTGGAAGAATGGTGCCTACTTAGATACTGGAACAAATGTAAACCAAAAACTCAAGCGTCTAGCTGGCAATAGTTCAGCTACCTATTCTACCCAGGATACTACTATTACCGCAATAGTTCGTTCTAACTCTCTACCAAACGACTTCACTCCTGCCACTGAAAATACTATCTCAGACAGTTCTTCGCCATTCCCAATCTATGCCTGGTATGATTCAACTAACACCACTATCTACTATTATTCCGAAGCTACAGATATTATCATGAACAAAACTTCCAGTTATTTCTTCCGCGAAATGCGTGCCTTATCTAATCTATCTACTATTTCTACTTGGGATACAACCAAAGTGACAACCATGACCCAGATGTTCTCTTATGCCGGCTACAGCGCTACCACCTGGTCTGTTGGCGACCTCTCTTCTTGGAATACTTCTAGTGTGACAACTATGAATAGCATGTTCTCCTCTGCCGGCTACAGCGCTACCACCTGGTCTATTGGCGACCTCTCTTCTTGGAATACTTCTAGTGTAACAAATATGGGTAGCATGTTCTACTCTGCCGGCTACAACGCCACCACCTGGTCTGTTGGCAATCTCTCCTCTTGGGACACTTCCAGCGTGACAGACATGTCTAGTATGTTCCTCTATGCCGGCCGCAGCGCTACCACCTTTACTCTAGACCTTTCTTCCTGGGATACTTCCAGCGTGACAAATATGTCTAGCATGTTCTCCAGTGCCGGCCGCAGTGCTACCACCTGGTCTGTTGGCGATCTCTCTTCCTGGAATACTTCTAGTGTGACGAGTATGGGTAGCATGTTCACCTATGCCGGCTACAGCGCCACCACCTTTACTTTGGATCTTTCCTCCTGGGATACCTCCAGTGTGACGAGTATGTCCACTATGTTCTCTTATGCCGGCTACAACGCCACCACCTGGTCTGTTGGCAATCTCTCCTCTTGGGACACTTCCAGTGCGACAAGCATGTATCGAATGTTTCATTATGCCGGCTATAGTGCCACCACCTGGTCCGTTGGTGATCTCTCCTCCTGGGATACTTCTAGCGTAACAACTATGTCCACTATGTTCTTTTGCGCCGGCCACAACGCCACCACCTGGTCTGTTGGCAATCTCTCCTCTTGGGACACTTCCAGTGTGACCACTATTGATGGCATGTTCACGTCCGCCGGCCACAGCGCCACCACCTTTACTCTAGACCTTTCTTCCTGGGATACTTCTAGTGTGAATAATATGACTAGCATGTTCTTCGAAGCTGGCTACAACGCCACCACCTGGTCTGTTGGCGACCTCTCTTCCTGGAATACTTCTAGTGTGACGAGTATGTCTGGCATGTTCTCCTCTGCCGGCCGCAGTGCCACCACCTGGACTGTTGGCGATCTTTCTGACTGGAAGACTTCTAGTGTTACGACTATGCAAAGTATGTTCCAAAATGCCGGCTACAGTGCCACCACTTGGTCTGTAGGTGATCTCTCCTCCTGGAATACTGCTAGTGTGACAAATATGAGTACCATGTTCGCTAATGCCGGCTACAGTGCAGCTTCCTTTACCTTTGATCTCTCCTCCTGGAATACTGCTAGTGTGACAAATATGAGCAGTATGTTCTCCTATGCCGGCCATGACGCCACCACCTGGTCTGTTGGCGACCTCTCCGACTGGAATACTTCTAGCGTGACAATTATGTATAACATGTTCACTAATGCCGGCTACAATGCATCTACTTTTGTTCTATATCTCTCCAATTGGAATACCTCTGGCGTGACAAGTATGAATAATATGTTCAATGATGCCGGCTACAAAGCAGTTTCCTTTCGTCTAGATCTCTCCCATTGGGACACCTCTAATGTGACAAGTATGAGTAATATGCTTACTCGTGCTGGCAATAGTGCTACATGGGGTTGGTCTATTGTTATCCCAAAAACCAATGATGGCACAGCTTCTGGCCCAATTGCTAACACTGCTTCAAATCTATATGGCAATACTACTTCAGTCACTGCTACTCCACCTTCGGGCAAATCCTTCACCCTCGCAAACTAAGATTGAAGAGTAATTTTGTTGTGTTGTAGCTTATGCTGCATATAGAAAAAAGCCGCTGATTTCTCGGCGGCTTGATGTGAGAGGGGATTGTTTACATTTTGTCGATGGATTCGACGAGGTAGAGGAGAGCCTGAGCGCGCTCGGTTTCGTCTGGGATTTCGCGGGCGGCGTTGTAGGCTGGCTCTAGGATGGTGTAATCCTTGAGGTCATCGAAGATATCTTGGTAGATTTTGAATTTTTGCGAGGCATTCATGTTGACTTTGTCGAGAAGTGGGACCAAATCGCGTAAAGCAGCTTTTTTGATTTGGCCGGTGTTGAGACCTTGAGGAATTGGCTCTAAATCTGGAGTTTCAATGGTGGGGGCTGGTGGGGTAGCTGGAGCAGCAGGAGCTTCTTCCGGCATAGCTGGTTCTGGTGGAACTGGTGGGGTGGCTAGATTTATTTGGCTGAGTTCTGGAATATCCATGGATTCTAATGGAGCCATTGGTTCAGGACCTTGGGTGACCACGTCGACTTTTGGAGCAGGGAATGGGCCGACTGGTTCGCCCAGCTCGCCAGTATCGCCTTCTGGCACCGATGATGGTGCTGCGACAGGATCAGAAAAAACAGGATCGTCGTTAGTGTTATTTGTGATATTATCGATTGCTTTTTGTAGATCGTCGTTGTCTACAGATTCTACAGATTGATTTTGGTCCATTATTCCCACCTCTTTTATATTATACTTAAGTTTATATTAGCATAGATTTTTTAAATACGCAAGAAATTAACAATTTTATCGAGAAAATCTAGTTTGACTTCTTCCATCGGGAGTCGTGCACCGAGAGCGTCGACAATGGCTTCGCCGCTACCTTCAGGGAAATAAACTTTGACGCCTAAACCGAAGCGTTTTTTGGGGATTAGAACGGCTGAATAATGCGTGTTTTCCTTGAGAATGCCGAAGGCTTTGAATTCTTCGAATTTGTGAAGATGCTTGTCTTCGGTGAGGCCTTTGTCGTCCAGGGTATAGCTGATTTTGCGGGGTGGACGAAGATTAAAAACGAGAATTGCAATAATACTCACAACGACTAGTGGAATAAACGACCACCATTTGAGGAAGACGCTTAAAACGCACAGTGCGATGCCGACTATAAATAAGCCGATGTACCATCCGGTGTTATGTTCTCTAGTGATATATTCTTCGGCTTCCCAGGAAACCGTTTGAGTAGACTTTGCCATAAGTTCATTATAACATGTTTTGGCGGAGGGGAGGTAAATAATCTCGGTACCCTCAAAGCACGCAGAATGAATAAGAGGATAAAAACTTCGTTTTTTCGGTCTACTCAAGATAATAAAAACACTAGAGCAAGCTCTAGGTTTTTACTATCTTTCGTATACCTTGAAAAGCTTCGCTTTTCTTATCCTCTTATTCATTCTGGCGGAGGGTGGGAGATTCGAACTCCCGCTCCAGATCACTCCAGACTAACGATTTAGCAAACCGTCCCCTTCAGCCACTTGGGTAACCCTCCGTGTTAAATATTTTATCATATATTCTCTTTTTTTGGTAAATGTGGTATAATAATGGTATGAAAAAGATTTTGACATTTATTCTACCATTACTACTAATAGTTTTTGTGGCCGCAGTTGGTTTTGCTGATGTGTCTGCTTTGACTTTGAGGGAAGGTGCAGAAGCTGCTAGATGTGATGGTTGTCCGGCTAATTTGTTTGGTGACACTGGCGTGTTTAAGCAGGTGACTAATACGATTCTTTATATTGTCGGTATTATTGCGGTGATTATGTTGATTATCGGCGGTATTAAATATGTGGTTTCTGGTGGTGACTCAAAGAAAGTGACGGATGCGAAAAATACCGTGCTTTATGCAATTATTGGTTTGGTGATTGCATTTCTAGCCTTTGCGATTGTGAATTTTGTGATTTCAGCTTTACCAAATGCTGAGACGGCAATGCTTTTGCAGTCAGCTAACGGCTAAAAGAGCGATAATGACTTTTGAAGCTCCGGCCTCTCGGAGCTTTTTTAGTGCAGATTTCATGGAGGCGCCGGTAGTCCAGATATCATCGAGAAGAAGGTATGTTTTTTCTGAATTAATGGTGATTTTGGGGTTTATGGAGTAGGCTTTTTCGGCTTGCGCACGACGTTGCTTTTTGTTGGTGCCGACTTGAGTTGTGTTGTGGGCACGTGATAGGAGTTTTTGCACAGAATAGTTTTTGCCGCGAAGACGGGCGAGCTTTTTGGCAAGGAGGAAAGTATGGTCAAGACCGCGCTCTCTGATGTGTTTTGTGTTGGTCGGTAAGGGGACTATGACTACAGCTCCTTTGAGGTCTGGAATGATTTGGTTAAGAATGTCAGAGAGGGAATTAGCCAGGGAACGATTTGAAAGAAATTTGTAATCCTCGGCTAGCGTACCAATGAGACTGCTGCGTCGATCTACTACAAAAGTTGGTGGTAAATTGGAGCATTTTTGACAAATACCATAAATATTTTGAGTTTTACAATTTGAGCAGAAATTTTGATGGCGTTTGATTATGTATTTTTTACAACAGTCACAAAGCGGACTCCCTATGTGGCCACAACCCCTACAAGAGTGAGGAGCGATAATGTCAAAAAGGTTTGGTATTGTTGTAATTTTTACAATATTTGACATAATTTGCTTGATTTTACTACAAGTCTGATATATAATAAAGCATAACAATATAAGTGGAGGAAATATGGCTCGTACAAATAGCGACGATTTGCTGATGGAGGACGACCTAGCTGCCGCTTTCTTGGGAGGAGACGAGGAAGTCGTCGCTCCGGTCGAGACGGAAGAGGTAGTAGAGGAAGTACCTGAACCCAGCGATGAAGAACCTGTTGAAGATGAGTGGGAAGATGCCGATGAGTTTCCTGGACAGCTAGCTGTAGATGTCTATGAGACTGCGGATAAATTAGTAGTAAAAGCCAGAACGGCTGGTATTTCGAAATCTGATCTCGATGTCAGTATTTCCGATAATATTTTGACGATTTCGGGTATTTTGTCTGGTGGTGAAGACGAGCAAACTACTAGATGGCATATTCAAGAATGTTACTGGGGTGAATTCTCTAGGACGATTGCTCTTCCGGTCCAAGTACGCGAGGACGAGGATAGCGTGAGAGCAGAGCTCAAGGATGGTGTTTTGACGATTACTTTCGAGAAAGAAAAGACTGAAGCACCAAAGAAGATTGAAATTCAATAAAAGCAACATAAAAAATATCTCCCGTTTGGGAGATATTTTTGTTGGGCTTTGTTAGCCTGATATGATGCCTGAGATAACAAAGTTAACGATAGCGAAGGCTAGGATACAAACAACAAGGCCGATGATACCATAAAGAATGGTGTCTTTGGCTTTTTTGACTTTGCTAGCTTCGCCAGAGGAAGTCATATAATTAACGCCACCGATAATGATAACGATAACACAAACTAGACCGAGTATACCAATTACCCAGTTGATAATAGTGATAATTGAGTCGGTGAAGCTCATACTTGTTGCATCTTCCGTATATGTACCTGGCTGTGGGTTATAAGTTTCAGCGGCGAATGATTTGATAAGTTCTTTCATTTTTAATCCTTTAATTACTTAATGTTATTGTACAATTCTTTTTTTAAAAATGCAAGATGAATTTTTGCTTATGATTAAAGAGGGAAGTTAGGAAATAGCTGGGGTAAGGGCGTTTGTGATGACGAAGTTAACAATTGCGAAGGCAAGGACGCAGATGACTAGGCCGATGACGGCATAGAGGATGGTGTCTTTGGCTTTTTTGACTTTGTTTGGGTCGCCGGCGGAAGTCATATAGTTGACGCCACCAATAATGATAAAAACAACAGCCACTAATCCAGCTACGGCGACAACTGCGTTTAGGGCTATAATGACAGCATCTGGAAGTGTGGTGGTACTGGTGCTGGAGGGGCAGCCTTGTGCAGCTTTGATGTCGGGATCAATATTGGCATCGCTACAAATATCATAGGCTTTTGCTGGTAGAGATATGGCACCCAAAGAAAGAATGCTGAGAGTAGCGAAAATTGATGATTTAAGATGTTTTGGTGATTTCATAAACCTCCTTAGTGATGGTTGTTTCGTTATTAAGAGCTGCACTAGCTGCATCGCGAATAATGCCTGAGACAAATGAAGTAATGACAAATGAAAGAGCTACGATGCCTAGACCGATGAGTGCGTACATTATTATTTGTCTGGCTTTTTGGGCTTTGTTTGGATCGCCGGCGGACGTGATGTAGGATATCCCGCCGTAGACTACAAAAATTACTGAAACGATACCGGCGATAGCGATTACCCAGTTGATGGCGTTGAAGATCATTGTATTTGGATCGACACAGTTAGTGGTGGCGCAGTTTTGGGTAAAACCACCTGAACCTCCAAGAAGAGCGAGACGAATGGCATTGAAGATAATGTTGGCTCCTATGACGATAGCGAGACCAGTGAAAGCGCGAACGAGGGTTTTTTTGCCGCTGGCGATTTTGTTGGGGTCGCCACCAGAAAGTGTATACAGATAGCCGCCATAGATGACGTAGCCTATTACCAAATATGCAGCAACAACCGATACGTCAATGGCGATATTAGATGCAATAACCCAAATACCGCTTTGGAGAGATTCTTGATCATTAATATTGACATTACAATCCCATGAGGTGAGTCCTAACATATATCGACATTCGGCGGAAACAGGGGAGGGCGCAGTGAGACTGGTCACGATTGAAGCGCTAAAGATAATTGCTAGGGTTAATAGGATTTTCTGAGTCAAACTTTTCATAACTAATATAAGTCTATATTACCATAAATTTTAAAAAAGACAAAAAGTAATGCATTGAAAATGCTTATTTTAAAACATAATTTTGACATTAACAAAAATACCTTTTTGTTCTCTTGACAAAAAAGCTTATGCGTGCTATAATAAGGTGACGCCTAAGTGGGAGGCGGAGTTGAAAAAATGATGAGAAAAAATAGTATAAAATCTAGGATTAGAAAGACTATTTTTAGTCTATTTTTTGCTATTATTGGAGTTTTTGGACTATGTTCTGGGGCTGTTCTGAATTCTACCCCTGTTTTTGCTGATCCGGTTGAGACGACGACCGCTGTTGAGGAGAGCTCTACAACGACACCTACTACAAGGGTAGATGGCGATAGTTGTAAGGATAGTTTGGGTGCTCTAGGTTGGCTAGTATGTCCGACTACGGGTAAAATCGCTGAGGCGGTGGACTGGCTATATGACAAGATTGAAGATATTTTGATAATTAATCCGGTAGAGGCGACGGATGGTTCGCCGATTTATGAGGTTTGGAAATATATTAAGGGAATTACGAACCTCGTTTTTGTGATTTTCTTACTGGTAATTATTTATTCTCAGATTACGGGGATAGGTATATCGAATTATGGGCTGAAAAAAGCATTGCCGAAGCTGATTGTTGCGGCGGTATTGGTGAACTTGAGCTTTTTGATTTGTTCTCTTGCAGTGGATGTGTCGAATATTGTAGGTTCGGGGCTTAGAGGTGTGTTTACTTCGGTGGAAGAATCCGTGATGACTAATATGGCTGGGGCGACTGCGGGTGCTTCGGAGATGAATCTGTCTTATGCCGAGATGTTTGGTGCTATGTCGGGCGGTACGGCGTTGGCGATTGGTGGTGCAATAATCGCATTTGAAACCGGTGCAATTTGGATGTTAATTCCGGTAGTACTTGGTGCGATTGTGGCAGTAGTGACAGGTTTGATAACGATTGCTCTGCGTCAGGCTGTGGTGGCACTTTTGATTATGATTGCTCCGCTCGCGATTGTGGCAAATATTTTGCCAAATGTAGATGAGTGGTTTAAGAAATGGAAGAAGCTTTTGATTCAGATGCTGGTGTTTTATCCGATGTTCTCATTGTTGTTTGGGGCGTCGAGTTTGGCAGGATTTGCAATAATTGCGAGCGCACAAGATGGATTTGGAGTGTTGCTTGGTACGGCGGTGCAGATTTTCCCGTTGTTTTTCTCCTGGTCACTGATGAAAATGTCTGGTACTTTCCTTGGCGATATCAACGCGAAATTGCGTGGTCTTACGGCGGCGCCTTTGGCGGCCAGCCGTACTTTTGCAGATTCGCGTCGTATGGGTAGAAAATTGGATACATTGGCGAATGGCGTAACACCTTCGGCAAGGTTGATGCAGTATATGAATAAGCGAAACGCTTTGAGAGAAGAAAATGTGAGGAATGCTGCACAAATAACGGCGAATAAGGCGACAGAATATGTCCAGCGTAAAATTGCTGGTAGTGAAATCGGAGATGAGGGAGATGGCGAGCGACGCGCTTCTCGTTATACACGTAATGCTAAAAGAGCTAAGAATAGTGAGTTGATGTCTCAGAATGCGGCTTCGCATGCTGCTCATGTTTTGGGTAATTATGGAAATTATTACGACAAGGATTCGCGAGATAAGGCGTTGAATAGACAAGCTCAGAATGCTTGGATTGATTATGGACGTTCTATCTATCAAAGAGAAATTGATGACGAAAATGATATTGACTTCTTGGTAGATACTTATCTTCAAGCGAACAGACGCGATGAGAATAACAGGCCGGTGGATGAAGTGGCATTTAATCGCTATATTCGTTCTGTAGCTGGTCCGAATGGTGAAGAGCGTTTGCTTGGAAAGGTGATTGCGCAGGCTGCAAAATCTGAATCTCAGAGAAGGGCAGAAGCTGCTCGCGTGATTGATAAATATAAACTTAATGGTTACAACAAGAATGAATTCCGTAGTTTCGTGGCTGGTTATTACCTTGATGGTAGCGGTTGGGCAGTAGATAAGAGTGGTAACCGATTAAGGAATGCTGATGGTTCCTATGTAGAAACGATTCAGGGCGATGCTTTGACTAAGGCGCCGGAAAAGTTGGTCTTGTATGACAAGAGAGACGAAAAAGGTTTGTATTTTGATTTGAAAGATCAAGACGGTAATATTGTGGCGCGCGTGCATCGTGGTACTGGCGCAGATGGCTTGAATTATGACGATTCTCCGTTCTTGAAAGAAGTACTATCGAATTACGATATTCCAATTGCGGATCCAGTTAACAATGTGTATAGTATTCTTTCTGGCGTAAATCCGGGCGATATTGTGACCCCTCAGGGACAAAATGAAATTGGTTTGGCTAGGTATAGTACTACGATTGGTAGAGCGATGAATGCATATAAGGGCGATGCGGCGTGGTCTGGTGCGATGTTTAATTCTGGAATTGGCAACCGTCAGATTAGGAATTCGGCTGAATATGCAATTTGGGCACTTGATAGTATTAAAAAGACTGTAAAGCCTGGACCATTTAACGTCCAGAGTCCGGCTGCGATTGAGTTCTTGAGAACAGTACTTGATCCTGATAACTGGGATAGGATTTTTACAGACGAGGATATTGCGAATGCAATTAATATTGATAACGAGCCGATTGGTGGGGAAGATTGGCAAATTGACGAAAATGGTGAGATTGTGGGTTATACTTCGGTTGAGAATCCAAATCGTGAACAACGTATGAATACGATTTTGCGTAAATTTATGTATCCGGCAGTAAAGAAAATTATTCCGGCATTTGATAGGTTAAGAACGAGTAATACAATTGATAACCAGAAGCCTGGGACGGCTGATGCTCAATATGAATTACTAAAGATGCTTAAAGAAAAATGGGAAGGTAATGATGCGATTCGGTTTGATCCGACCTTGGTTGATCAGGATCTTCAGGCTGAGGCTCGTGCTCTTCGTCAACGTAAACACGACAAAGATGGTCGTTTGTTATACGAAACGGATATAGCTAGTGGCCAACGAAGAAATAGAAGGGTTGGAAATCTTTTGATGATATTAGAGGACTCCTTTGATAGTTGCGTGACGGCGGAAGATTTGAAAAATAATATCTTTTCGATTTTGAACGAGAGAGTTGAGTACGGCAGAGCTTTGCAAAGATTTGATGAACTTTGTAGTGAAAATCCTGACGCTACAATGGAAGAAATACGTGATTGGTTTGTTGATCTAGATACGTTAGTATAAGATTAACCACATGGTTTTTATTTGACGAAAAGATTATGCTATAATAATAGTGTATGGCACAATATAAAGTGCCTCAGGATGTTGAGGCGGATGACAAATTAATCGGGCCGTTTAGTTTTCGGCAGTTTGTTTATCTTTTGATTGCAGGTGCTTTGATTGCGCTTGCTGTGGCGCTTTTTCAGCTTTTTCCTTTACTTGCAATAATTCCGGTGCCGTTTGTATTGTTGTTTGCGGCTTTGGCATTGCCGCTAAAAAAAGATCAGCCGATGGAAACTTATCTCGCGGCGATAGTTTCTTATTATTTGAAGCCAAGACAGCGTTTGTGGACGCCCGGTCAAAGAGAATCTACGATTACTATTACGGCTCCTAAGATTGTTGAGGAAGAACGCACGCGTGATATTACTGGTGAAGAGGCGACGCATCGTTTGTCATTTTTGGCAGATATTGTCGATACAGAAGGATACGCAATAAAAGGGGCTGGAATTAATCAGATGAACGAGGAATTATTAGTTGAAGCAAATACGATGAATGATATTTTTGAGAGTAATCATTTTGATAGTTTGGAGAGCACGATTGCGCGTGACGAGAATGAGCGACATGCTGAAGTGATAAAGGAAATGAAAGAGACGATTGCCAAGACTGAGAATATGAATACGGAGGAAATGGAGCATGCGACAATTGAGAAGAGATTTGAAGAAAAGAAGGAAGATGAGAAGCCGAATACTGCTTCGGATGTAGTAGTGAAGCCGGAGCCTGTGGCGAAGCAGGAAGATGCTGAAAAATCAGAGACTGTGGAAAAACCAGTAGAGAACAAGCCAGAACCAGAACAAAAAGTTGAAGAAATCTCGGCAAAACCTAGTATAATAGAGTTAGCGAATAATGAAGATTACTCGGTGGCAACAATCGCAAAAGAAGCAAATAGATTAAAGGAAAGGGACGAAGGCGAAGTTTTTATATCGCTACATTAAGTTATGAATCCACAACAGAATACTCAGTTTGATCCGAATATGATGGCGCAAGGCCAGATGCCTCAGATGCCGGTTCAGCAGGCTGCTCCACAAGTGATTATGCCGGGGCAACAAGCTCCGATGAATCCAAATGCTGCGCAAATGGGTGCGGTGGCGATGGCGGCAAATCAAGCGGCGCCAGTTTCGCCAAATATGGATACGCCGACCTCTACACAGTCAACACTACTTATTTCTGAATTACGCGATAATGTGGTGATCATGAAAGATGGTTCTTTTAGGGCGGTGGTAGCTTGTAAATCGATTAACTTTGACCTGATGAGCGATATGGAAAGAGAGGGTGTAGAGTATTCGTATCAAAACTTCTTGAATTCTTTGAAATTTACGACGCAGATTTTGATTAGATCACAAAGAGTAGATATTGGGCCATATATTGAGAGATTGTCGGAGATTCGTCGTAATAATGACAATATGTTGCTTGGTGTTTTGATGGATGATTATATCAACTTTATTGATATTTTGTCGCAAGAAGCAAATATTATGGACAAATCGTTCTTTATTGTGATTCCTTATTACACTTCGCCAGATGCGGAGAAGGTTTTGCAGCAGACCAAGAATTTTTTCAAATCGTTTTCGAAAGTAAAAGCGCCAGATGTGACGAGGATTGATAGGGCGACTTATGAAAAAGCCTTGTCAGAATTAACGAATCGCGTAGATTCGGTGACTGCGGGCTTATTTCAAATTGGAATTCATTCAGTGAGATTAAACACTAAAGAGTTGGCCGAGCTTTATTACAACTTTAATAATCCTGATACGGCAGTAAGGGAACCTTTGGTAGATTTTTCGAAGCTCGCGACTATGTATGTAAGGAAAGGTGAAGAACCAATGAACGGAGGACAAAATGGCTAAAAAAAGACAATTAACTCCGGCAGAGATTGCGGCGCAACAAGAAGCGGCGGAGGCGGCTCAGATTCAGCATGCATTTGAGCAGGGCACGAATACGCTACGTGATTTGATTTCGCCATCAGCGATTGAGATTCATTCGGATTATTTTAGATTAGGTAATAAATATGGGCGCACTTTGTATGTTTATGGGTATCCGCGTTCGATTTATACTGGTTGGCTTTCGCCGATTATTAATATTGATGAAGTACTAGATGTTTCGATGTATATTTATCCAGTTGAGTCGGCAGTAGTGATGAAGAATTTACGTACAAAGGCGACGCAACTTGAAGCATCGATGAGCCTAAATGCGGAGAAGGGAAAGATTCGCGATCCAGAACTTGAAGCGGCTTTGCAAGATACGGAAGAATTGCGTGATCAATTACAAGTCGGTGCGGAGAAGTTTTTCCGTTTTGGTTTGTATATTACATTGTGGGCGGATTCTTTGGATGAAATGAAATTTGTGCAACAAAAGATTGAAACAATTTTTGGTCAGCAAATGGTATTTTCGAAAGTGGCCAATTCACAGCAAGAGCAGGGTTTGAACTCGGTAATGCCGCAATGTACTGACCAACTACAAATTCGCCGCAATATGAATACGGGTGCGATTTCAACATCATTCCCGTTTACTTCTGCGGATTTAACTCAGGACAAAGGTATATTGTACGGTATCAATATGCACAATAATGGACTGGTGATTTTTGACAGGTTTTCGTTGGAGAATGCGAATATGGTGGTGTTTGCGAAATCCGGTGCAGGTAAATCGTTTACAGTGAAACTTGAAGCGCTACGTTCTATGATGATGGGCGCAGAAGTTTTGATTATCGACCCAGAAAACGAATATCAGAAACTTTGTGATGCGGTGGGTGGTTCGTATATTAGGTTGTCTTTGAATTCTGATATACGTATAAATCCATTTGATTTGCCGAAAGTGGTAGACGCGGAAGATGCGAATGATGCTTTGCGTGCTAATTTGGTGACTTTGCATGGATTGTTCCGATTGATGTTGGGCGGAAATCAAGTTTCGGCAGGCGGACAAATGGTGCCGGCACTTACGGCGGCAGAAGAAGCTGACCTTGATCAGGCTTTGATTGATACTTATGCAAGAGCGGGTATTACTTCTGATCCTTTAACGCATCAGTCTACTCCACCGACAATTGCAAATTTGTATGATACTTTGTTGCATATGGAAGGTTCGGGTCCGGCTTTGGCGCAAAGGTTGCGCAAATATACAACTGGTACTTTTGCGGGTATTTTCTCGCAACAGTCTAACATTGATATTAATAATCAGATGGTAGTGTTTAATATTCGTGATCTTGAAGATGAACTTCGTCCAGTAGCGATGTATATTGTGTTGTCGCATATTTGGAATATTGTGAGGGCACAGCAGAAGAAACGTTTGTTAATTGTAGATGAAGCGTGGCAGTTGATGCAACACGAGGATTCGGCGAACTTCTTGTTCTCACTTGCGAAGCGTGCACGTAAATATTATTTGGGACTTACGACTGTGACGCAGGACGTAGAGGACTTTATGAGTACGAAGATGGGTCGTGCAATTGTAGGTAACTCATCGATGCAGTTGTTATTGAAGCAGTCGGTGTCGGCGGTAGATGTACTAAGTGATGTGTTTAAGCTGACAGAAGAAGAGAAAAGACGCTTGTCTAATTTCCCGGTAGGACAAGGATTGTTCTTTGCGGGGTCTAATCACGTGCATATTCAAATTATTGCATCTGAGACTGAAGAGAGTTTGATTACGACTAATCCAGGAAGACAGCAATAATATTGGCACTCTTGCATTTGGAGTGCTAGTGATATATAATATATATTATGGCAAAAAGAGACTATTATGAAATTTTAGGCGTTAGTAAAAACGCATCTGATGACGAAATAAAAAAGGCTTATCGTAAGCTTGCGGTGAAATACCATCCGGATAAAAATCCGGGTGACAAAGAAGCGGAGGCGAAGTTTAAAGAAATAAATGAAGCGCATGATGTGCTTTCTGATAAACAAAAAAGAGCGCGCTATGATCAGTTTGGTCACGCCGGCGTAGGTGGAGCAGGTGGGAACCCGTTTGCGGGCGGGAATCCATTCGGACAAGGCGGTAACTTTAACTTTAATGGACAGACATTTAATTTTGATTTTGGTGGCGCAGGCGGATTTGAAGATATTTTGGGGAGCTTGTTTGGGTTTGGAGGTCCGAGGAGACCGCGAAGGGGTGCGGATTATCAGACTTCAGTGACATTGACTTTTGAAGAGGCGATTTTTGGGACGACTAAAAATGTATCGTCACAAGGCGAAGATATCAAGGTAAAAATTCCGGCGGGAATTGATGATGGAATGAGTATTAGACTACGTGGTAAAGGCG
Source organism: Candidatus Nanosyncoccus sp. (assembly GCA_045646085.1). Classification (GTDB taxonomy): domain Bacteria; phylum Patescibacteriota; class Saccharimonadia; order Saccharimonadales; family Saccharimonadaceae; genus Nanosyncoccus. Next base: position 14,850 of record JAZRJZ010000010.1, read on the forward strand.
GCGAAGCGCCAGAAGGTGGCACGGAAAAAGGTGATTTGTATGTGAGGATTCGAGTGAAACCACACAAGAATTTGACTCGTGAAGGCGCAATTATTCTATCGGAAGAAAAAATCAGTATGGTAGATGCGGCGCTGGGTTGTGAAATTGACGTAGAGACAGTGGATGGAAAAATCACCATGAAAGTGCCAGCTGGTACGCAGTCGGGAACGCCGTTTAAATTGTCTGGGCACGGGGTGCCATTTAGAGCGGATGGTGATAGGGGACCACACATTGTGACGATTGTTGTTGAGACGCCAAAGAACTTGTCAAGGAAACAGAAAGAGCTTTTAGAGGAGTTCAAAAAATCCAAGAAACGTGGTATTTTTGGCTAGTTTGTGGTATAATGGAGGGGTAAACCTATAAATTTAAAATTTGATTTTATTTGTTAATCCGTTGGTATAAGGAAAATACTGACAAAAAACAATTAGAAAGGGCAATATGGAAGTAGTAATCCCGATTATTGCCGCCGTGGTAGGTGTAGCTGCTGGGGCTGGCGGTATTTTTGCGTACAACAAGAAGAATGAGAAGGGTGGAAAAGATAAGGCCGATGATTTGGTACGTAAGGCTAAGCGTGAAGCTTCGGATATAGTTTTGAACGCAAAAAAGGATGCGGCGCAGATTACCGAGAAGAATCAACAAGAAGAAAATGAGCGTCGTAAAGAATGGAAAAAAACCGAAAATCGTTTGGCAGAGCGTGAGACGACTTTGGATGCGAAATTGGATCAATTGGAAAAGAAATCCGAGAAGTTGAATAAGGAAGCTAAAGAACTTGATGAACTAAAAGGCGAGATTAAAGAAATTCGCAACAAGCAGCACGAAAAATTGGAAAAGATTGCTGGGTTGTCAAAGGCGGATGCGCGTGAAAAATTAATGAAGATGACCGAGAATGATATCAAGCAAGATTTGGTTGGTTTGATTACGAAAGAACAAAAAGACATTAAACATGACGTAGATGAGGCGGCGCAAGCAATGCTACTTACTGCAATGGAAAGAATGTCTTCTGAAGTGACGGCGGATAGAACTGTGACAGCTTTGAAATTACCGGACGATGATATGAAAGGTCGGATTATTGGTAAGGAAGGTCGCAATATTCAGGCTTTGCAACGTGCAACGGGTGTAGATATTATGGTGGATGACACTCCTGGTATGGTGGTATTGTCTAGTTTTGATCCGATTCGTCGTCAGGTAGCGAGATATGCTTTGGAACGATTAATGAAAGATGGTCGCATTAATCCGGCATCGATTGAAGACGCGGTAGCAAAAGCAGAGCGTGAAATTGAAAAAGAAGTGGTACGAGCTGGTGAAGATGCGGTACGTGAAGTAGGAATTGTAGGTATCCCGCGTGAGTTAGTACATTTACTTGGTGAGTTGAAATTTAGAACATCTTATGGACAGAATGTGTTGCTTCATTCAATTGAAATGGCACATGTAGCTGGGATGATTGCGGAAGAAATTGGTGCTGATAAGAGGATTGCAAAGACGGCTGCTTTGATGCATGACATGGGTAAGGCGGTGACACACAAGATCGAAGGTAAACATGCAGACATTGGTGCAGAGCTTGCAAAGAAATATGGTATGCCGGACGATGTGGTGCATGCAATTGCGGCGCATCACAATGATATCGAGCCAACTACGCCAGAAGCGATTATTGTAAAGATTGTAGATGCGATGAGCGCAGCACGACCGGGAGCGAGAAATGTTTCGGCAGAGAATTTTGCGGAGCGCATGAAGGATCTCGAAAACATTGCAACTTCATTCCAGGGTATCGACAAAGCTTATGCGATTTCGGCGGGGCGTGAAATTCGTGTAATTGTAGAGCCAAAACAAATTGATGATTTGTCGGCTTTGAAATTGGCGCGAGATATTGCGAACAAAATTGAGGCTACGATGAGTTATCCTGGTATTATTAAAGTAAATGTAATTAGGGAGACGCGTGCAGTAGAATACGCGAAATAAAACAATGGAAGAAAAGGTGCGGAAATACGAAAAATTTATTGAGCGTGAAAGCGCAAAAAAGTTGACGGATGCGGAGAGGAAAAAATTGGCGAAGTATCATGCATTGACGGTAGGGAATTTTCAGCACGAAAGATTAATTCATTTGATTGTGACTTTGTTTTTCGCGTTTCTTGCCGTGGCGTTTGTGCTCATTACTTTGTGGGCTTTGGCAACGTTTGGTGCAATGATTGAGTTTTCGCCATTATACCTAATCACTTTGATTTTGGTAGTTCTCACGGTGTTTTATGTGAAGCATTATTATTTTTTGGAAAATCATATTCAAGGTCTATATGAATATGATGCGAAATTAGGCGGATTGTCGGATGGCGAGGAAAAAGCATAACGTTGGTGTATATGAGCCAAAAAAATGTTGGGTAGGTGAAGAGCAAAAAATTTGTTTTGATACGCGTGATGAAGCGGAAGTAGCAGCGCGAGTAGCGGAGTACGAACACGGGGTTTCGGGATTGTCTGTTTATAAATGTGAATATGGTGATCATTGGCATTTAACGAAAAAAGTGTGAGTTATGAAACGGGATGCTGTGGAAGATTATAAGGATTTTCGAAATCATTTAGCTTTTTTTGCGGAAGATGAATATCGAGAATTTGTGAAAAAAGGAATTCCGGGCGAACGACCTTTTATTGGTGTGAGAATTCCGATTGTTAGGTCGGTGGTAGATAAAGTGCCGCGAGAAAAGTATGATGAGTTTTTGAAGACTTCGCCGGTGGCGGTTGAGGAGGTGTTAGCGCGGGGGATGGTGATTTGTAAATTGCCTTATGAGGAGATGTTGAAGTGGTTTGATTCGCAGGTGAGCTATATTGATAATTGGTGTACGTGTGATATTTTTTGTTCGGGGCTAAGGAAAGTGATTTCGAAACATCGGGCGGAGTTTTTGGATTTGAAGGTGGAAGAATTACTGAGGAATGATAATGAATTTGCGGTGCGAGTGGGGCTAGTGATATTAAAATCTTCATACATGGAGTTCGATTATTTGGCGATGATTTTTGATCGGGTGGAAATGTTAGCTAGGCGGGAGGAATACTATATACGGATGGCGATTGCGTGGTTGGTTGCCGAATGTTTTATTAAATATCCGGAAGAAACTTTAGCATATTTAAAGGTTTCTAAGTTGCCGAAATGGACTTATAATAAAACGATTTCAAAAATTTGCGATTCGTATCGGGTGGATGAAGATGCGAAAAAGATGTTAAGGAAGATGAGGAAGTGAGTTTTAAGGAAGATGTGTATGCGGCGGTAAGGAAGATAAAGCCGGGGCGTGTCGCGACTTATGGTGAAATTGCGCTTTTGGTGGGGAAGCCTGGTGCAGCTAGGGCAGTAGGAAATGCTTTGCATGTAAATCCGTACGAGTGGGGGTCTAACGAGATACCGCGTGAATTATGGGTGCCATGTCATCGGGTGGTGACAAAAGATGGGTCTCTAGCCCGTGGTTTTGGGTTTGGTGGATGTGAGGAACAAAAAATGAGATTGGAAGCGGAAGGAGTGGAAGTGACGGAAGAGATGAAAGTTAAAAAGGACTATTTGGTATAATAATATAAAGGAGGAAAAATGGAAGGTAAAATTTGTCAAAGTTGTGCGATGCCGTTAACGTCGGATGATATGTTTGGAACGAATGCGGATGGGAGCGTGAACGAAGATTATTGCAAGTGGTGCTATGATAAGGGTGAATTTTTGGATCAGTGTACAATGGAAGAATATATTGATAAATGTGCGCAGTTTGGTGAGCAAGCAGGAATGACAAATGAGCAAATGAAAGAATATTGCACGAAAGTGTTTCCAACCTTGAAGAGATGGAAAAATGAAAATTGAGTATTTAGGGCATTCGTGTTTTCTGCTGGATGAGGAGCTGGTGATTGATCCGTATAAAGATGGGTCGATGCCGGGGTTAGGTGAATTGCGAGTGTCGGCAGTGAAAGTGATTTGTACGCATGGACATGCGGATCATAGTGGGGTGGAGTGTGTAGAGTTGGTGCCGGGTGAATGTGGGTTTGAGATTGAAGAAGTGCCGAGTTTTCATGACGACCAAGGTGGAGCGCTAAGAGGGCCGAATACAATTTTTGTGATTTCAAAAAAAGGTGAAAAGTTAGTGCATCTTGGAGATTTAGGACATTTTCCAAACGAGGAACAGTTAAAGGCGATTTCAGGCGCAGATTATTTGTTGATTCCGGTGGGAGGTTTTTATACGATTGATGCGGAAATGGCGGTGAAGATTTGCAAAGCAGCGGAACCGAAATGTATTATACCGATGCATTATCGGACGGCGACTGCTGGGTATCCAGAGATTGCAACGGTGGATGAATTTTTGAAGCTGTGTGAAGAAAAGGGAATTTCTGACAAAGTGAAAGTGATGTAATGGCGAGTACGAAAGAATATAGAGATTTTGTGTTGGAGCAATTGTCTTTGGTGCCGGATGTAAGCTGCCGGCCGATGATGGGTGAATTTTTGCTATATGCGGACGGAGTGCTGTTTGGCGGGATTTATGATGATAGGTTGCTGGTAAAAAAAGTGCCAGGTTTTAATGATGACTCCCAGATGCGCGAGGAGATACCGTATAAAAATGGGAAACCGATGTATTATGTGGAAGATGTGGATGATAGGGAAAGGTTGGCGGAGATAGTTGAGAAGACTTGTGAGGGATTAAAAGCCTAGGTGCAAGCCGAAAACAAAAAAAGTTACTGTTGTCGTAGACGAACAGTAACTACTCTCTAACCATGGCAGGATTCTAGATCCTCCTGCCATCATTATAGTAATGGTAATTAATAATGTCAAGATTTTCCGAAGGAAAATCTTGTCCGCGAGGCGTCAGCTCGAAAAAACAAATAAATTTGTTTTTTACT
>JAZRJZ010000011.1:0-29697 GCA_045646085.1 Candidatus Nanosyncoccus sp.
CCACACTGCTTGCCTCTAATTTTAGTCGCGAAGGCTATGGCTTTGCTGGGTGGAGCAAGACCTTTGACTATTCTGATACAACTGGCTACTTAGGTCCACAAGAGACAATCACCTTCACGGCTGGTGAATATACCGGAGATAATCCTGGGCTTTCGCTTTATGCTAGATGGATTAAATCTGCTGGCAGTCTCCAGGGATGGACGGGTTGTAGTAGTTTATCTTCAGGCGCAGTAACAGCCCTTACTGACCAGCGTGATAATGAAACTTACGCCATTGCTAAACTTGCCGACGGTAAGTGTTGGATGATTGAAAACTTAAGACTAGAAGCCGAGAATTCCAAAGATGCTTCATTGGCACAAGGTTATGGCACTTCTGCTACTTATGGCGACTTTATCGGTTTAGCCGACCCAGAGACAGCTAACTTTAATGGAACTGACCCCCCGGTAGCCAATTCGTTATATAGTACTGATGGTAGTACTGCTGTTAATATTGGTTCTGCTACCTATCCATATTCTCGCATGCCGCGTTATAGAAATACTAATACTATTGCTAGAGCCACTAGCCCGACTTCAAACAATACAGAGCTTTATTCTTACGGCAATTACTATACTTGGGCAGCTGCTATAGCAGATACAAGTTACTATAATATCAAAAATACTAGTGTTGACACGACTTCTATTTGTCCTACGAATTGGAGGTTGCCAAGAGGTGGTGATAAGTCTAATGAAGCTAATAATGATTTTTGGGCATTAAGTATGGCTGTTATTGGGTCTGAGCCTGGCAATTATTCCTCTACTGACATACCATATTATACTGGCGATACAGAAGGTCTAAATGCTTCTAGACTAATGAGAAAATATCCGAATGATTATCTTTTTAGTGGAACTACTAGTAGTAATACAATTAATAATCGCGCGACTTATGGTAATTATCATTCGTCAACGGATAATAATAATACCAATGCGTATAACTTGAGAATTTCTAACAGTACACTTTATCCTGGTGACTATATTGGTGATGGTAAGGCTATTGGAAGATCTATTCGTTGTCTAGTTGATAGTTAGTTTTTATTATTTTTGTGCTAAAATGGTTATATTATGGTGGCACTCAGTCTGGATCAGCTACTATCGATATTGGTACTCTTGGTAATGTGGGATACCGCATGCCGCGCTATAATAATCAGAATACCAGTTCTAGGTCTACTAATCCTTCAAGCGGTAATAATAGCATTTATTCTTATGGGAACTATTACACTTGGGCAGCTGCAATGGCTAACACTGAAGAGTTAAATAATTCCTCTATTGATGTTTACACCTCACTTTGCCCTGCTAATTGGTATTTACCATCTGGTGGGGGTAAAACTAGCATTGAAGATTATAGGAATAGTTTTTGGAATCTAATTGTACAGTCTTTAAATTCAGGAGTTTACCCGGCCAACTATAACAATACTACAAATCCATATTATAGTGGATCATCGGAATTTGATTCAATAAGTAAATTAATTAGAAGCTATCCGAATAATTTCGTTTATTCTGGGGTTATCAACAATAGCCTTTTATCCGGCCGTGGTAGTAATAGTTATTATTGGACGGCGTCTGCAAGTGACGTTAATTATGCTTATGGAACGATGATGAATAGTTCTAGTTTATATCCAGGTACATATAATGCTTGGAAATATTTTGGCGAGACGGTTCGCTGCAGGCGAGTCGGGTCTTCTCCAAATTAACTATATTCCGCCGTATGGTCTTTCTGTTGCTATAATTATATTTCTTTATGCTTCTTTGAAAGTTGAGGTGGAGATATCGTAATGCTGGCATTAGGTGCGTTGACGGGCATTTCAATCTAAATTGAGTTTGGTAGACTATTGATTTATTGGGAATTCTTGAGTTAATCTACGGACTGTACTATGGATTTTGGTGAGTGATTCGGTATAGTCTGTGAGATTATCGATAATTTTGGCTTTCTGGCAGATAATGGCGACATCATACATCCATTCGGCAAGTTGTTCCATCTCGGACTCGCCGAGACCGCGTGTAGTTATCGCGGGAGTGCCGAGACGGACACCGTTGGGTTTAAAAGCGCCGCCCTTGTCGCCGGGGAGAGCGTTAGCATTTAGGGTGAGGCCGACTTTATCTAGGGCGATTTCATAAAATTTGCCGTCGATGCCGAAGCTCTTTTTCATATCGATTAGTATAAGGTGGTTATCGGTACCACCACCTTGGAGTACGAAACCTCGATTTTGCAGCTCATTTGCTAAGGTTTTGGCGTTTTTGATGATATTCTTTGCATAAGTTTTGAATTCTGGTTGCAAAGCTTCGCCGAAAGCGACAGCTTTGGCGGCGATAATGTGCTCTAGAGGGCCTCCCTGAGTACCAGGGAAGATGGCTTTGTCTATCAGGGTAGGAATGTTTTCCAGGGCTTTCTCTTCGATCTTTTTTAGGGGATTAGAGACCTTGCCTTTAGAGAGGATCAAGCCACCGCGGGGACCGCGCAAAGTTTTGTGAGTGGTAGTAGTGACAACATTAAAGCCGTAATCTAGGGGGTTTGGATGAACGCCAGCGGCTATTAAGCCGGCGACGTGGGCCATATCAGCCATCAAAAGTATCTCATGACCCCATTTTTCTTCTGCTTGTTTTCGGAGTTTGGCGACGCGCTCGAAATTGGGGATTTTCATAAAGGCGGAATAGCCAACTAGGATTAGTTTTATATCGTTTTCTAGTGCCAGGTTTTCCATTTCGGAATAGTTGAGATCGCCATCTTTATCTGTGCCATAAGAGATAAAATCGTAAATTTTGGCGCTTCGAGTTACAGGGGAACCATGAGTGAGGTGGCCGCCGTGACCGAGGTCCATAGCAAGAACCTTGTCGCCAGGGTTTAGCCAAGCATAATATACGGCCTCATTGGCGTTGGCGCCAGAATGGGGCTGGACATTGGCGTGGTCGGCATGGAACAATTTGCAGGCTCGTGAGATAGCAAGGCGTTCGATACGGTCGATGTTTTCTTGTCCTCCGTAATAGCGGTGATTTGGCAATATTTCTTTACTAATTTTTTTTTCGTCCCAATCTGTTAGACCGGTGAAATTTGGGTATCCTTCGGAATACTTATTAGTAAGCACGGACCCCATGGCCTCTAAAACAGCTTTTGAGACGTAGTTTTCGCTAGGTATGAGCTCTAGACCTTCGCTTTGGCGGGTTTTTTCGTTTTCAATTAAATCAAATACTAAATCTTTCATACCTTCCTCCTATATTGATTAATAGCGTATTTTAATCTGTTCTCGGTGCCTTCTTGTAGAATGATTTTATCATATTTTTTGCGATCGAATTCGGGGAAAAAAGTCGTAGCTTCGCTCGAAAAAGCATCAACTTCGGTGAGATAGATATTCTGCGCGTAGGGCAGGAATTGATAATAGACTGTACCGCCACCAATAATAAAAACCTCTTCTTCTGATTCTAGATATTTCTCAATAATAATCTTTTTGTCGTGAATGACTTGATCTGGACCTTCGATTTCGTGGCTTGATAGGACGATGTTTTCGCGATTTTCTAGTTTGTTAGGTAGAGAGTCCCAGGTCTTACGACCCATAACTATCTTATGTCCCTCTGTTTTGGTGCGAAAAAACTCCATGTCTTTCTTGATATGGAATAATAATTGGTTATTTCGGCCTAATTCGTTGTTTTTGCCGATTGCGGCGATAATGCTGATCATTTTTACTCCGTAACTGGCATTTTGATTATGCCGAGATGTTCGTAATTTTGCAATTTGATATCTTTGAGCTCTTTGGAGTTGTCGTATTGGTAAAAATCTTTGATTTTGGGGTTAATCCAGAGAGTAGGGGCTGGCGGCAAAGTGCCATCTTTGATAGCTTGGTCGTAGCGGCTAATTTGTTCTTTGATGCCGTCAATTTGGTTTTTGTAGATGTGGGCGTCGTTGGTGATAAAAGTGAATTGTCCGGGTCTCAGGCCGGTGGTTGCAGCAATTAGATGACAGAGAGTGGCGTATTGAACAATGTTATAGGGAAGTCCCAAGGGCACATCGGTAGAACGAGAAGTGACGAGTAGATTGAGACGCCCGTTCACGACGTTCCATTGAGAGTTCCAGACGCAAGAGGGGAGTGCGGCGGTCTCTAACCATTCATTTTGCCAGAGAGAAAGCACCATCCGGCGGTTACCAGGGTTGTTTTTTAGGGTGTCAATAAGATTCTCTATCAGATGGTATTTGTTTACAATCCAACCATAAGCTGTGCCGATAGTGTGGGCAAAATCTTCTTTTGGCTCATTGGGGTGTTTCTCGGCAAAGATTTGGTTGAGATTGCGCCCCTGATAGGTGCCATCTTTTGCTACTTCCCACTCGTTCCAAATTTTAACATTTCTCTCTTTTAGCCATCTAACATCATTGGAGGCGACTTGGTAAATCCAGAGGATTTCAAGAATCGCTCCCTTAAATCCTACTTTTTTAGAAACAAGGATAGGGAATTCTTCTTCGAGGTCGAATTGGAGTACTTGATGTGGTAGACGAATGGTTTCGGCGCCAGAGGAGCTTTGTGCGGCGTGATCTGGTATAGCAGAGGTAGTTTTGGATTTCCTGGTATCATTTTTTTGATAGTTGACAATAGATTCGCCATTTTTGAGAATACGGCGACAGAGGTCGATATATTGATCGTCAAACTTACTCATGAGCCTCCTTTTCCTCTATTATAGCATATAAAAATGGCTTTATAAGATAAACTTAAGAATATTATTGACAAATAAGCAAAAGTGTGATATAATGAAGGCATAAATTGGTCAAATGGGAGTTGATATGGCGAAGCGCCTTTTTTTGTTTTTAATATTGAGTATCATTGGAGCGTTTACCTCTGTTGAATTTTTGACGGCCGACGATGCGCCTGTGGCGGGTCAACCTGATTTTAATGCGGTTGAGACGGTGGAAGAAGTTAGCTCGGATTCTACGGGTGAAAATACTCAGGCTTTGTATGTTGCGCGTGCTAATTCTGCGAATAGTGGTACTGGTGTGACTTATGCTTCTTCTTCGTACGCGGCTCCTGCTAATAATATCACTATTTTCGGTCGTACTCTTGAGATTATTGATGTTGCTGATACTACTGTTAACTCCGGTGATCATGTTAATAAATATGGTAGTAAGTTTCTTTATGGACATAATACCGGTGCGGTATTCGGTAATTTGGTAAACATGGGTATTGGAAGTACTTTTACGGTGACTTATGGCGGTACAGTGACGAATTATAGAGTAGCCAAGGTGATGATTTACGAGAAAAATGTCGAAAATGGTCGTTTGCAGCTTAATGGTAGTGGCAATTATATGCGTGGCGTAGCGAATGCGGTAAGCGATGGCGTAAATTATGATTTGTCGATTATGACCTGTTATGGCACTTCTTATGGGAACGGTGATGCTTCTCACCGATTGGTGCTGTTTGCCTACGCCTATTAAACTTTGACCGCAGTTTCTTTTTATGCTATAATTATAAATGAGATGATTTAGTGGGTGTCTAGCTCTTTATGGTTGAGGCTAACCGTTTTAGCTAGGCGTGGAATAGAGAGGAGTTGCTTATGGCAATGGTATCTGATGTTCTACGCGAAAGTCAAATTCGTAATCTAAGAGAGGTGATTTATAAAATTATTGCTGATGTTGACCGCTTGCTTAAGGATATTCACGGTACGGAAGGCATTGAGATTCTTAGCGAGATTCTGAAGGAAAAAGTGAGAATTGAGTACTTTCAGCGAGAGCTGAGCTTTAATCAATTACTATCTCTGATTGCGATTCTTTGCAACGAGGTCTTCATCGTATACGATTCTGCGTCAAAGAATTATGCATTTGATATGTCAAGTTCTTCTGTTCTTCGTGATAACATTGAACTTGAAGATTCGAACTCGTGCAAGTTAAAAGTGGTCGGCATGGAAGCGTATGGCGTGACAGAAATAGACTTTTCCGACGTAAGGCGAGGCTTGATGTGGCATGCCGTGACTACTTCGGTTCAATCGCCGCGCAAGAAAAAGAAAAGCCTGTATAAGAGGTTTAAAGCGTGGCTACGACGACGCTAGTTTAGCCCCAGCAAAAACTCCCCGAATTTGGGGAGTTTTTATTAACAAACTATACAATGGTGGAGCGTATGAGATTACTTCGTAATCTCGGGCCGCTCCTAAAAAATAAAAAATAAGCCACAAGTGGCTTCTTTTTACTTTTGGTGGAGCGTATGAGATTCAAACTCATGACCTCTACTATGCCATAGTAGCGCTCTAATCAGCTGAGCTAACGCCCCGTGTTTTTATTTTAGCATAAATTATGTTAAAATAAAAGTATGAAAACTATTCTTACAGGACTTAGAGCAAACAGTGTGTTTACGATAGGGAATTACCTCGGGGCATTATTGCCGATGGTAAGACTCGCTAAGGAACACGTCGATGATTATCATTTAAATTTATTTGTGCCGGATTTGCACTCGTTGATTTCGGAAGTTGACGGAGGCGATTTGCAGGCGAATATTTTGAGGGGTATTAAATGTTATTTGGCAGCCGGAATGCCGACTGGCAAAAATGTGCATATTTATCGTCAGTCTCGAGTACCGGCCCATTCGGAATTATGTTGGATATTAAACTGTGTGGCGACTATGGGCGAAATGAATCGGATGACGCAATACAAGGAAAAATCTGAAGGTAAAAATTCGGTGAACGTAGGAATATTTGATTATCCAGTGTTGATGGCGGGTGATATTTTGCTGTATTCAGCAGAATATGTGCCGGTGGGCGAAGATCAGTTCCAACACATTGAGTTGACACGGAATCTCGCGATGAGATTTAATAATCGTTTTGGTGACATTTTTACCGTTCCGGCGAGTACAAAAGACCAAGTGAAATTTATGGGTCTTGAAGAAGGCATCCGGATTCGCGATCTTTTGAATCCAGAGAAAAAGATGAGTAAATCTACGGTGGCGGAAAACTCGAAGATTATGCTTGATGATACTCCGGAGCGTGCGGTAAAGAAAATTATGTCTGCGACGACGGATTCTCTTGGTAAGATAAAGTTTGATATGTGGGGTCAGCCGGGCATTTCTAACCTGATGGTGATTGAATCGTTGGTGAATGACATTTCTTTGCAAGAAGTAATTGCTAAGTGGAATGGCGAAACAAAATACGGTGAACTGAAGAAAAAAGTTGCGGCAAGTGTTTCTGATTTGCTCACTGATTTCCAGGCTAAATTAACAGAAATTTCCGATGAGCAAGTTTATGAATTATTAGAGAGCGGTGAAAAATATGCCAACGAGGTGGCCAATGCAAAACTATTAGAAGTGCAAAAAGCTGTCGGACTAAGATGATTAGGACTGGTAAAAAATTTAGTAAACCCGAGATGTCGCGCGTTGTGAATGGTGACATCGAGTTGTCTGATGCGCCGGAAAAGCTAGAAAAAGTGCGATTAGATATTTTGCTGACTGAGATTTATAAAAGCTACAATCGATCGACTTTGCAAAAGTTTATTGAGCTTGGCTTTGTGACGGTAGATGGGGTTTTGGCGAAAAAATCTAATCAAAAATTTGAACGCGGGGTAAAAATTGAGCTTAAAATTCCCGACGAAATGAAAAATGCAGATTTGGTACCAGAAGTAATATATGAGGACGAAAATGTTGTAGTATTAGACAAGCCGGCAGGGCTTCTGTCGATGGCTAAGGGCGAGTATTGCCCGGAAAATACTTTGGAGCAATATGGCTTGTTGGTGCACCGTTTAGACCGCGATACTTCAGGTGTGGTGATTATGGCAAAAAATCCGGAAGTGCAAAAATTTTTGAAAAAACAGTTCCAGGATCGCAAGACTCACAAAACTTATTTTGCTATTGTAGAGGGTAGGCCAAAACTAGACGCAGCGAAAATTGATTTACCAATTGCGCGTGACTTGAAGCACCCGACGACTTTTCGGGTAGACGCGAATGGCAAAGCATCTGAAACTTTTTATAAAGTGATTAAAGCGAATGATAAGTATTCTTTAGTGGAGCTTAGGCCTACAACTGGTCGTACGCATCAGCTGCGGGTGCATATGAAGTTTTTGGGGCATCCGATTTTGGGTGACAAAGTTTATGGTAATGAAAAAGCGGATAGATTATATTTACATGCGCATAAATTAGAAGTAACGTTGCCGGGTGGAGAGCGTCGCGTGTTTGAAGCGAAGTTGCCTAAGGAATTTGGGGATGTACTTTAGTTCGGTCGGCGAAATACCGCAGATTGCGAAAAAAAGCGGGACTTCAGTTTTTGTGATTCCAAATGATGCTGTTGTTGATTTGAAGAATGCTTTGATTTTGGAACCAGTTTCTAAGAGTGTGATTTCAATTGAGCAGGTGAAAGAATTATTGTTAAAACTTAGCTTGAAGCAGACAGAAGAGCAATTTGTGGTTATTAGACCTGCTGATAAATTGGGGCTCGAGGCCGCTAACGCTTTACTAAAAAACTTGGAGGAGCCGGGTGAAAAATTGCATTTTGTATTGATTACGGATAAACCTTCAAGACTTCTTCCGACGATTTTGAGTCGTGCGATGATTTATTTTTTGAAATCAGGGGATGAATTTAGTTTAGAAATTAATGCTGAACCTAAAATACAGGAATTAGCAAAAAAATTAATAACGGCAAAGGCTACTGACTTGGTGTCCATTATGAATGAAATTACTAGTAAAAAGGACGGGGTACGTAATTATGCTTTGGATATTCTCAGTGTAGCTATCGAAATGCTTTATAAGTCATATTTTTTGACTAATAAGTCGATTTTTCTTAAAAAAATACCTAAATTTTTGAAAGCATATGATTGTATTAGTCATAATGGTCACATAAAACTACACTTAGTGGCAGATTTGTGTTAAAATAAAAGTATGGGTGCAATATTTTTAATACTGATTTTTGTAGTATACCTTGTTTTCTTCTTCCCGTTAGAACCTAGAGTAAAAAAAGAAGAAGAAAAATCACCAAAATATAAGGCACAGATGAAGAAATTGTGGCAAATTGCCCAGACATCTATGAAAGAGCGAAAGCCATTTAGAGCCGAAAAAGCTTTACTTACGATTTTGAAATTCGACGAAAAAAATGCAGCTGCTTATAATAGATTGGGCATTTTATACGCGAAGGGTCAAAAATATGATGAAGCGGTAGAATGCTTTGAAATTGCGCAATCTTTGGACAACAACCCTGCTTCTATTCATAATGCGGGTTTGATATATCTAGAGACTGGAGCATACGAAAAAGCGGCAATGGCGTTTAGCCAAGCGATTGAACTTGAGGGTGACGTGCCGGCGAGATACATCGCTCTCGCTAAGGCTGAAGAAAAGCTAGGGAATACTAAAAAAGCCATCGATGCATTAGAAAACGCCTATGAGTTAGATCCAAAAGTTTCTACTTTGCGTGAAATTCTAGCGATTTATGAGGATTCCGCTAATACCGAAGCTGCGACGGCTACGGCGGCACGAATTGAGAAACAGATAATCATGGATAATGAAGCTAAAAAGAAACGCGCAGTAGCTAAGAAGCGCGTCGCAAAAGCGCCAACTACACCCGCTAAAAGTCGCGTTTTGAAACGTAGTGGAAAAACGGTTTCTAATAAAACTGTTTCAAGAAATGGAAAAACCGCTCCAAAAATCATCAAACCGCATGCAGGGCGAAAAAGGATTTAAGAATTGTTGTTTTTGATTTTTTCTTGAAAAAGAGGCAGTAGTTTTAGTTTTGTTTCTTTTTCTCCGATTATGATGATTTGAGGTTCGTTGTCTATTATTACTTCTTCTCCAAAACAGATTGAATAGGGTTCTTCTATAGTTGTGAGATAGACGTAGTTTTTTCCTTCGAATTCGATTTTTTCGAGACAGAGGTATTCTTGTCCGTCTTCTAGTATGATGCCTTCGCCGGGTTCGATCATCGCATTCTCCTTTCTTTTTGTCTTGTGCGATCTGATTTTGTGGGTTCCTTGGCGTTTGCTCCTTCCGTAATTTTTGCGGCTCCTAGGCCAACGGCTGCTGCTCCGGTTGCTAGTAGTGCGGTAGCTGCTTCCGGATTGTTTACCACGAAGCTTGATGGGCCATTATGTATAACATCTGCCACGATTGTGATTGCAAAAATAGCCGCCGTTACTATGCCAACGAAGGTTGGATTTAATTTGTATTTTTTGAATTTTTGTGGAGCTCGATTAGACTCGCTTACTTCGAAATGCCTATCAAATGCTCGGCTTGTTTTATTAATGTCGATTGGGAATTCATTGGACTTTTCTCTGTTGTTTTTTGCATCGAAATTTCTTCTATGTATGCTTTCGTTGTTTCTCATCAGACCTCCTAATTATTTTTTATTATAACATAATATTATTGAAATATTCATTTGATTTGATATAATAATGATAGTTGCTGGAGTCGTCTAGTGGCAATGACAAGAGACTGTAAATCTCTCGCGCTTCGCGCTTCGTAGGTTCGAGTCCTACCTCCAGCACCACGCACTTAGTAGTGCGCTGGAAAAATAGGACATCGGGCTTCGCCAACGAGTCC
Source organism: Candidatus Nanosyncoccus sp. (assembly GCA_045646085.1). GTDB lineage: Bacteria > Patescibacteriota > Saccharimonadia > Saccharimonadales > Saccharimonadaceae > Nanosyncoccus. The sequence continues at coordinate 10,514 of JAZRJZ010000011.1, forward strand.
TACCTCCAGCACCACATTCTTCGAATGTGCATTAAAAAGCAGGACTTCGGTTCTCGCTTCGCTCGAAGCGAGCCATTGATAATTTGCCGCGATAGCTCAGTTGGTAGAGCGCATCCATGGTAAGGATGAGGTCACCGGTTCAAGCCCGGTTCGCGGCTCCATTTTTGTTTGATTCTTATACTTTTTGTTATAATAATGATAAGAAAGGAGATTGTTTAATGTTTGATTTGAAGGGAAAGGTTGCTGTGGTTTCGGGCGCTTCGTCGGGTCTTGGACAGCAAATGGCCTTGGCTTTGGCAAGACAAGGTGCCGATTTGGCTATATTGGCGCGTAGATTTGAGAGATTGGAGGATTTTAAGCCTAGACTTCTTGAAGCAGGCGCCGGTAAAGTAGTCTCTTATAAATGTGACGTGACGGACACGCAAATCATTAATGACGTAGCAAAAAAAATCGAAGAAGAATTTGGCAAGGTTGATATTCTATTGAATTGCGCAGGTTCTGCAAAAAACAATGATGTTTTGAATATGACTGATGATGAATGGGATTTTACGATTGCGACAGACGAAACAAGTGTTTTTAAAATGACAAGAGCCTTTGGCGCTATCATGAAGAAGAACCATTATGGTCGAATTATTAATATTGCTTCGATGTATGGATTAGTTGGAAATACTGAAATACATACAATCGCTTATCATGCCTCTAAGGGAGCTGTGGTGAATTTTACAAGAGCTGTTGCTGCAGAACTTGCAACTAGTGGTATTACTTGTAATGCAATTTGCCCAGGATATTTTGAAACAGAACTTACGAAGGACACTTTGGACACTAAAGAGTTTCAAGATTTTGCTAAAAATCATGTTCCAATGCAGCGTTATGGCAAGTCAGGTGAACTAGACGCTGCAGTGGTGTTTTTGGCTTCAGATGAAGCTTCATATGTGACTGGCGCGATTTTGCCGGTTGATGGTGGTTATACAGCAATTTAATAAAAGGAGGAATTATGAAGAATAAATATGCAGGTACCAAAACTGAAAAAAATTTGGAGGCAGCTTTTGCTGGCGAGAGCCAAGCGCGCAATAAGTATGACTTTTTTGCTTCTAAAGCAAAAAAAGACGGTTTCGAACAAATTGCAGCGATTTTTGCTGAAACTGCGTCGAACGAAAAAGAACATGCCAAAATGTGGTATAAGGAATTGCATGGTGGGGCTGTAGAATCGACAGACGTTAATTTGGAAGCTGCAGCGGATGGCGAGAACTATGAATGGACGGATATGTACAAAGGTTTTGCCGAAACGGCTCGTGAAGAGGGCTTCGAGGAGTTGGCGGTTAAATTTGAGCAGGTTGCTGAAATTGAGAAGCATCACGAAGAACGTTATCGAAAGTTGCTTGACAACGTAAAAGAAAAGAAAGTCTTTTCTCGTGATGGTGATGCAATATGGGTTTGTCGAAATTGTGGGCACATTGTGATAGGGAAGGAAGCTCCAGATATTTGTCCAGTATGTGCGCATCCGCAAGCTTATTTCGAAATAAAAGCGCAAAATTATTAATATGTGTTATAATAAGCTTAATTAATAAAGGGAGAATAATATGGAGGGATTATCAACGGGTGAGGCCGCATTCTTGGGCGGATTTGTTGGTAGTATTCTAATGTCATTAATTATTTGTGGAACTATATTTTATGTTTTACAAGTGATTGCTGGTTGGAAAATTTTCCAGAAAGCGGGCGAGAAAGGCTGGAAGGCTTTGATTCCAATTTATAACACTTACATTTTCTTTAAAATTGCTGGAATGAAGAAGTGGTTTTGGATATTGCTAGGACTAGCATTTTTGGCTGGGATAATCTCAGCGATAACTGGTTTCGATTCCAGTAATTCTCAAAATAATACTTATGCTGGTGCGAATTTGTTTGGTGCAATTGTTTATTGTTTGACAGGAATTTTTGCGGCGATTATTGAGATTTGGTATTGCGTTCGTCTTTCAAAGGTGTTTGGCCATGGAGTTGGGTTTGCGATAGGCTTGATCTTCTTGTCGCCAATTTTCCTATTAATTCTTGGCTTTGGCTCTTCAAAGTATAATAAGAAATTAGCCAAATCTTGGGAATAAAAAAGTAGCCCTGCGGGGCTATTTTTTTATGGAGCCGTGAACCAGGCTTGAACTGGTGACCTGCCGCTTACAAGGCGGCTGCTCTACCAACTGAGCTATCACGGCGCCCTTTTATTATAGCATAATTTTCTTGTGGAAAACAGAGATTTTTTATATGATTTTGCTTATGTAAATGATATAATGGTTATGTATGATTTGGGAGTGTGGAAAAACCAAATTTTATCATACGCTAAAAACAAATAATCATCGCAGTGATTTATTGCGTTTTAGCAGTGGTTTTTGTTTACTCGCTACGCTGTTCGTAGGTGTTATTTCTCCTGTTTTTTCGCAAAATGCTTACGCGACTGCAACTGCAAGCGAGATTAATTTGAGTTTGACTACAAATGTCTTACAAATGGCTATTGATCCTGCAGCGGGTGGTCGTTTTCAAGAATCTAATTCGGCTATTATTTCTGTATCTACCAATAATTTTACTGGTTATACTTTGAAGGCCGTTGCTCTAAGTGATTCTACTAGCTTAGAAAATCAAGATGGCGATGAGATACAGTCTATCAGTTCGGCTGTTTCTGGCACTGTTTTTCAAAATGATAATTCTTATATCAATAAATGGGGCTATAAGCCAAGTCAATACATGTCTTCTGGTTCGGTGGTACAAAACACAGATTTTCTGCCAGCCCCCGACCAAGAAGGCGATACTTTGGACATCACTACCTCGGCGAATAATGTTAGCAAGACGTATTCTATGACTGTTGGCGCAAAAGTAGATACATCTCTCCCTGCGGATACTTATACATACACTTATGTGATAGTTGCGGTAGCAAACTCGATTGTTTACAATGTGACTTACGACGATAACACTACGGATACTGTTACCAATATGCCAGTTCCTAATCCTCAAGCTACTACTATTGACGGTGGCACTCCAGTTGAAGATAGTTATGTGACACTTTCTGACGCTATACCAGTGCGAAATGAGAAGAAATTTACTGGTTGGTGTGATGTGGTCACGACTACAGATAGCACGACTGGTAATGATGTTTGTTCTGGTACGCTTTATGATCCTAGTGACGAATTGCCAGTAGACCAAACTGCCGGACCGAATATTACGTTGTATGCAGTTTGGGCGGATTCTTTATTCCCAATTGTTTGGAATCAAATGGGGGCTTGTACGTTTAATGGCGCAACTAATGGCAATATTACTGGTTCGGAGTGTGAAGAATACTGGGACGCAAAGTTCATTGATACTAAAGTGCCGCTATATAATCAAGCTAATTTTGAAAAAGACTATGAGATTCACTTTACGATCGTCGATTACAATCCGGCTGACCAGGTAAACTATTATGGTTCGGAAGATAACGATCAACAAACCTTTGTGAGTGATAAACTTGGCTCTTCTGCTGGTGATAAAAAAGCTCCCGGTATCGTTGTAAGACGAAACGGCAAGACTAATATTGATATTAATTCAAAATATAGTGATGAGCAAGTCAGCAAAGCGCATAACTATGCACAAGTTGATGAAGTGTCTGTGTTTAGGCTAGATGGAACTATCTATTATAGCATTAACGGTGGTCCATTGATTTTTATTCAGGACCTTCCATCTAATTATAGTCAATTCTTTGGTCTTTATACTTGGTTTGGCGCTTATCCTAGAGATGATTGTACTGGTGACGAATATGTTTGTACTAATGCTAAGCGTATTTTGCAAGGTACTCTTTCTGATATGTACATTAGATTAGGTGAATATTCTGATGATGATATCCATACAATTAACTTTAAAAAGAATGATGGGACAACTGTTAATGCGACAACTTATTTGATTGAAGATGGGAAATCAATTACTACTTTACCGGATGCCCCAACTTATACTAATCACTTGTTCCAAGGTTGGTTTACTGCGCCAACAGGCGGTACGCAAATCACTACTTCGACGGTCCCGATTACTTCGGTGGATTACTATGCGCATTGGCTTGGTACGGTAGCGATTGCTGATGTTACAACTACTCAAATGGCGCTTTCGCCTGGTAATTCTGAAACCATCGTAATTTCAAATAGCTCCGCACTTGAGCCATATACGTTTAGCTCTAGCAACAGTGGTGTTGCTACGGTTAATGAAAACACTGGAGAAGTTACGGCGGTTGCAGCAGGCAGTGCAACTATTACGATAACTGGTACGCTTTCTGGCGAGACTAAGACTGTCCCGGTCACTGTAGCTGGACAGATTTATCAAATCTATTTTGATTCCCAGGGCGGTTCTGCCGTGAGTCCGAATCCTGTGGAGGTAGGTGATGGCGGTACAATCAATCCTCTACCTACTTCTATCAAGGCAAATAGCGAACTGGAAGGTTGGTATACCGAGCCAAATGGTGGTGGCACTAAGTTAACGACTGCTACTGTATTTGTCTCGAATACTCCGAAACAATACTATGCAAATTGGGTAGAACAGCAGTATGTTTGTAAGCCAGCTACATCACTTCATGTTGAGCCATGTACGAGAACCAGCGCTGGGTGTTCTGCGGCAGGTTATACTAACAAAGACATTACTTATGGCTCACTTATTGAACAAGGTGCCACCTCATTGATTGCCGGCAACGCTATGACTTGCGATATTAATGCAGATGGCTATTTTGATGAGGCGGATGAGAGATTCTATTATTTGACCGATGTGGGCGATAATGCTGCATTGATTTACTATAAGAGTATTGATAATAACGAAAACCTTTGGAACGATGCTTTGACGTTGCTTCCAACTTCAAGTACGACTGGTTGGACTAACCCTCATCTAGTAACATTTGGCACCGGTGATTACAATGGTAAAGTCGCAAGATATATGAGCTATGACGAGGCAAGAGCAACTTGTAATAATACTACAAATAACTTTGGTACTGGCGGGAAGTGTGTTTATATTCTTGAACAGTCCAATTTTGCCTACACTGATATTCGTGATGGCTATTGGCTTGGAAGTACAAATAATTCAAGAGTTCATACGTCTAGTCGTAGTATTACTTCCAATTCTACTAGGAATGGTGTACGTCCTGTAATTGAAGTACCAATGGATTATGTTTCTCTTCACGTACAAATGCAATTTAATATCACCTTTGATCCGCATAATGGAGATCCCACCACTACGGTTACAATTGACGAGGGAGACTCACTCAGTACGGATATCCCAGCTAACCCCACTTATACTAATCACCTATTCCAGGGTTGGTTTACGGCAGCGACTGGCGGTGAACAGATTAATTCCAGCACCGTCCCGTCTGGTGATACTACTTATCATGCACAGTGGCTAAAGACTGTGGCGTTGGCAGAACTTGCGCGAGATATAATTGCAGTCGAACCGGGTAGCACTGCTAATGTTGTTGTCACTAATTCTTCTGAGCTTGAATCTTATACTTTCACGTCAAATAATGATCAAATTGCGACAGTGAATTCGACAACAGGAGTAATTTCTGGCGTTTCTAATGGCTCTACTACGATTACTATGACTGGAACAACTTCTGGTGCTACAAAGACTATCACTGTAAATGTTACGACACTGCTTCCGGTGACCCAGGCGATTATCGGAAATACTGATCTCACTACGACGGTGGGTGGACAAACTACCGTAATAGTCACTAACTATGCTGAACTTGAACCATATACCTTCTCTTCTAGTGATACGTCAATTGCTACTGTAGATGCTTCGGGCGTGATCACGGGCATTGGTGCTGGCACGACGAATATTGTCATGACTGGCACGAATTCTGGCCTCACGAAAGTTCTTGAAGTGGAAATTCTCCCTGCGCCTGTTACAATACATACGGTAACCTTTAACCCAAATGGTGGCTCATTTAGTGATCCAGATGATAGTTCGAAACGAGTAGAAGATAGTATAGCAGTCGGGGCTTTACCGACACCGACTAAGGCTAATCATATGTTCTTTGGCTGGTACAAGGATGATGGTACCTTCTATCAGGAAGTCTATCCAGAGGAAGTGATTGAAAGTGATGTAACATATTATGCAAAGTGGATTGAAGATACTACGAGTTTCCCGATTGTCTGGGCGGAGACCAACGCTTGTACCTTTAACGGGACATCAAACTTAACTGGTGACTATTGTCTTGAAGACGCCGTATCTGGCAATTCAATTGATAAAACAAAGTATTATATTGATACTGCAGTACAGCTATTTACGCAGGCAGACTTCCAGAAAGATTTTGAAATCGGCCTTAATATTGTTTCGTATGATGCCGCTAATTCGGTCGGTCAAGCTACATTTGTGACTTCTAAGGCGGAAGACTTGTCTGGTTGGCCTGGATTTACTTTGAGAAGGAGTGGTACTAGTGCTAATATTGAGTTGACTGAGAGATTCAGTATGAACTCTCAAGCTGTTACTGCACCGACGGTGGCTATAAGCAGTCTGAATCAGGTAAGAATTGCGAGGGTTGGTGAGAAGATCTACTATGCTTGGAATGATGGTGGATATACGCTTCTGCAAGATATAAAAGAGAATACTACGCGTTTTGACACTAAAGTGTGGTTTGGCGCTACGTTGAACTCTGCTGGTAATGGGGCGCAGCGCCCGATTTATGCGACCTTTACTGATATGTATATTAAACTAGGCGTGCCAACTGATTATGTGATTGAACTTGATGCAAATGATGGAACGATGAGTGATCCAAGTAGCTTTACGATTCCGATTGGTAGTGAGCTTGGAACTTTGCCGACCCCAACTCCGCCGAATGAGAATTATACCTTTGCTGGTTGGTTTGATGAATCAGTTTCGCCAGCTGTTCAGGTCACTTCTACTACAAGACCGGACGGTAATAAGAAATATGTAGCGCATTATTCTTACACTTCGTCTGATGAACCAGTAATATTTAATATTGCAAATAATGCCCTTCAAGGATATCAAACTCTTATAAATAGCTGGGTGCCAAGTCCAGTCAATATTACTACATTCAATCAGAATTCACCGATTAATAGTTCGACTTGGGGAGATACGAGTGAGCTTAGCGAACAAGAGTTCTGGCAAGGTATGAAAGACAACTTTGAAGATAACCTATGTTCTATCCCTAGCTATGGTGACGCAGCTAAGCCGCTTTCAGCACTTACTAACTGGGGAAATGGTTCGTATGATTGTTCAAAGCCAAAAGCTTATGACACAAAGATCGGTGCGGCTCTTAATGTTTATCTTGATGACGAAAATGGCGCTCAGGTCACGTATGCGAAAGCCGAAAATGGTATCATTCACAACATGATTCCGGGGCAGACTTATTATTGGGAAAAAGCGGATGACAGTAGTGTCTATGGTTATGTAACAGCTACTTCCGTAAATGGTAGGAGGTTTATCGACCTTGGTACGGTTCGTAACGTCCGTGACCTTGGCGGTCTTCCCGTTACATATACCGATGGAAATAATCAAACCGTAACTGGTACGCTTGCTTATGGTAGATTGTTCCGTGGGGAAAGATTATGGAGTACTGACGCTAACGAGTTTTATAATCTTGGTATTAATAAACAATATGACGTGGGTGATCCTAAAGAATATGGTGATGACACAAAGCTTAGCGATCGCACTTGGGATCCGGTTGTTCATTATAACTTTGACTATCATAGTGGTGATGAAAATAATGCCGATTCAAATTACATGAAAGCTTGGACTGCTGTTACCGATATCATGTCCGATATAGTAGATGCTAATGATCCGAAGAATATCTATTTCCATTGTCGCGTTGGAGCTGATCGTACTGGCACGACAGCGTATCTCCTTGAAGGTCTACTTGGTGTACCGGATGAGGAGAGATATCAAGAATATGAGCTGACGAATTTGTCTGGTCTTTATGACAGAACAAGGTATTACAAGCAAAAATCTACTACTAATAATCTAAAGTTTGTCTTTATGATGGAATATGTGAAGACCAATGCAGACATTCTCAACTGGTATCTGAGCAATCCAAACGCTGATATGAACTTGGTTCAAGCCTTTAGATCGGCGATGACTGTGGTGAGCTCGATACAACAGCAAAATAGTTCGCAAAGCAATAATCAGAGTTTGAATAGTCAAGTTGCTAATTTGAATAGTGTTGATGGAGGGGTTAGTAAAGATGACGAGTCGCTAGACGCTCATAGCGGATATCAATCTCCGATGGGTGTGATGTTAGATGATGATAGCGACTCAGAGTTTAGTGAACCTCCTGTCATTGCAGAGCTTGCAACTATGATTGCGGCGGCGGCGGTCGCTAGTGGAGCCGCTTATGCTCTATCTAAGCTCGAAGACGATGATGAATAATCTATGATATAATATATTTATGGATATATTTTTAGGTGTTATAGGGGGGATAATCGTAGTATTATTGATTGTATTAATTATCCTTGTTGTGCAGAGCGGACGGGGGAAGGGCGATCGTGCTGATTTTAAGGCAATGAGTGAACGTCTTATTCGTATGGAAGGCGAAGTGGGCAAGATTAATCCAGCGATTGATCGCAATTTTCGTGAAAATCGTAAAGAAATTGCTGATAACCTTGAGAGATTGCAAACTGGAAACGAAAAGAAGCTAGAAGAGATGCGAGAAACGGTCGATGAGAAGCTAAAAGCCTCTGTAGAAAAACGTTTTAATGAAAGTTTTAAATCGATATCTACCCAACTTACTCAAGTTTATCAAGGCTTGGGCGAGATGAAGAATTTGGCGAATGGCGTAGGTGATCTAAAAAAGGTTATGGAAGGTGTAAAAACCCGTGGAATATATGGCGAAGTTCAGCTTGGCGCCATCATTGAAGACATTTTGAATAAATCTCAGTACGAAGAGAATATAATTACTAAAAAGGGTAGTTCGGACAGGGTTGAATTTGCGATAAAAATGCCGGGAAAGGATGCAGATAGTTTGGTCTATCTTCCTATAGATTCTAAATTTCCGGTAGAGAATTATTCTCGTTTAATCGCTGCTTATGATGATGGAAATAAAACTGAGATTGAAAAGTTTTCAAAAGCACTTGCGGCGGATGTAAAAGAACAAGCCAAAAAGATCTCTACAAAATATTTAGATCCACCGATGACTACGGATTTTGGTATGATGTTTGTGCCTACTGAATCACTTTATGCTGAAATACTGCGTATACCAGGTTTGTCAGACGAGATTCGACAAAAATATCATGTCTCGATTACTAGTCCCTCAACTTTGCCAGTAGCTCTCAATGGTCTTTTGATGGGCTTTAAAACGGTGGCTATCGAGAAGCGTTCCGCAGAAGTCTGGCAGACGCTTGGCGCGGTTAAGACGCAATTTGGTAAATTTTCGGATTTATTGGAAGGTGTTCAGAAGAAATTGCAAGAATCGGCTAACAAAATTGACTCTGCAAAAACTACTTCGCGCTCGATTGAGCGCAAACTTAGAGATGTTGAGGAATTGCCCGAGGCGGAATCTGTAAAACTGATAGGAGAAGTATGAAAATAGGCATTATAGGTGCAGGAGTTTTTGGTACGGCGCTTGGCGATATTTTAAAAACTAATAACCATGAAGTTGATTATTATGACCCGATTTTAGAACAAAGCGATCTAAATGACGTATTGGGGCGTTCTGAATTGGTTATTTTTGCGGCTCCTTCTGAAGTTGGTGACGATATTCTAGCTAATGTTCCTGCGTCAATGCCGCTCGTTATTGCTTCGAAAGGGTTTTTATCTTTAGATTCATTTGCTAAATTTGAAAACTGGATGGTGCTTGCTGGTGTCGGTTTTGCGGATGATATCAAAGCTCATAAACCCACAACGTTTACGATTACAGATAATCTTTTATCTGAACTATTTACGGCTGATTATATTAGTTTTGATTATACTGATGATAGATTAGGTGTTTTGATTTGTGGAGCCTTGAAGAATGTTTATGCTATGATAGCTGGCTATAATAAACTCTCAAAAGACTCCGAAGCTTGGAAAAGATTTATTGTTGACGCTTCAGATGAAATACGGTCGATTCTTGCTTTAAATTCTGCAGATGAGGAAACTTTTTCGCTTGCTTGTGGGCTGAATGATTTAGAGCTTACATGTGGTTTCCCGTCTCGAAATTATGAATTTGGACAGACGCTTGCTGAGGGTTCTGATCGCATGCCCAATCGGACCATTGAGGGTATTTCGGCCTTACGTCAAATACGCGATGATGTGATAGATCTACCAGATAGTGCAGTAATCTTAAAGACATTTTTAAAGGAGGTAGATGGGCTTAAATGAAAAACAAAAGGAAGCCGTAGAATATCTAGATGGGCCACTTTTGGTTTTGGCAGGTCCTGGAACTGGAAAAACTCAGTTACTGTCTGAAAAAGTTGCTTATATTTTGAAAAACACTGATACCAATCCGGAAAACATTTTGTGTCTCACATTTACTGAGTCGGGTGCCACAAATATGCGGGAAAGGTTAAAATCTATTGTTGGCAAAGAGGGGCAAAAAGTAAATATAGGGACTTATCATGCTTTTGGCTCGGATATTTTAGCGCAGTACAAAAATTATGCTGAAAATTATGACAGAATGATAGATTCTCCAGTAGATGAAGTTTCGCAATTTAAGATAGTAAAAAACATTCAAGATAAATTACCTGGAACGGATATTCTCAGGAAAGATAACGTAAAAGATATTATTAGTGTAATCTCGTCTGCTAAATCTGCCGGTCTTTCGTCCTCTGATTTGACAAAAATTGCAGAGCAAAACTTAGAAGATTCTAAGATTTTATCCGAGGCTATTTCACCACTTCTTAAAAACATCGTGCCTCGAGTTTTTAAAGATTCTTACGAGAATGCCTATAAGCCGATTTTTGAAATCTTAAAAGATTATACCGATCTTCCTCCAATAGTTAAGAACATTGAACGTTCGATCGTGAATTTGGCTAAGGATTTGAAGAGTGCAATATGCGAGGCGGAATCTAGCGAAAAAATCAGGCCGTTATCTGAGTGGAAGGATGCATATTTCGAAAAGGATGGTCGGGGCAGTTATAGATTAAAGGATAGAGTCGCTAATAAAAAGCTTTTGTCTGTCGCTCGGGTGATGGAAAAGTACAATGATTATTTAAATGAAAATGGTTTGTTTGATTTTGATGATATGATTGAAGAAGCGGTAAAAGTTTTACATAATGATGCTGGGTTTAAGGCGACTTTGTCGGAGCGCTACCAGTTTATTATGCTAGATGAATTTCAGGATACTAATCCTTCGCAATTTGCTATTATCAAGGCTTTGACTGATTATGAGAAACCTTTGATAATGGCGGTAGGAGATGACGATCAGGCTATTTATGAATTCCAGGGAGCTTTGTCGACCAATCTTACAGATTTTCAAAAACACTACCAAGCAAATGTCGTGCCATTAATAGAAAATTATCGTAGTACTCAAGAAATTTTGGATTTTTCTCGGCAAATTATCAATCAGGCTCCTGATAGATTTGCGGATAAGGAATTGATAGCTCATCAGCCTGCGCCTAAACAGTCTGAAATACATCGCTTTGAATTCTTGTCGAGTGAAATGGAATATAGTTTTGTGGCGGATAGAATTTCTGAACTGATAAAAAGTGGAGTACCACAGAGTGAAATTGCTGTCATTTCTTATAAAACTAAATATTTTATGCCACTTTTGCCTTTTCTCAAATCTCATCCAGAAATCAAGATTGCTTATGAGAAAAAAGATAACTTACTAGAAGATGAAAAAATTCATCAAATTTTGACTTTGGCTCGTTATGTCTATGAACTTGCGAACGAGAAGAACGAAAATACTTCTATCGTTGAGATATTATCTTTCCCGTTCTTTAAATTGCCGATGGTCGAGGTAGTTAATATTATTGGTGCTGCTAGGCGCGATAAAAAGTCGGTATTTGATTATTTAAGCGCGTCTTCAAACTCCGAAATTACAGATGTGGCTAAGTTTTTGGCAAATCTGGTAGCAAAATCTTTTAATGAGCCGTTAGAGATTTTTTTGGATTATTTGGTTGGCGCGAGCGAGCTGGATGGTTATCGTTCACCTCTTCTTGAATATTATACGAATCAAGGTGAGTATGAGGCTTTTTCTTTGTACGAAAGTTTGGCTGCGCTTAGGGGTAAGCTCAAAAAGCATTTTGGTGAAAAGGCTTTGAAATTGGTAGATTTGATCAATATGATTGACGATTATTCTGATGCCGAGATGCCGCTTAACATGATTAGTCCTTATAAGGAAGCAGATGATGCAGTGCAAATCTTAAGTGCACACAAGGCTAAAGGTTTGGAGTTTAAATATGTGTTTATGATTTCGGTTGATCATACTGCCTGGGGTAAAGGAAAAGGGAATAATAATTTGCTTTCTTTGCCTAAGAATTTGACTCAAATTCGTCATACGGGCATGACGGATGGTGAGAGGTTGAGAGTGTTATATGTCGCTTTGACTCGCGCCAAATTTGCTTTGTATTTGACTAATTCATTGCATGATTTTAATGGAAAATCACCTGAGCGCTTGGAATATCTTGATGAATATGTTGATGGAGATGATGTAATTTCTCCGTTTTTGCCTTCTAAAACGGTGAATTGTAAGTATGAAATTGAAAAAGAAAACAAGATTACGGATAATTTGAGAAATTGGTTAGCTCCTTATGCTAAGCTTTCGCCCGACATGAGAGCAATCTATTTAGATAGAGTAAAAAATTACCGTTTGTCTGCTTCTGGGCTGACTTCATTTATTGATATTGTCTATGCTGGTCCACAAGAATTTTTCAAGAATTATGTTCTAGGCGTTCCACGGGAACCGGAGACTGAAGCATTGGCGTTTGGCAATTTGATTCACACAACTTTTGAAGCAGTAACTAATAAAAACCTCAGCGATGAGGCAGCAGTTGAATTGTTCTTGTCGGAATTAGATAAAAGAGAATTGCCATCTGATGTTAGTCAAAAAATTCGCGAAAAAGGCCCGAATGATTTGATGGTTTCTCTAAAGGAATTTGGTGATATTTTGCGACAAGGGAAGGCAGAGGTGAATTTTGGTCCGGAGAAATTAGCCATCGAGGGTGTCCCTGTCACTGGAAAAATAGACCATATGATAATTGATGAGGATCAAAAATCTATCGAGATTTATGATTTCAAAACTGGTGGTTATCACAAAGAAAAATGGCAGTCCCATGCGACATTATATAAATATATGCTTCAACTGGGTTTTTATAAATTACTTCTAAATAATTCTCCTACTTATGCGAAGTATAAGGTCAAGAAAGCACACATTTTGTTTGTAACGCCGGATGGAGACGATTTGGTTCATGATAAAGTTTATGAATTTAATGATGAAGACGAGAAACAGCTAATAAGCCTAATAAAAAAGATTTATGAAATGATTTCTTCTTTATCTTTTGTCGATGACCCGGAAGTATTTATTCGTGCAGATAATAATAAGGGCCTAAAAGATATAAAGGAATTTATTAAGCTACTGCTTGCTAAAAATTAGTAGATTCATTATAATACTTGCATAATCTGTAAAAACAGTTTGTACCTTCTGAAGGAGGTGAGATGATTGCATTGGGAATGTCGTAGGTGCGGTAAGATTCTCCTGACTGAGGAGGACTATAAACGTCATGTTTGTGCTGGAAGGATTATGTCTACTTGCCCGAGATGTATGGGAAGTGGTGTAATTGTCCAATCTCTTGGTCCAAACATTGACTGTCCTCGGTGCGGAGGAAAAGGCAAGGTGTAACCATCTAAGGGGCGTGACTAAAAAGTTGCGCCCCATCTCTTTACTTTTTTTATGAACTGTGGTATCATTTGTAGAGTTATGGCAAAGAAGAATAATACTAAGAGAAAGCTAGTTGGGCTCGTTTCGGAAGAATCTGGGGTCAGGGCTTACTATACCAAGAAAAATACAATGAATACGCCAGATAAGTTGTCTTTGCGTAAATATGATCCAGTACTTAGGAAACATGTTTTATTCGTTGAGACCAAGAAGAATCTCGGCCGTAATGAAGTAAAAGAAAAGAAGCGTTAAAAATACCCCCGAAAGGGGGTTATTTTTTGATGTCGATTCTATATTCTAAGTCGCGGATAATATTCATAAAATACATAAATGATTCGTAGGGTGAGGCGTAAGCAGAGAAATACGCATGCACGTCGCCGTCATTCCAATATTTAGTACACATAGAATATGGATGGTCTGAGGTGGTGAGTAGGCGCCAGTCCGAGATTAATTGCTTGTCTTCTGTTTTTAGGATATCTTCTCGCATTGAATAGATTTCTTTTTCGGCGGTGTTCTGCATGGCGTTTGATACCCAAGCGGATAGATCTCGCTCTGTATCGGCCCAGGTGACGGTTTCTGGCATTGAGATTTCGTCGACGGGTTCCATTAAGTCGCATGCTTCAGAGGCAGTGACGAATTTGTTATCGTATTCTGAAAGCCAATTCGAGATTAATTGGTCCATAAAGTTAAATATACCCGTGTCCGCCCATTGGTGTTCACCAAAAGTCTCGAAATCCATGAATAAGTTGATAAGGTTGCCGCGTAATGCATCCATATGAAGCCAATCAAGATATTTTGGCACAGTGAGCGGCCATTCGGACCAGCTGCGGTTAGAAAACCTGAATGCGATGTCGTCGGACAGGCGATAGTTTTTGAGTAATAATTTAATGTTTTTGCAGCCGATTGGGCGATAAACGTGATTAGGACTACGCCAGCCGAGGATTTTGTCCCAGCCTTCTGCTACGATACCTTTGTAGCCGCGAGCTTCTGCCCAGGCAGCAAGGCTGTCATTATAAGATAATTCCGTATTACGAAATACTTTTGGTTCGACATTGAATAATTCTTTAATCTTGGCTGTATGTTGATCGACTTGCGAATTAAATTCTTCTAAATTATAAAAATAAGCTAATGAATGGTAATAGGTTTCGCTGACTATTTCTACTTGCCCTAAATCTACCATGCGTTTGATTTGTCGAATTAACTCTGGCGCCCATTTTTCGGCCTGTTCGATCCAGGTCCCGGTAATAGAGAATGAAATTTTAAAGTCTGGATGCTTTTTCATGTTGGTCTCTAGAAGATCTAGCATTGGCTTGTAGCACTTGTTGGTGACTTTATGAAAAATACGTTCGTTTGATTGACGGCCGTTGTATTCGCCGTTGAAATAGTTGGAGTCGTTTGCTACATCAAAAACAGAATATTCGCGATAGCGGATGGGTTGATGGATATGTAAATATAAACAGATTGCTCGCATCTATTTCCTCTTATGTTTTATTCTATTATACACTTTCAGGCATTTTTTGGCAATTTGATCCCATGATATTTTGTGATATTCGGCTAAAACATTATTCTGAAGGGCTTCTTTCAAGTCTTTGTTTTCAGATATTGATACTATTTCGTCGGCTAGTTTTTGTTGGTCCCAAAAGTCGTATTTCATGGCGGACCAGATGATTTCCGAGACCCCCGATTGTTTTGTCAGGATGAGTGCGTCGCCATGGTGTGCAGCCTCAAGTGCGGTTAGTCCAAATGGCTCCGAGATAGAACTCATGACAAAGATATCAGAAATAGAATAGATATCTCTTAGTTTTTTGCCACGGATAAACCCGGTAAAGATGACGTTCTTTGAGATTCCTAGTTCGGCTGCGAGACCGATTAATTCGTTGCGTTCTTCGCCGTCGCCAGCAAAAATAAAGAGTAATTTCGGATTTTTGGAAATAGCCATGGCTGCGGCTTGCATTAGATTGTGTAGGCCTTTTTGAATTGTAAATCTCCCAACCGTAGATACGACGGTATAGCCTTTGTTTTTTAAATTATTTATATAATTATATGTGCTGTCATTAAACTCGTAGTTGATTTTTTCGTAATCCTCGTCAAGTGAATTGTAAATGACATCAATCTTGGACAGTGGAATTTTATACTTTTCGTGAATGATGCGCTTAGTTGATTCTGATACGGCGATAATTCGGTCGGCCATCATTAAGCCTTCGTATTCGATTTCGTGGATTAGAGGGTTACCACTGTTCATACCAGAACGATCGAATTCCGTAGCGTGTACGTGTGCGACTAAGGGGACGTTATGTTCTTTTTTAGCCAAAATACCTGCTTCGTAGGTGAGCCAGTCATGGGCATGAACGATGTCTGGTTGATGATTGATGAGGTATTTATCTACATAATTACAATATTCTTTTTGAATGTCACGAATAGACATTAGGCTATCGTGGTCGATTGCTGGAATAAATTGTTCGAAAATCTTGAGTGATTCATAAGCGCCTCCACCATAGCGGAACAACGGATCGATAGGTGTAGCTGAGACAACGTTCATGAAATCTATTTGAGGATGCGAAGCGGTGTAGGGAATAACAAAATCGATGCTTGCGCCTTCGCGAGAAAGCGCTCTGGCCATGTTCAAACAGGCCACACCGAGTCCTCCGCTGTTGTGCGGTGGAAGTTCCCATCCTAACATAAGTATTTTCATCCATACTATTTTAGCACAAAAATTTTGATTTAACAAAAAAACGGCTGAATTTGAGCCGTGTTATGGCAGGGGCAGAGGGACTTGAACCCCCGCAACAAAGTTTCGGGGGTTCCTGAAAAAAACGGCTAGCTTGAGCCGTTATGTGGCAGGGGCAGAGGGACTTGAACCCCCGACACCAGGTTTTGGAGACCTGTGCTCTACCAACTGAGCTATACCCCTTTGAATGTGCTGCTTTTATTTTACCACAAATCTTGATTATATGATACAATAAAATTATGATGGAAGGTAATAACAAGACAAAACCACGTGCGCTTTTGGTATTTGGTGCGCCATGCAGTGGTAAAACTACTTTTGCGACGAAGTTTGCAAAGAAATTTGGGTTGGCATATTATGATTTAGATCAGATTGAAAGCGAGAATGATTTTTCGCGAGAGAAGCTATTAGTTATTCTTGAATTGATTGCTCGGACTCGTCAAACGATTGTGATTGAAGGGGGCATTAATACAGAAAGAGAGCGCATTGAAATCCGTAATTTGATGCGGAATTCAGGCTATGAGCCATCTTTGATTTGGATTCAAACAGATGTGGCGACTATTCGTAATAGGTTAAAGACGAAATTCAAGTCTGTTTCTAAGGCAAAAAGTTTTTACGACTCTGCAGTCTCTGAGATAGAAGCTCCGGAAGAATCGGAAAGGCCAATAATTCTTTCTGGTAAACATACTTTTGAAACCCAGACTAAACACGTAGTTGTGGGCTTGGCTGACTTAGTAGAAGTTAAATGAAAATCATAGACAAAGAATTTGGCGAAGTAATTGTTCGGCGCAATGCCTGGTCGCGTGGGATTAAATTTTCGGTATCTACTTCCGGGAGATTATCGATGTCCGTACCAAAATACACTTCAGAATTTTTAGCGAAGCGTTTTTTGAATTCTAATCGTAAGATGATTCGAGAAAAATTACCATTAAAGGATCCTAGGGAGCAGCGCGCGCGCGATTATCAGAAGAAGCTACTCATGAAAAAGGCGAAAGAGTATTTGCCTTATCGCTTAGAATATTACGCTAAGTTGTACGGTTATAAATATGATAAATGTAGGCTGTCGCATGCAAATACTAGGTGGGGAAGTTGTTCGTCGAACCGCACTATATCATTGAATATCGGACTGATGAAAGTTCCAGAAGCTTTGCGTGATTATGTGATTCTGCATGAATTAGCGCATCTTAATCATATGAATCATTCAAAAGCCTTTTGGGCCGAGGTCGGCAGTCACGACAAAAACTACAAAGCGCACGAGAAAAAGTTGAAGATGTTTAGCCCTGGGGTGTGATTAATTATCTAAAACGCATCGTACTGCTGCGGCATAACTTCGATTCGTCGCCCTTCCGTCTTCCGTAAATGGCCACTCAATTCCTTCCGGTCTTAATGCCCGCGTTAGTCTCACAACATCCAAAATATCCCACCGGCTTCGTCCTTCCTTCCATTCCCACTCATACGCATCATAAAAATTCCGCCACAAAATCGCTCGCATGAATTCATCGTCGAATCGTACCGTATTATAACCAACTGCAATCGTATTCGGCACAAAAATCTCTTCCGTTATATATTTGCAAAACTCCGCCTCACTAATCCCATCCCTAAGCGTATCTTGCGGTGTAATCTTTGTCACATTAATTGCCGCCGGGCTCGGCAAAGCATCATCGGTCATTTTTACCAAAACATTTACTGGCTCGCCAATTGGCTCTAAATCCAGTGTCGTCCTCTGCCCCGCAAATTGCATAATCCGATCTTCCCGCGGGTTCAACCCCGATGTCTCTAAATCATAAAAGAAAAACGTCTTCTCCATAGTTCTATTATATCAAATAACTATTTCACTCTAATTAAAACCAAAGTCATTACTTCAAAATACAGCGAATTGGCACCCCGTCACCATTAACCTTATATACATCACCAAAGCTAGCGCTATTATTTTGTATTATGAGCATAGCACGATATGAAGGCGCTCGACTGTCAACATTGGACGACCAATAATAGCCATACGTTCCACCATTATTAAGCCCGCTACTCTTATAACTCCCACCATAAACAGCCCGAAATGGGTTAGCGGTTAATGTAGCACCAGTAGAGTATATTCCCGTAAGCGCACTAAGTTCCGATTCGCTTGGTATCTTCCAGCCTTTCGGACAGATATCATACAAATGTTGATTACCAGAAATTCCCGTGTTTGCAGCAGCAGCTGCCGAAGAATAATATGAATAACATGGATCATAATTAGAGCACGTTTCGCTGTTAGAATTATATACATACGGATCATCGCTATTAAATCCAGAGGTACTCGAAGCAGGTAAAGTATAGTCGGTATCTACATTAGAATCTGCTGGTGTTACTGTAGTCCCGCCAGCAAGGTTTAAGTTCTTAGTCATCCAGACATTGCCGTCTGAAAGCTTAGTAATAGTGTAATCTTGTTGGTCGCGAGAGTCTTTTAAAGTATATTGAGTATTTTGAGTCATGGAGGATAAGACATTAGTTAGTTCAGCAAAGCTGAGGTTGGCGAAGTCTTGCATGTAGTACATATTGTCTATAGTGTATGGTACATAGTTAGCTGTAGCCGTAAAATTAATCACATTAGTATAATCACCAGAAGCTTGGGAGGAAGAAGCTTTGGCACCAATCTTGAATAGGATGCTGGTAGTACCATTAGCATTA